>JBAUVQ010000410.1:0-3031 GCA_049583305.1 Methylocystis sp.
CCCGTCATGACGCCGGCTCAAATCGAAAAAACCAAGCTGCCCCATCGCCAATGCCCCGCTCGCGCCGCCTACGAATCCTCAATCCGATTCGCGCCGCGCCGGGAAGCCCTATTTTTCGAGATGCCCAGGGGTCCCGAAGTTCGCGAGAAGAACCGAGATAGCTGTCACCCGGGACGAGGCGAGGCGCCCAGCAGCCGAATATTTGCTTCCCGCGTCGCGCGGCCGTTTAGAGCGGCATCCGAGCTTGACGCAAGCGGTCGCCGTTCTTAACTTCCGGGCTCACGCCGAAAGGAACGAACGACATGACCACGCATAAAGTCTCCGACGCCAGCTTCGACGCGGATGTGCTCAAGGCCACCCAACCGGTCGTCGTCGATTTCTGGGCCGAATGGTGCGGGCCGTGTCGGATGATTGGCCCGGCGCTGGAGGAAATCGCCACGGAGCTCGGCGACAAGGTGAAGGTCGTCAAGGTCAATGTCGACGAATGCCCGGGCGTCGCGGGCAAGCTGGGCATCCGCTCGATCCCGACGCTGATCATCTTCAAGGACGGCAAGGCCGTCGCGCAAAAGGTGGGCGCCGCGCCCAAGGGCGAACTGATGCGCTGGATCTCCGGCGCCATCTAAGGCGAGCCGCGTTTCGCCTCGCGGCTTCGGGCCGCGGGCGCGCGCCGGTCACAATTTCCGAAGCGCCACTTCCGCGATGTGGTGATCCGCGCCCTTGGTCAGGATCAGGCTCGCGCGTGGGCGCGTCGGGGCGATGTTCTGGCGCAGGTTTTGAAGATTGATGCGCTCCCAAATGTCCTTGGCGACGCGCGTCGTCTCCTCCTCGCTCAGGTCCGCGTAGATGCGAAAATAGGCGCGCGGATCGCGAAACGAGGTCAGCCGCAGGCGCTGGAAACGGTCGACGTACCATTGCTCCAGCACGGCCTCGTCGGCGTGCAGATAGACCGAGAAATCGAAGAAATCCGAAACGAAGGGCACTTCGCGCCCGTCGCGTGGCGGGCGCGGCGCGAGCAGCACGTTGACGCCCTCGACGATCAAAATATCGGGCCGGTCGACGACGAGTTTCTGGCCTTCGACCACGTCATAGGTCAAATGCGAATAGACGGGCGCCTCGACATTGCCGCGCCCCGCCTTCACGTCCGAGAGAAAGCGCAGCAGCGCCTTGTTGTCGTAGCTCTCGGGAAAGCCCTTCTTGTCCATCAGCCCGTCGCGTTCGAGCACTTCGTTGGGCAGCAGGAATCCGTCGGTCGTGACGAGTTCGACCTTCGGCGTATTGGCCCAGCGCGACAGCAGCGCCTTCAATATGCGCGCGGTGGTCGATTTGCCCACGGCGACCGAGCCGGCGACGCCGATGATGTAAGGAACCTTGCCGTCCTCGGCGCCAAGAAAACGCTGCGTCGCCTTGAACAACCCCTGCGTCGCCGCGACGTAAAGCGCGAGCAGGCGCGACAGCGGCAGGTAGATTTCGATCACTTCCTCGAGCGAGATCGGATCGTCGAGCGATTTTAGCCGCGCGAGGTCTTCGAGCGTCAGCGTCAACGGGGTGTCGGCGCGCAGGCTGGCCCATTCCGCGCGGGTGAAATGCCGGTAGGGCGAGGCGATTTCGCCCGCCCCCGTCAGTATCGAGCCCGGCATTTCGCGTGGGTTCATCGCGGATCACCGCGCGAGGCTTTTTCCTGATGACCCGACTGGCTGGTGCGGCGTTGCAATTCATCGAGCACGTCGGAGAGCGCCACGCCGCGCGCCTCCATCAGCACGAGAAGATGATAGAGCACGTCGGCGACCTCGCCCGTCAGCGCCGATTTATCGTCTCCCAGCGCGGCGATGACGGTCTCGACGGCCTCCTCGCCGAATTTCTTGGCGATGCGCGGAACGCCGCCCTCGAACAGGCTCCTGGTGTAGGATTTCTCGGCCGCCGCGCCGCGTCGCGCGCGAATGATCCCGGCGAGGTCGTCCAGGGAAAAGCTCATGCTGCCTCCAGCCCGCCCGACGCCGCGGCGCCGCGAGCAACGGAAAATTTGCGTGGGGCCGGACCCACACAAAAGGATTTGTGTCTGCTAAAACGCGTTTTCCCATACACAACGGGATTTGTGTATGCCGGACCGGACTCAAAAAACATCGCGGCCCTCCGCGCGGTTGAGAAGCTCCCGGAAAGCGAAAACGGCGGGGCGGCGACCGCTGGCCTCGCGGATCGGCTGCAAAACCCCGGCGTCCCGCAGTTTTTGCAAGATGGGCGCGGCCGTGTGCTTAGGTATGCTGGATCGTTGGATAAAGTCGCTGGACTGGAAAATCGGCCGGTCGAACAGCGCATCCAGAACCCGGATGCCGTATTGCGACCGCGTCAACTCGGGAATTCCGCGCTTCATCTCCTCGTAAAGCGCCATGATTCCACGCACTTTCTCGGTGTTTGAGCGGGCCTGCGCGACGATGGCGTCGAGAAAAAACTCGACCCAGCCCGTCCAATCGCCTTCCTGGCTGATGCCGCGCAATCGCGCGTAGTAAAGATCGCGATGGCTTTCGAGATATTCGGACAGATAGAACATTGGGCTTGCCAACGCCCGCTTTTGGAAGAGGAACAACGGAATTATCAAGCGGCCGATGCGGCCATTGCCGTCCTTGAACGGGTGAATCAACTCGAATTGCGCATGAATAATCGCGGTCTGAACCAATGCGTCGAAGTCGTTGACGCCGAGATAGGCCTCGAACGCTTGAAGATGATCGAGCAGTCGCAGGGGCGACGGCGGCACGAAGGTCGCCTGTTCCATCGCGCAGCCTACGGGACCGATCCAGTTCTGGTCGACGCGAAATTCACCGGGGCTCTTGTTTGAACCCCGCACGCTGTCCATCAGGACGCGATGCATTTGCCTGACGAGCGACAGTGTGATCGGCCGCTCGGCCAGCGCTTCCTTCGCCAGCGTCAGCGTCTTGCGGTAGTTCACGACTTCCTGAATGTCGGCGACCTTGTCGCCGCCGAACTCCACGCCGGCCTCGTATTCGAGCACTTCGTCGACGGTGGCTTGCGTGCCTTC
>JBAUVQ010000411.1:0-8522 GCA_049583305.1 Methylocystis sp.
CTCGCCCATACGGCCGGCGACGCCGCCAACGCCGTCCTCGCCGCCGCCGGCTACAACTTCCGGCGCCTCCTCGCGTGGCTGGCGCTTCTTTGCGCCTTCTCGCTCCTCGCCATCCGCCGCGCCGAAAAATCGGGAAATCACCCCGTCGCCGCGTGAAGTCCGTTCTTCACGGACGACTAATTACGCTTTCTTGGTGAACCGTGAGCCCATGGGTAATGATACCGAACGGGTTCGCTACGGCGTTTGGAATGATGAACTCATACACGTCAGAAGCAATCTGAGGTCTTATATCAATGTCGTCTGATTTTATTACATTAGTTTTTTTGTACAGTATTTTCTTCTCGATCTTCATTTTCGCCACCTCGCTCCAGCCAGCGACTCAACTGGCCCATGAACTGAACCGATGGGTTGGGCGCCCCGTTTCATCCCGCATCGTATGATGCCCGGGCGGCGCTTGGAAACCATTAAAATTCGCGATTTCGAGCTCAGTATATTCCCGGGATCAGTCTTGCCGTGCGATTCGCGTATTCACGATACGACGGAAATGCTTCCAACAATACCTGTTCCTCAAAAT
Organism: Methylocystis sp.; assembly: GCA_049583305.1. Lineage (GTDB taxonomy): Bacteria > Pseudomonadota > Alphaproteobacteria > Rhizobiales > Beijerinckiaceae > Methylocystis. Next base: position 575 of record JBAUVQ010000411.1, read on the forward strand.
GCATGCGCAAAATTTGAATCCCAACGGCTATGAGCATCACAATGAACGGCCATGGCAGCTGCAATTCCCATACGCGTCCAAACAGGACGCACAGTTCCGCCAGATAAAGCGGATGCCGGATGACCCGATAGGGGCCCTCGATTACGAGACCGCGTGCTTGCGGAAGAATGCTGAAGGAACGTCCCAACCAGCAAACTGATAGGATTAAAGCCGCGGTTCCCAAAAATACAACGGCGGACGAAAAATCGGTTATCGCGCGCGTCAGGTTTGCTCGAGGGAGCGCGAGAAAGAAAAATGGCAATACAAAGCCGCTTATCCCAGCGAGTCTGGGTAAATATCCTTTTGATTTCCGTATTGGCGGACGCCTGATGATAATGAAAACAATCACAAGGCTCATAAACAAGGTTGTCGTAATTTGAGAACAAATTGCAAGCGCCTCTTCTCGCGACTCAATCATCTGTTTGGTTTTCAGCAACGATCCGACAATTCCAAGGCCAAGCCACACGACCACTGGAGTCACGGCGGCCAGATCGTAAAGCTTCGCCTTATTTATGCACTTAATCATTTTTTCCCTGTCACTGACAAAGGAGTCTTTTTTTTGACCCGCCGGCCATGCCAAGAGCGCGTTTCGTTGTGATCGAGGCCCAGTTCGTTCTTCGTCGTTTCGAAACGGTCTTCGATCGCCCCGCGATGTCCTTCGATTCTCGCCAGTCCTTTGATGGTCGTTCCCAGGGGAGCCCATGTCGTGAAGAGGGCGAGGTCGCCATCGGCGATTTTGCGCCGAATCAAAAGGCCGCGCGTCCATGCTTGATCGGCGAGCGCCCCGTCGTAGTCGTCGCCATCGAGATCGGCGAGTTCGAGATAGGCCCAGCCGTGCAACCGCTCGCCTTTGGTTCCGGAGCGCGCCGAGAGACGGAGCCATGCGGACGTGGGCAGAGCGTCGGAGATCTCCTTGGCCGTTCCGGCGACCTTCCGCGGCTTGTCCCAGGAATGCAAGGGCTGATTGCCTTTGACGCCGAGCGCGTAGCGTTTCCCGGCGCGCTGCGACGCCCTCTCAATGACCCCATGGACCGTATCGGCGGCGACGAACGAGAGCGGAACCCTCGCCGCGATGGCCCGCTCACCAAGCAAAGCGTCGAGAAAATTCTCCGCCGAAAGCGCCAGCCGCGCTTGCGTGAACAGTAGCCGCAACGGACGCTTCACGTCTCGCGGTGGCGACGCCCACGGTTCCAGAGTTGTCTCGAGCGAAGCTCCCAGCATCCCGTGTCCCCCATGACGAATCATGGCGACCCAGAGAGTCAGAAATCAACAAAATACGCAACTGTAATGCTAGGCGTGCGCTTGCTCGGAGACGGTCGAGCGCGCGTCGAGCAACTCGGCTTCGACGGGAAAGAGAGAGCGTAGGATTTTGAGCGCCTCGAAGGGGCGCCGCTCGCCGACATGGCGGGCCACTCCCGCCAGCCCTTCGCTCAGACGCAGGTCTCCCGAGGCATCGCGCAGGGTAGCCAGCATTCCCGCGCAAAGCTTCAGCGCGGACTCGGCGTCGCCGGGCGCGATTAGCATGGTTTGCACAATGAAATACAACTGTCTCATCGGCGTTGTCGCTTCTTCGCGCTTCATCACATGATTCTCCAAGAGGAAGCTCACATTGTTGAGGAGCTCGATGCTCACTTTCCTGTCGACCCGAAATACCGCGCCGTTCATATAAATCTTCTCGCCCTTGCGTAGGGAAATATTCATCCGCGCCTCAAACCGAATTGTTGGCGATCGATGCGCGCATTAAACGGCAGGGAGCTTGCGCGGAGCTGCTTTCGCCGACCGCGGGCGAAAGACCTGATAGTCCCGTGGGGTCAGTCGACCGCCAGGATGACGTCAGCAGCGTCAAAGGTGGCCGTCGCGGGCGTTCCGGTTTTTATGTCGAGGTCCTCGGCTGATTGGCGCGCGATCACCACTGTCATGGTTTTGCCGGAGCCTATGTCCAGTCTCACTTCGGTGTTGCGCTCGGAGTCGACGCGTCGTCGGACCTCGCCGTGGAAGCGGTTTCGCGCGAAGCTCTCCTCGGCATTGGCCGGGATCAGCCGGACGAAGGAAGATTTGATCAGCGCTAGGGCCTTGCGTCCGGGCTCCAGCTCCAACTCATCCGCAGCCTCATTGGTGACGATGGCGTGAATCACATTTTCGTCCGTGACCTTCAGCGTCACCTCCACGTCAACAGGCCATCTGCGCACCGAGATCACCTCGCTCGCGAACATGTTGCGCGTCGAAATTTTGATGCCGAGGCTCCACAGGGCAAATTCGTCGTGACCCGCGAACCCCTCCTGCGCGATGAAGGACGAGATGCGAGACATGCGGGCTTCCAGCCGGTGGAAGGTCTCGATGAGACGCCGCCCCTCCTCGGTCACCTGCGCGCCGCCGCCGCTGCGCCCGCCGGCCTTGGTGATGAAAGCCGGGCTCGGGAGCAGATTGTTGATGGCGTCCACGGCGTCCCAGGCCGTCTTGTAACTGAAACCGGAAGCCTTGGCCGCCTTGGTGATGCTGCCGTGTTCGGCCACGGCTTCGAGAAGTCCGATGCGGTCGCGCCCGACCAGCAATCGCCCGTCCCGGCGCAACGCCAGGAGCGCGTCGATTTTCTCGCCCGTCATGTATCCTCCATCCGTTCGTCATTGTCGCGGATGGGCGCTCCGCGGGCAAGAACTTCCGTGGCCCGACCGTCTTGGATTCGGCCTTGCGGGCGTCCAGTGCTCCAGGAAGGCGATTCCAACGATTCAATTAGGGTTATCCCCCTGAAAAACTCCCACGCCGGCTTCCAGTTGTTACTGGCTGAAGCGGCGGCGAGCACGACCCCGTAAAAACGTAATGAAATTCTTCATCTCGCGCAAAATCATGACGTTTATCTCCTAATGTCTATACAAAATCGGCGTTAAGGGGACGGGAATGACGACATGTTGAAAGGTGGACAGTCTGCGCCGGTAAGGAACTGGCAACATCTGTTCGGGGCGTTTCGCCGTCAACAGTCCGGCGCGGTGGCGATTATTTTCGCGCTCGCGATCATCCCGATTGTCATGCTCACCGGCGTGGCCATCGACTATTCCCGCGCCACGAGCGCCCGTTCGAAACTGCAACAAGCACTCGACGCGGCCACTCTCAAGGCCGTGACCAATTTTAACGACGCCGCGAGCGTATTGCAGGTCAACCTCGCGGGCGCCGGCCTTTCCGGCGTCACGTCGAACTGGATCACGAACCCCGACGGCTCGGTCACGGGCGTCGCCTCGGGCCAGCTCGATTCGACGATGCTGGGCGTCCTCGGCGTCGACAGCCTCAACGTTTCTACGAGCGCCACCGCCACCCTGAAATCCGTCGCTACGATGGTTCCGAACTCGGCCACCTTCAATATGAAGGCGGCGAAAGGTTGGGCTTGGAAGCAACTGCAGCTCTATGTTCACAGCAGCGGAACTTCGTCGGATACGCTGCTCGCGTCCTGGACCTATCAGCCCATCGATCAAAACTACGTCTTATCGGCGGCCCAAATGGCGGCCTTGAGCTGGAGCGATTATCCAAATGGACCAGGAACGCTCACGGGGCCGACCACCTCGGTGTCGCTGGGAAGCAATTACGAATACGCCTATCTGACGATGCTGGTTTCTTACGATGGCTGCCCGCCGGACCAAACGCCATCCGCGAGCACGCCGGAGCCCTCGTCCAATCTCGTCTGTGTCGCGGCCACCCAGGCTTGGCCAAAAACGAGCGTTCCCTATAGCTTCAACACGATGGACGCCGCCACGATCAACCATCTATTCTACTATGTTAACAGCGCGGAAGTTCAGATGGCCTCGGTCACGCAGGCGAGTTTTCTCATGCCCTGCGGTCAACAGAGGTCCTTCGCGTGGGAAGACACTCAGGCTTTCGACGGCCTCGGCGTCGGGGCGTGGGCAACGCAGGACTTCTTCTACTCGGTGACGAGCGTTTCATGCGCGACTGACAGCGCCTATCAGACCAGCACTCCCGCGCTCGTCCGCTGAGCGGAGGTTCCTGGCCCGGAGTGTCCCGGCGAAGCGGGACCTGGAGGATCGTCGGGGATTTAGCGCCGCAAGGCGGGTGGTGCGTTCACCCTCGTCCGACGGACCTTAATCCCGGTGTGGGGACAGTGCTCGACTAAATTTCAGTTTTCCACGAAACTGTCGCGCGTAAAGCCCTGCGCGAAAAGCAGTGCGGTCAAGTCCGCGCTCTCTATGCGGCAGGCCGCGCTGGCGGCGACATGAGGTTTGGCGCGATAGGCGACGCCGAGGCCGGCGAGACTCAGCATCACAAGATCGTTGGCTCCGTCTCCGACCGCCAGAGTAGACTCCGGGGAAACCCCGCGCGTATGACACAACTTGGTCAGTATTTCGCCCTTGGCGTCGGCGCCCTGGATGGGAGGGACGATTCGTCCCGTGAGCCGACCTTGCGCGATCTCCAATCGGTTGGCGAAGACCTCGTTGAACCCAAGACGCGCGCCCACCAGGTCGGCGAACAAAGTAAATCCGCCGGAAACCAGGACAGCGTGAGCGCCGCGAGCGCGCATGGTGGCGACAAGCGCGCGCGCCCCCGGGTTGGGCGTAATTCTATCGACAATGTTCTGGACCGCTCCGACCGGGACGCCCTCGAAAAGAGCGACGCGCGCAGTCAGCGCGGCATGGAAGTCCACTTCTCCGCGCATCGCGGCCGCCGTGAGCTTGGCGACCTTCTCCCTTTGCCCGATCGTTTCAGCCAATTCGTCGACACATTCCTGCGCGATCATTGTGGAGTCCATGTCGGCGACGAGCAGGGCCTTTCGACGAAAGGCGAGCGGTTGGACAATCACGTCGATGGGATAGGAGTGGAGCGCGGCCTCGATCCTCGGCCCAAGCGTTCGTGAAGGTTTTTCGGTCGATTCGAAAAGCATGTCGAGAGCGGCGCCTTCGTCGAGCCATTGCGAACGAAATGACGTCACTCCCGCCGCGGCGAGAGCGCGGCCGGCGATGTCCAGCGTAAATTTTTCGCCCGGCGGCGCGACAAATGTCGCGACCGACGGGATAGTGGATTTTGACATCCCGCCCCCTTCGTTGCGAATAGGACCATGCTCCGAAATTCCATGCCGCCTCGCGTCGTTCTCATCGCAGGCCCAACCGCGTCCGGCAAGTCGGCCCTCGCTCAACGCGTCGCGCGTCGATATGGCGGCGTCGTAATTAACGCCGATTCGATGCAGGTCTACCGCGACCTCAGAATTCTCACCGCGCGACCGACGCCCGAAGAGGAGCTAGAGGCGCCGCATCGATTGTTTGGTCATGTGGACGGCGCGGAAAATTATTCGGTCGGCCGGTGGCTGGAGGATTTTGGAGCGACGCTGCGCGAACTCGCGGCGCGGGAACAGGTCGCGGTTGTCGCGGGGGGCACGGGGCTGTATTTCAAGGCGGCGCTGCGAGGTCTCTCCGACATCCCCGCCGTGCCGACAGAAGTGCGCGCGGGAGTGCGGGAGCGGGCGCGAGGACGGTCGTCCGAAGACCTTCACAGCGAACTTGCACGACTGGATCCCTTGACCGCCGGGCGACTGCGCCCATCGGATCCCCAGCGGATTTTGCGCGCCTTGGAAATTTTCGAGGCCACGGGACAATCCTTGACTCGATTCCAAGGTGCGCGACGCGCGGCGTTACTTGACGCCGCGCGTTGTTCCGCTTTTTTCATTGAGCCGTCCCGATCCGAACTTTTCGCGCGGATTGATGCGCGTTTCGACCACATGATCGCATCCGGGGCGCTCGAAGAGGCGCGGGCGCTCGGCGAGCGCCGGCTCGATCCTTTGCTGCCCGTCATGCGCGCGCATGGCGCGCCTCATCTTCTCGCCTTCCTCGCTGGAAACCTTCCCCTTGAGGAGGCCGTCGCGCGCGGCAAAAGCGATACGCGTCACTACGCGAAGCGGCAAATGACTTTCGCGCGCCATCAATTGCCGGAATTTATATGGCTCGGATCCGAGGGCGCCACGACACGGGTCTTCGAACGCCTAGACGGCGACTTCCCGAAGATCAGGCCTTCTGATCAATGACCGCCATGGAAGAAGAACATCTGAGCCAGCGACAGAACAATCTCGGCCAGAATCAGGATGACGACGGTCCATTCCAGCCGCACGGAGCGGTCCGCGTCGATGATTTCCGTGAATGCTCGCGCGGTTTCCCCAATCACATCAAGCTTTGCCTTTAGCGTGCGACCTCTTTCCGCGAGTTCGTATTCGTCTTCAAGGCGGGCGTAGAGTCGCTCGAGATCCGGGCGATCCCATAAGACATCCGGCTTGTCCTCGACAGCGACACGGCCGGATACGCGATGTTGCACCAGAAGAGTCTGACCGATCAATTCGAGCATGGCGCGACGCCTCCAGGGAGGGCGACCGGTACTGGCCAGCGTGGTGGCGAAAGGCTCGATCGTGTCGAACACCGCGTTGACCCGACGTTCGTCGCGCGCCAGCGCCACGCTTTTGGCCAAGGCGTCGGCGATCACAAGAAGACGCGGCCCGGTCAAGTCCTTTACCGCGAGATGACCGTTGGCGAGAGGCTTTTCGTCTCCCTCGGCGGCCGGTTCCAACACCAGGGTCTCGTCGTCATGGCGCGATAGCGCGCCCGCGACGCGGGCGCCGAGTCTGCCAAGCACCTCGTCCTCTTCCAGAGGGGACAGGCCGAACAGCACGGCCACGCCGAATTTATACAGCACGACGAACCCCGCTTGCCCGGTATGGAAGGCTAACGGCGCGGTCGAGACGAGATCGGCGCGCTCGAGGCCACCGGTATCGATCCGCTCGCCAAGCAATAGCGCTCGCGCGGTAATTGGAGTCGCCAAGGCGATGGAGGCCGAGGGTTGCTGTTCCATGTTTCTTTCCAAGCCTAGCGATCGTCCGCGACAAGTCCGCCGCGTTTCGTGAAATGTCTCATACCGCCGCCAGAGCGTCGTCCAAACCTTCATCTCCCGCTTGCATCGCAAAAGCAAAGGCGTTAGCAAACCCATCACACGATAGGGAACTCCTCATGACTTACGTCGTCACGGAAAACTGCATCAAGTGCAAATATATGGACTGCGTCGAAGTCTGCCCGGTGGACTGCTTCTACGAAGGCGCGAACATGCTGGTAATTCATCCGGACGAGTGCATCGACTGTGGGGTATGCGAGCCGGAGTGCCCCGCCGAAGCCATTAAGCCCGACACCGAGCCCAATCTTGAGTCCTGGTTGAAATTGAACGCGGATTACGCGCAAAATTGGCCCAACATTACAGTTAAGCGCGAGCCGCCTGCCGACGCCAAGGAATGGGATGGAAAGCCCGGCAAATTCGACGCTCACTTTTCTCCCGAGCCGGGCGAAGGCGACTGAACGCTCGCCTTGTTCCGGCAAATCAGGCGCCCTGAGCGAGGCAAAACTATTTACAGCTGGTTAACGCCCCGAAATTCCCTATTTTTGCCGATGGATAGCCTCGCTGTCCACACCGCGACGAGGGAAAGGGGGAGTCGATGCCTTTGATTTTGGCTAAGCGACGTGATATACACTAAATGACTGGAGAGCAAGTCCGTTAGGCGTGATCTAAAGGCTGTCTGCTTTGTATCCAAGGAACGTGTTTTCGTCGCAAAGGCTGTGATTTCGTTTCGGACATGGTGATCGCGTCGAAAAAGGCAAGAATGAATCGGAAACCATCCGCGAGACGGAGGGAAGGGTTTATCCGAGAAGCTTGGTTGGGGCTGGGTTGGGTCCACACGTTTGGCTTTTGTCAATCTGGCGCTCGCGCGGCGCCGTAAAGCCGATTTCCAAGGAGTGGAGATGGTGAGCGACTCACGCGAGGTTTGTCCCGCGTTCAGAGCGGGGCGATAAGGGAGTGTGACGCGTATGCCGTCGATCAAGAAGGCCGCCAAGGGTTCGAAAGCCGCCGCCTCGGTGGAGCAGCAGGGAAAATCCTCCAAGAC
>JBAUVQ010000412.1:0-3249 GCA_049583305.1 Methylocystis sp.
GCGGAAGACGGCGCGCCGAGCAGGGCCGCCCAAGCGGCGCGCTCGGCCCCATCGAGCAGCAGGTCGCAATAGCGAAAGCTTCCCAGCGAAGTGAGCAGCGGGGTGGCGGGTTGTCGTTCCGCCTGCATCGCCTCGGCCGCGCGAAATAGCGTTTCCGCCTCCGCGCGCCGACCGGCCTGACACAGCGCGTCGGCTTCGGTTGTGCGGCGCGCCATGCGCTGGAACATGTCGCCGCTTCGGTCGGCATGAGCGACCGATTGAGCGCCGGCCGCGATCGCGGCCTCCAACTCCCCCAGCGCCAGACGCATTTCGCTGAGATTGGAAGCGCTGATCGCCGCCTCTCTCCAATCGTCTTGGGCGATGGACATGTCCAACGAGACCTGCATCGGTTCGACGGCCTCGCGCAACCGCCCAAGCGCGCGCAGGCGGAACGCGGCCTGATGGAGCAGCACGGCTCGCCAGACCGGCGTCAGCGCCGACGAGACTCGGGACCACGGCTTCTCGAAGAAACAAGCGACCGCGCCGAGATCGGCGCCAAAGGCGCCAAGCTTCTGGGTAGCGTAGAAATCGTTGCCCCGGCAGATGCGTCGCCAATAAACCTCTTCGCACGCCCGCTGTTGCAGCCCGGCGTGACAGCCATGCGCGACCGCCGCGTAAAGCGGTTGCAAATCTTCGATCTTGGCGTTCGGTATGTCCGGCGTCGTCTTGCACAAATGCTCGAACAAAATCCTGTGCGCGGCGCGGAAGGCTTCCTCGTTCCCCTTGCCCAGCCTTTCCGAAAAATATTCGCGCAGCAGCGGATGCGCGTCGAGCGAGACCAGCGTCTTCGCGCCGTCGAGCGTCCGCGTCACGAGTCTGGCGTCCTCCAGCCGTTTTAGCGCGATGTTGATTTGCTCGCGCGGGATAGGTCGCCATCTCGTTCCGAGCCCGAACCATTTCTTCTCTTGCGTGAACAGCGGCTCGGTGAGCCCCCTTATCGCCGGCGGACGCCACAGCGCTTCGAGCGACTTCGCGTCGGCGGGCCGGTCGAACAGCCCGAGGCAGCGCAAAATCGCCAGCGCGCGCTGGCCTTTTTCGTCTTGCCCAAACCAGCGGACGTAGGAATCCATCACATGAAAGGCGTGGCCGCGCCCTTCCTCCGCGTTCGCCTCGGCGAGATCGAACAGATCGCGCTTGGCGATGTCGCCATGATGCGCGTCGCGCAGATAGGAGCCGATCAGCGTCAACGTCAGCGCGTGGCCCTTCACATCCTCGACGAGCTTTTCAAACGCCTTCTCCGCGCCCGCGACGCCAATCGCCTTCAGCAAGGCGACGCCGCCGGCCAATGGCAGGCGCTTCAAGTCGATCTCCGGCGCGGTCGTGGCGTGAAACGCCCTAAGTTCGGAAACCGAACAGCGCGTCGTGACGAGGCAGAGGCCGCGATTGTTTTGCGCGAGGCCCTTCAACAGCGCCGCGAGGCCCTGGTCCTTCAATTCGCCTGATGTCGGCGCGGTCGGCGGATATTGCAGCGGCTCCAGCCCGTCGAGGATCAGCAGCGCGCGCTTCTCCGCGATGGCTTTCGCCAGCGCGCGGCCGCGCTCATAGGCGCTTGTCGCCGTGGTGTTTTCGACGCCGAAAAACGCCGTCGCGGCTTCGAGAAACGTGTCGGCCGAGGCGGCGTTCTGGTCCGACGAGCCCTGGCTGTAGAACGACCAGGCGAAGGCCGCCTCGCAGCCGGGCCAATCCCGCCCCGCCAGTCCCGCCGCCCAATGCGCGACCAGCGACGTCTTCCCCTCGCCGCCCATCGCCACGAAGCTTTGCACGCGCGGGCGGTCGGTTTCGCCGTTGACGGTGTTGTCCCAGGCGTCGTCGAGCAACGCGAGTTCGGATTCGCGGCCGAGGAGGGTTTCGGGAGCGTAGGGCGTGATCTGGGAGATGTCGAAGCGCGGGGGGCGCGATGTGTCGTTGGATTTCGCGGTTTTGCCGAACTGACTCTCGTGCCGCTCCACGATCAAGGCGGCGATTTCCTCCGGCGTGTATTTGCTCGCGAGCGGGAAAATGTCTTGGTCGAAGACGCCAGGAATTTTGGTCATATCGAACCGAACCGGAAACACTCTTTCATATTGCTGGTTGAACAAAAGCTCGTGGATCGGACGCAGCTCCGCGCGAGGCCAGTTTTTCTCAAGATAAAATTTGCAAAAGAACGGGACGACAATATCGGCGTCCTCGCCATAAATTTGCTGGAGCTTCAATTGCGAATTGACGCCAAAAACCTTGCCCCCGTGCCATTCATCGAAAAACAGCCGCTCGCGGTCGAAATTGTTGAGCAACGCCTCCGCGACCTCGCGGACATAATCGCGATTGCCGCCGTCCCCGGCGAAGGAGAAGGCGACCGCGAAACGGCGGGGCGTGGAAATCTCTTCGGTCATGATCGCGCGGCGCTCGGCTCGAAAGCGCGCAGCATAGCATAAGCGCGGGCGGGGCGTCCCCTCCTTCTCCCACTTGTGGGAGAAGGTGTCGCGCCGGAGGCGTGACGGAAGGGTTCTTGGGAAGTTCCAACCCAGCCGCGGCGCCCCTCATCCGACCTCGCTTCGCGAGGCCACCTTCTCCCGCGGGCGGGAGAAGGATTCATCGTCACAAATCCAGCATCACCTTGCGCACCCGGCCAATCACCGTTGGCGGTTTGTCGAGGTAGATCGTCTCGTGCGCGGGGTTGGTGGAATAGGGTTCCAGCCGGTCCGGCCGGCTCATCCAGCGCTTAAAAGTCGCCTCGCCGCCGTCATGCGTCGCGAAGACGTAGAAGCCGCGCGGTTGCGGCCGCGTGTCGGAGCGGTCGACGACGATGATCGCGTTTTCGGGCGCGATCAGGTTCATCGAATCGCCGACGACGCGCAGCGCGATGAAGTCGCCGCGCGGCAGGCCGGGCACGGGCAGATAGGCGATCTCGTCGCCCGGCCGCACCGCCTCTGTCTCGGAAAAGCCGGTCGCCGCGACCCAGGACACCAGCGGCGCCTCCACGATGTCGGCGCCGAAATCGCGCTCGGCGATCAGCCGCGGGCCGAGGCCGGTCGTGACCCAATACATGCGCAGGCCGAGCGCGTCGCAGATGCGCTGGAGATTGTCGACCCGCGGCCAGCGCGAGGGATTGCGGCGCAATTGGCTCAGGAAGGTGCGCTCCAGCCCGGCGCGGGTGGAGGCCTCGTTCTCGGTGATCTTCAGCTGCGCCAGCCGTTCGGCGAGGCGCGCGAGAATCTGGTCGCGGGCTATGTC
>JBAUVQ010000413.1:0-16766 GCA_049583305.1 Methylocystis sp.
TTGTCGAAGCGACTGTCGCCAAACTGCTCGATCAGCTCGCGGATATGGTCCAGCGCCTGCTTATCTTCGATAATCACAGCGTCGCCGCCGTTCTGCTCAACCCAACGCGACAAAGCCCAGGCGGCGGCCTCCTCCGCATAACCTTGTGGCCAAGGCAATATGTTAAACTCAATCGCCAACTCCCCCGCCGCCGCGAGCAGCCCCAAACGTCTGGCGACGCGCCACGCCTGACCGGCGGCGTTTCCGGAAAGGTGCTTCTCGACGAACGCCGCAACCATCTTGCTAGTTTGCGCGGTAACCTCTTCGACGCCACGCTGGACAATGGCGCGCACAAAAGCTGGCCCAGCGACGCCGTAATCTTTCGCGCACGCCTTGCGTAGCGCGGTGACCAGCGCGTTGCCATCACCAAAGCCGGCGAGGCTGTCGAACACGCCATAACCACATCCCGCGTCAGCGCTGATATTGAGGAGGCGCATCTCGACCCCGGCCGTGGCCTTCGTTCCATAGCCTTCGCTGATTTTTTGCTCGATTGTTTTTTCGCCTGAGGACAGCACGGCGACACGCCAAGTTTTAGGGGCGCGCATTGTCGTATCGGCGCGCATGCGCTCCTTGCCGCGATCATTGCCTATTGCGTAAATGATTCCCCCGACATCTTCGGCCCTCGCCTGCCCTAGCTCATCGAGGACCAAGCATGTGTCGGTCGACGCCGCCGCCATGCCTTCGACGGCGTTCGCCGTTGTGTTCCACGACTTAATGAATCCATCCTTCGCCGTCCCCCGCCCCCATACAGTGGCGGCGGTCGAGAGCAAGGTGGTTTTTCCAGTCGACGAGTCGCCGGGAAAGTGTAGGCCACCGCTTTCGCCGTTAACGAGATTCAGCAATGAGCCGCTCAACGCCGTTGATATAGCTAGCCGCGCGAGGCGATGCGGCGCGGCGAGTTTTGCGACACCGGCTTGCCAATCTTCCAAAGTCCCCATTTGTGCATACCCATGCGCGCCTGGGTCGATGAGGATGGTTGGTTCGTCGCCGTTAGCGCCGATGGTTTCCGCTGGCAACACAAAAACGCCTCCGTGCCAGCCCGTGCGTTCAACGGTGCGGACGCGACGGTTGATGGTGACGTTGGCAAGGTAGACCGCAAGCTGTTTACCGCACGCCGGGTTTATCGTGAGGCCAAGGCACGCGAGCTCAGCGAGGACAACGCCTATATCGCGTTGTAAATCAGCATTGGCGACATGCAACTGTTTGATATTTCCGTCAGGGTCGAAGAATTCGATTAGTTTGCCCCATTCACTGTTTTGCGCATCGCGACACAGGCCGAGAATTTTGAATGGGTCCGAGATGCGAACAGGCTCCAACTTGCTATCCGGCGGGGGGAGTTTCCACAGCCCGTTTTCGGACATTTCGAAATCGTCAAAACTAACATAACCGCCTGTCTCGTTTTGCGCGTCACGCTTTGTTTTTCCGGAGGGACGCCAACCATTCTCGCGCGCCATCTTCAAGATTGAGAGCGCCGTGACTGGCTTGCCATTGTGTGGCTTTGCGAAACTTTGCCAAGCCGTTTTTGTCTCCGCTTCGTCATACGAGCTGTGCGCCCGCGACCACTCGTCGAATAGCGCCAGCGCCGGGCCAGTGTCACCGAGTTGGTGCCGGATCGCCATGCCGACCCTGAGCCACGTGTCTCTGTCGTGTCCCGCCTCGTCGGTATTTGGAATGCTCATCACCGCCGCAGTAAAATCTTCGGATGAAATATTGACGACCTTGCCGCTGGCGGCCTCGCCAGTTGTCGGCCTCTCGCCCTTCGCTTTTTTCTGGTTCGGACTATCCTTCGGCGGCAAGTTGATGAAGGTGTGAATGTCGACAGGCGGCGCGTCAACGTCGATATTCAACGTTGTTTGTTCGATGATGTAGCTTCGCGCCTGCTTCTTCGCCGACGGATACGACACACTGCCTGCGAGGCGCATCAGGCGATACGCGCCGCGCGCATCGGTATCGGCACCCACATGCCTCACGAAAGCCTCAAAAGCTTCTTCGACCAGATTTGGATTGTCGCAGGGCTCGGTCAGCCGGCACCATCTCTGAAAACGCGGTTGTGGCGTCGCGCCCGTTCTCACCGTGAGGCCAGGTTTTGCGACTTCTTCAAGGGCGGCATTTGTCGTGTCGGCGTCCACATCAATGTCACACGGGATCGCCGTGCCGACATAACAATCGCGCGCTTTGGTGCGCCCCGTGGAGCGCGTCCCCGGCTTTTTCAACATCATTCCGAGGAAAACATTGCAGTGGCAATCTTCAGCATTTTCGTTGACGCGGGCGGCGACCTTCGCCGCCTCTATCACTCCGGCCTCCGTAATAGGGAACAACTGCGCGCGATTTGGGTTACCGTCGCCGGCACGGTCCCACGCGATTTCCAACAGGGCGTCGCCGTAGCGCTCCAGCGCCGGCGAAGTTAGCCATTCTATGTGCGCGCGTATCGCCGCCGCATTCGGCTTGAGCGGCTCGGCGCTGGCGTCGGCATTGGCGCAATGATCCGCGTCGTCGGGCACCGGCTCGACAAGATCGTCTGGTGCTCTAGCGTTCCTTTTTGGGAACTCGAACACTTCACGTCCTCCGCAGCTCGGAGGTTGTGCGGATTGGTTTGCTAAGCCGGCTTTGCGCCCACGCGAATGCATCGCTCCACCTATACAGCGGGCGAGTGCCGAACCTTCTGAAAGGCGGCCCGCCGCCGCGCGTCGCTTTTGTCGCGAGCGTCGAAGCGGTCACCGGAAAACCGGCGTCCGTCAACGCCGCCGCAATTCGATCGCGCGTCAGCAAAGCATCAGGGTTGTTCGAAATATTGGTCATTTACGCCACCTCGTATGCACATTGAGCGCGGTTGAGATGGTTTGAAGATGGATGATTGGCCACGTCAAAAAACGTGTCGTGACTTCAGTTTTTTTTGGCGGTTGCGACACCATTGTTCACGTCGCCCGTCACGCCGACGCAAAGCTTGGATTTTCGATAATCCGCGCAGGTTCGCCTGATGAAGCCGGCAAAGCCGTTTTTCACATACTCGCTTTTCCCACTCGTCTCGGCGGCCAGCGCCACAAAATTGCCGAAGGGCGTTCCTGGTTCATCGAACGACGCCGATCCGGAAGCAGCTGGAACCTTTCCCGTCGCCCAATGCCAAAACGCCGCAAGCTCAAAACCGAGTTGCTTTTTCTCTTCGTCTACAGGGCCCCCCTCTCGAGAAAGAACTGGATGCGCCTGATTTGTGTCCGTCAACGTTTCGCATGCCTCGGCGATCGTCTCAAATGCACCTCGGATTTCCGTTAGGTTCTGAAAGACACGTTTCGTTTTTTGATCGAACTGCAACCTCTCTTTAAGTCCACGGATCAACCTTTTCTTAGTATCTAACTCTTTTGTCGCAAGAGTTTTAGCTATGCGAAGAAAGAAATGCAGATCGCGAGCGGAATCAATTACGTCCGCAATTTCACGTGAGGCCTTCTCAAGATTGCTGGCCTGTATTTTAAGCTCAGCCCGCGCAGGACGGTTAATTGCTGCCCGCCTAAACGCGTCTTCGGCGAGTTGAATTACCTCCTCGATGCGGGTTTCGGGTTGAGTGTGCTTCTCTAGAAGTTTTCGGAGTTCCTCGCGGCTAGGCATTTTGCCTCTCGCACATCAGGCAAACGATGCGTTCCGCCACGGCGTCTGCCGCAGCGAGCAATACGGCGTCCGCATGGTGTGCGTATTTGGACGTAACCGACGCCTTCTTGTGCCCGATCAGCGCAGCTATGGTTAGCTCGCTATACCCCAGATCGGCGGCTACACTCGCGAATGAATGCCGCAAAATATGGGGTGTCACGTCAGCGGGAAGAATCGCCTGCGCGGCGATGCGCAACCAAATTTTATGAAAGCCGACCATAGGTTTGTCGAAGCCGACAGACGCGGGAAATACAAGCACGCCCATGCGCGGGAGCGCACGCAAAACATCACATGCCGCGCGCGACAAGGGGCGGAGCGAATATCCGGTTTTAGTGTCCGCGAGACGCGCCGTCCGTGTGTCCAAGTCGACTTCGGCCCATGTGAGCGCCAGCGCTTCGCCGCGTCGCCATCCTGTGAGGACAAGGAATCTCGTTGCTGCGACGGCGACGGGCCAAACGGTTTTCGGCATGGCGTCCAGCGCTTCGCCGAGGGCCTTATATTCGGCTTCCGATGCGCGACGCTGGCGCGGCTCATACGCATGGCGTTCAACGCCTGTCACTGGGTTATCTGGTCTTAATCCTTGCCGAACGGCGTAGCCAAAGAGGGCGCCGAGCATGCCGAGTGCCCGTGTCGCTGTCCCGTGTCCGCCCGTGACACGCGCCAGCCCATGCTTGCCAGTCTTGACCAGCGCCGCCGTCGCGCCCTCGCTCACGCCATCGCGGAACCGTTCAACGTCCGCGCGCGTGACCGCAGCGACCTTTAGCGAGCCTAGGAGGGGCTTTATGTGTCTCTCGACGCGCCCCTTGTCGCCGATGATGGTCGCGGGCCTCTTGGCGATCTTCCGGCGCGTGAGCACGCGCCCGGCTTCCACAGCCTCAAGATAGAGGTCGCACAGTTCCGCGACCGTCGCGGCCTTGCGCGCTTCCTGCTTTGCCGTCGCCGGGTCGGAGCCTTTCGCCACTTCCCCAAGAATCCGCCGGGCCTGGGCGCGGGCTAGGTCAGGAGTCCAAGGCGCGCCGTGACGCCCGATGGTTTGCCAGCGCTGGCGACCGTCCGCCGTGCGGTATTTTAGGACATACGAAACTGCCGGCCCTTTTTGGCGGCGCGCGCCAAAACCGGCGACGGCTCCCTTACCGTCATCCCAAGCCATGCGGCCAGGGGACAGGGCTGCAATTGTCTTAAGCGTGAGCATGTGTTACCCGCTCGGTAGCTAACGACGCCTAGCAACCAAATAGCTACCACGAAAACGCAAGGGGCGGCAAGCCGCATCAAACAGCGTAAAACGAAAACAAGCTATATATCAATTAAGTGTCAAAGCAATGCAAACTTCCGCAAACCTAAAAAAGCCAAAGGCACTCCCTTGGTAAGGGAGAGGTCGTGGGTTCAATCCCCCCTCGCAGCACCATTTCCTCGTCGACAATATCGACCTTCCCGGGCGGCGCCCTCACTGGGGCGGCGCCTGTGTGACGTTGAAGCCGATTTGCGCCGAGAGGCTTCGGTTGATCATTAGAACCGACGGGCTGTAGATAGTGTTATTCACGACCATCGACGCGCCGCCGGTCTTGCCGCTCGCGCCAGCCGCCTTGCCTGCGACGGTCTTGTCGCCGCCCGCCGGCTTCCACTTGGAATTCTCTCTGTCGGGCGGTCCCAGCGTAATCGTCAGAGCGCTGGTGTTCTGCTGTTGCGCCGAGAATAGGGTGGACGACGGCGACGGGCTGGAAACGCGAACAAGCTTCCAGGTTGGCGTGATGTTTCCGCTCGCCGTGAACTTGAACGCCACCTGATGCTGGAAGGTCGTAACCGGATTAAGTCCCTCGTCGAGCCCGATGCTATTGAGGGCCTGCTGACTATCCTGCAAGAAACAAATGTTCTCCGGATCGGCGTCGTCCACTTCCTTGCTTTTAATCGCCTGAAGGTTCGCGGCGCTTCCGATAAAGGCGCACTTTTTATAGGGCTCCAGCGCTTCGTCCAGCCAGTCCGAAAGGCCGAGATCGCCGATCATGCCAAACTGGCCGAAGCGATAACATTCGAGCTGGGGATTGTAAGGCGTCGTGAACCTGAGGTTTCCCGCGAAGGGATAAAAAAAGTCCACCGTTTCGGTCCGCGTGAGGTCGCCGCCGACCGAGCCGCCGATTCCGAGCGAATAGGACTGACCCGCGAGATATTTCACGCCGTCCCCGAGGAAATAATTGGAGTTGACCATGGGCGTGAGAAAGGAGACGCCGGGATTAAGACTCGCCTGAGTGTCGAAAGTCAGCTTGATATCCACGAGGGCGGACCAGTCCTTCAACCACTGCAGACTTGCCCGATACGGGGATTCAAGCTGCTTTTTCACCGCCTGCTGAATCTCGCATTGCACGCCTCTAACAACCGCATAGAAAATCTGCTTCTTCAGCTGGTGGTAATTGGTGCTAATGGTGGTTTCAGGCATCCCCGGCGCATTGCACCCCGAGAGACTCGCCGTCGCGACGCCGAGCGCCGCGAGGCTGGAAACGAATTTGGCGCGAGAACAATCGACCTTCATAATGCCCTCCGAGAAAGCAAAAGTTAAGCTGCGTTAACCATTAGGGCGCGTTGAAACGGGACGCGCAACGGGCGCTGCGGGCGTCGCCCGAGAAAATTTAGCGCCGTGACATTTCGGACACACCCGCCCCTTCTCTCCGTTAAAACTCGCGCGCGCGGCCGCTGATCCCTATATTGTCGTCAACGACCATTCCCTCCCGACAAAGAGGCCTCCATGCGCAATCCGCCGCCCCAGACCGTTCGTCTTTCCGACTATCTGCCGCCGGATTTTTCGATCGATAGCGTGGCGTTGGACATATCGCTGCACAAGACGGAAACGCGGGTGCGCGCGAAGCTCGCGCTGCGCCGCGACCCGAGGGGCAAGGAAGGAGAGCAGCTATCGCTCGACGGCGATGGGCTGGTGTTGCGCGGGCTGAAACTCGACGGGCGCGCGCTCGCGCCGGAGGAATACGAAGCGACGCCGCAAAGCCTGACGCTGCGCGACACGCCAAACACGCCGTTCGAGCTGGAGATCGAGACGCTCGTCGATCCCACCGCCAACACCCAGCTTTCCGGCCTTTATCGCTCGGGCTCGGCTTATTGCACACAATGCGAGGCGGAGGGCTTTCGCCGCATCACCTATTTCCTCGACCGCCCCGACGTGCTCAGCGTCTATACGACGCGCATCGAGGCCGACGGCAAGGAGGCGCCCGTGCTGCTCGGCAACGGCAATCCTGTCGAATCAGGTGCGCTCGCGGAAGGTCGGCATTTCGCGGTCTGGCATGATCCCTTCCCCAAGCCCTCCTATCTTTTCGCGCTGGTCGGCGGCGATCTCGGCCACATCGAGCGAGGCTTCGTCACGGCGTCGGGACGCGAGGTGAAGCTCGCGATTTATGTCGAACACGGCAAGGAGCCGCGCGCCGATTACGCGATGGACGCGCTCGCGCGCGCGATGCGCTGGGACGAGCAGACCTTTGGGCGCGAATACGATCTCGACGTGTTCAATATCGTCGCCGTGTCGGATTTCAACATGGGCGCAATGGAGAATAAGGGCCTCAACATTTTCAACGACAAATATGTTTTGGCGTCGCCGCAGACGGCGACCGACGTCGATTACGCTGGCATCGAGGCGGTGATCGCGCACGAATATTTCCACAACTGGACAGGCAACCGCATTACCTGCCGCGACTGGTTCCAGCTCTGCCTCAAGGAGGGGCTGACGGTGTTTCGCGACCAGGAGTTTTCCAGCGACCAGCGTTCGCGCGCGGTGAAGCGCATAGGCGACGTGCGCGGCCTGCGCCTTGCGCAGTTTCCCGAGGACGCGGGCCCGCTCGCCCATCCGGTGCGGCCGCAAATCTATCGCGAGATCAACAATTTCTATACAGCCACCGTTTACGAAAAGGGCGCGGAAATCGTCCGAATGTTGAAGACTCTGATCGGAGCCGACGCGTTCCGCCGCGGGATGGATACCTATTTCGAGCGCTTCGACGGGACGGCGGCGACGGTCGAGGACTTCCTCTCTTGTTTCGCCAAAAGCTCCGGCCGCGATCTGACTCATTTCGCGCTGTGGTATAGTCAGGCTGGCACGCCACGCGTGGAAATGACGAGCCAATATGATGCTGACGCGAAGACCTTCAGGCTGGCGCTCACACAACGAACGCCGCCGACCCCGGGCCAAAACGACAAGCGACCGCTGCTTATACCACTCGCGCTCGCCTTGTTCGACGATGCTGGCGAAAAGTTGCCGCTCGCCAGCCCGGACATGAGCTCGCAAGAATCCTCACGCGGGCTGTTGGAATTCGCCACGGAAACGCGCGAGCTGCGTTTCACCGGCCTCGCCGCTCGCCCCACGCCCTCGCTGCTGCGCGGCTTCTCCGCGCCGGTGCGACTGGAGCCCGCGCAAGAGAGCGCCGAGCTTTTGCGCCTGCTGGGTCACGACGACGATCCATTCAACCGCTGGCAGGCCGCGCAGAGCCTCGCCCTGCGCTCGACCTTCGCGCGCGTCGCGTTTTCTCGCGGCGAGGGCGTCGCTCCGGACGACTCCGCCTTCGCCGCTGCGCTGCGCCAATTGCTCGCCGAAAGCGCCGACGACCCGGCGTTCGCCGCGCTGGCGCTGACCTTGCCGAGCGAAACCGATCTCGCCCGCGAAATGGGCGAGAATGTCGATCCCGACATTCTGTTCGAAGCGCGCCTGGGGCTGCGGCGCGCGCTCGGCGCGACGCTGGCGCCGGCGCTGGAGGATCGTTACGCTTCGACCGCGGACGACGGGCGTTATTCGCCGGACGCGGCCAGCGCGGGCCGCCGCGCGTTGCGCAATACCGCGCTCGATCTGATCTCGGCGGGCGACGCCCAGCGCGGAACCAAGCTCGCGGGAGCGCAATTCGCCGCCGCTGGCAACATGACCGACCGGCTCGCGGCCTTGGGAGTGCTCGCGCTACTTGGTGGCGACATGCGCGAAGAAGCTTTTGCGCGATTCTACCACCAGTTCTCCGACGACGCGCTGGTCATCGACAAATGGTTCTCGCTCCAGGCCTGCATTCCCGAGGTCGCGACCACCACGCGCGTCCACGCGCTGATGAAGCATCGCGATTTCTCGCTCGCCAATCCTAATCGGGCGCGCGCGCTGATCGGCGCGTTCGCCGCCGGCAATCCCACCCGCTTCCATGCGCCGGACGGCTCCGGTTACGACATAGTGATCGACGTCGTGCTTGAACTCGATCCGAAAAATCCGCAGATCGCCGCGCGACTTCTGTCATCGCTGCGCTCCTGGCGCACGCTGGAGCCGCGCCGCCGCGCGTTGGCCGAGGCCGCGCTGAGGCGCGTAATGGCGGCGCCCAATCTCTCGCGCGACGTGAACGACATCGCGACCCGCGCTTTGGGATGAGGCCGCGTTCCCTTCTCCCGCACGTGGCTGGAGGCGTAACCTATCGAGACTCATGGGAAGCTTCCGCCTCGCCGCGGCGGCCTTCATCCGACAGCTTCGCGTCGCCTTCTTCCGTTAACGAGAGAGGGGAGAATCGCTCCCGATTCGATTTCGACTCCGCCGAGACTCCGCGTCGACTCCCAACGGACTCGTTAAGCGCGAACACGCGAAAATTATCGCGTGCGCTAACCGATTCATCTCAAAAGAGAACGCAATTAACGAAAAATTAACCGCCGAATTTTGTCGCCAAACGTCTGGACAAACGCGCTCAAGCGGATTCAGATGTCCGCGAATCGGGAAAAACTTCCCGGCCGCGTTCCCCAGTTCGCCAAGGATGGAAGAGGTCACGAATGGCGCGCTCGCACGCAGCCAAAGGAACGACGCGCGCCGAAGCCGTCTGGGGTGCGTATAGCTTCCAGGACAGCGGCCTCCGATCCGATGGTGTGTGGCTGATGCGCCTCGCCATCCTGGCCGGTTTGCTCTTTGTCGGCTGTCTTGGCGAATTCGTTTTCACGCTGACCAACACCGTCCATCAGCAGTTCATCGACGCGGCTTCCACGGATCTTGATTTTTACTCGGGCGCCATCTGGCGCGAACTGCGCGCGGCGATCGAGGCGGATAGTGACGCGGGGGCGCTGATCGAAACACTGGCGCGCGTCGCGCCTCCCGAAACGACGACGCGTGGGCGACGCATCTTTATTACCGATCCCTCGGGCGACGTCGTTGTATCCTGGCCGCGTTCGACCTCCGCCAATCTCAAGCTGCGCGACATTCTCGGAGACCAGCGCCCCGCGTCAGACGTACCTACCAAGCGGGGCGCGCGGGGCGTCGTGCTCGCGAACGGCGCCTCGGCGCTCGTCGCGACGCGTAAACTGCCGCCCCCGTTTGGACAGCTGGCGCTCGTGCATCCGCTTGACTCGGTGCTGATCGAATGGCGCGAGCTCGCCACCCGCTTCGCGTTTCAATTCGCCGCCACGACGGCGCTACTCATTGCGGTTGTCGCCGCCTATTCACGGCAGACGCGTCGGCGCCGCGCCGCCGAGGAGGTCAACGAACACATTCGCCGACGACTGGAGACGGCGCTCTCCTCCGGACGTTGCGGCCTGTGGGACTGGGACATCGCGCGCGGGCGCGTTTACTGGTCCGACTCCATGCACGAAATGCTCGGGCGCAAAGCCCAACGCCGCTGCCTTCCGATCCACGAACTCGACGCCTTGTTGCATCCAGAAGACGGCGATCTCGCCCACCTCGCCGCGATGGTGTTGGCGTCGAAAACTAAAGCCGTCGATCACGAGTTTCGCATCAAGAACGCCGCCGGCGAGTGGATCTGGTTGCGCGCCCGCGCCAAATTGGTCCAGAACGCGCACGAGCCCGGCGCGCACCTTGTCGGCATCGCCGTCGACATTTCCGATCGCAAGGCGCTCGCCGAACAAACCGCCGCCCACAATTCGCGCCTACGCGAAGCGATCGACGCAATTTCCGAGGCCTTCGTGCTGTGGGACGCGCGTAACCGGCTGGTCACCTGCAATTCGAAATTTCTCCAACTGCACGGGCTGTCGCCAGAGATCGCGATCCCCGGCGCGACCTACAGCGAGGTCATGAGCTCGGCCAGCGCGTCCCTGGTCGAAATCGAGCAAGAGAAGTGCGCGAACGCGGCTGCGAACGCCCGCACGACCGAGGCGCGGCTCATCGACGGACGCTGGCTGCAAATCAACGAGCGCCGCACCAAGGACGGCGGCTATGTGTCGGTCGGCGCGGACATCACCGCGCTGAAGCGCCACGAGGAGCGACTGATGCTCTCGGAGCGCGGCCTCACCGCTAACGTCGTCGAACTGAAGCGGTCGCGGCAGGCGCTGGAGATGGAAAAGCAAAAACTAGCGGCGGTGGCCGAGCAATTGCACTTCCAGAAGGCCGAAGCCGAGGCCGCCTATATCGCGAAGTCGGAGTTTCTGGCCAATATGAGCCACGAACTGCGCACACCGCTCAATGCGATCATGGGTTTTTCCGATGCGATGCGACAAGAGTTCTTCGGCAAACTCGGCTCGCCGAAATATCTTGAATACAGCCACGATATCCACCGCAGCGGCGCCTATCTTGACGCGATCCTCACGGACATACTGGAAATGTCGCTGTTGGAGGCTGGCGGAAGGCGCTTGGTCGAGCGCGAGGTCGACATTTCCGCAGCCGTGAGCGAAGCGCTGGAGCAATGCCGTATTCGCGCCGACGAAAAGGAGATCGAGCTGCATCGCGAAGTCGGATCCGGATTGATGTGCGCCGGAGATCACGCGGCGATCGTCAAGGCTCTCGGCAATCTCCTGTCGAACAGCGTGAAGTTCGCGCCGCCACGCGGCAAGGTGCGCGTGCGCGCGGCGAAGCTCAACCGCTCGATCTTCGTCTATGTGCAGGACAACGGCCAGGGCATCGAGCCCGAGGCCTTGAAGCGCCTGGGCGCGCCATTCGAGCAGTCGCGCGCGGTGATCGAGGACGGGATGAAGGGCTCGGGGCTCGGCCTCGCGATAACACGAGCGCTGGTTGATCTGCATCGCGGTTCGCTGCGCCTGCGCTCGCGAGTCGGCGTCGGCACGGTGGCGCTAATACGGCTGTCAGCGGACACCACGCTCGACCGTGCGGCGCAAAACGCTTCCGAGCTGCGCGGAATCGGCGCGGTCATGAAAGCCAAAGCGTCCACCGAAGAGCTTCAGGCGCCTTTCGAGGGGATCGAGGGCAACGACACAACCGCGCGCAACCCGGGTTCATTGTCTTCGAGCCGCAATGAGCCGTGATGCAGCCGCGCGACCGCGGCGACTAGCGAGAGGCCAAGGCCCGAGCCCGGAAACGAGCGCGAATTGTCGAGCCGCGCGAAGCGGCCGATGACCCGCTCGCGGTCCTGGGGCGGAACGCCAGGCCCATGATCGGCGATGCAAATCTCGATTGATTGGCCAATCCGCCGCGTGCTGACGAGCACGGTCCGCTCTTTTCCTCCAACGCCGTATTTCAGCGCGTTGTCAACGAGATTGACCAGCGCCTGTCCCAGCAATTCGCGATTGCCACGCGCGACAAGACCCGGTTCGAGATCGGATCGCAATCGCGCGCCCTGTTCCTCGGCCAGGGGCTCATAGAGTTCGACGATGTCGGCGGCGATCCCACCCACGTCGATCTCAACAAGATTGTCGCCGCCCTGGCCGGCCTCGGCCCGCGCGATGGTTAGCAACGCTTCGAACACGCCAATCAGCCCATCCGACTCCTCGATGATCGCGCGCAAGCCGGCGCGCGTCTCCTCGAGGTTCGAGCCGTCACGCGAAAGCTCCTCGGCGCGGTTGCGCAGCCGTGTCAGCGGTGTTTTGAGATCGTGCGCGATATTCTCCGACACTTCGCGCAGACCGGTCATCAACTGGCCTATGCGCGCCAGCATCGCGTTGAGATTATCCGCGAGGCGATCGAGTTCGTCGCCGGCGCCCGTCGTCTCCAGCCGCCGATCAAGATCGCCAGCCATGATGCGTCGCGCCGCCGCCGACATGGCGTCGACGCGCTCCAGCATCCAGTTGGCGACGAGCAGCCCCCCGAGCGTGCCGATCAGCGCCAGCCAGAACAGCGAGGCTCCAAGCCCTTGCCGCAGAATGTGGCGGAGAACACGATGGTCTTCTATGTCGTGACCGACCACCAGCCGGAATTCGCCTGGCAATATAACGAGCTTGGCCAGCGCGTGATGATGGAGCTCTTCATCCTCGCCAGCCCGGCGATAGATGGTCTCCTCCATCGCGCCCTCGTCGGCGGCGATCATCGGCGAGGAGATGATATTGCCGGCGATAAACTCGCCGGCGTGGGTGGTCACGAGAAAGATCGCACCACCGGGCGCGCGCGCGCGGCGCTCGACCGAGGCGACGAGTTGACGCAGGCCCCCCTCGCCATAGCGTTCGGTCAACCGTGCGATCTCCGCGTCGATGGTCTGCGCAACCTCCTCGTCGAGCACTTTTTCCACGCGTGAGCCGACGCCGGCTAGCACCATCCATGCGCCGAAGGAGAACAGCACGAAATAGGCCAGCGACAGCTTGAACGCCGTCGTGCGAAAAAGCTTACCGACCGTTTTCACGGATCATGTATCCCGCGCCCCGGATCGTGTGTAGCAGCGGCGTCGCCCTGCCCTTGTCGATCTTGGACCGCAGCCGGGAAATATGCACGTCGATCACGTTGGTCTGCGGATCGAAGTGATAGTCCCAGACGTTTTCAAGCAGCATGGTGCGCGTGACGACCTGCCCCGCGTGCTTCATCAAATATTCGAGCAGGCGAAACTCGCGCGGCTGCAAGATTATCTCCTCGCCGCCGACGGTCACTTCGCGCGTGAGCCGATCAAGTTGTAGATCGCCGACGCGATAAATCGTGTCCTCGCCGCGCGACCCAGAGCGGCGGCGCGCGAGCGCCTCGACGCGCGCCAGCAGCTCGGAGAATGCGTAGGGTTTGGCGAGATAGTCGTCTCCGCCGGCGCGCAGCCCCTTCACGCGATCGTCGACCTGCCCCAGCGCCGAAAGGATCAGCACGGGCGTATCGATCTTCTGTTCGCGAATGCCCGCGATCAGCGACAGGCCGTCCATTTTCGGCAACATGCGGTCGACCACCAGCACGTCGTAACCGCCTTCCCGCGCAAGGCCGTAGCCTTCGAGGCCATCGGCGGCGAGCTGCGCGATGTGGCCCTGCTCGCGAAACGCCTTCGCGAGATAGAGAGCGGCTTCTTTATCGTCCTCGATGATCAGTAGGCGCATGGCGTCACGGATGCTCGGGATTGCCAAGCGATTCCCTCTCCAACGCGTTGGTTTGAGGAATCGCCGCGGGAAAATTCCAACTCAATTAGAGAAACGCTTCACAGGCTCTCGATATCCGGATCGAGCAATTCGTGCAGATGCACGACAAAATAGCGCATATGGGCGTTGTCCACCGTCGCGTGCGCCTTGGCCTTCCATGCGGCGAGCGCGCTGTCATTGTCGGGGTAAACACCCACGATGTCGAGCTTGGCCGGATCGCGAAAGGATACTCCGTTGAGATCCTCGAGTTCGCCGCCGAACACGAGATGCAGCAGTTGCCTGGGCTTGGCGTGCGGAGGCGGCGGGTTGGTCATAATTTTCCTTTCATCGCGGCTTTGGCGAGCGCGAGGCTCTCGTCGAATAGCGCGAGCGGCGCGGCGATCAGCGCCTCGCGTCGCGAGGTCGCGCGGTTGTAAGTCGGCGGCCCGCTCTCGACCTCCGACAACAGGCCGCCCGCCTCATTCAATATCACGTCCGCGGCGGCGATGTCCCAGTCGCGCGCGCCGGGCGCCGCTATGGCGAGGTCATTCGTTCCCGCCGCCACCTCGGCGAGCCGCAGGGCGAGCGACGGCGCGCGTGGCGCGATCTCGAAGACATAGGGGGATTTCTCGAAAAACGGGGCCCTGTCGCGCGGCGACACGAGGCGCGCGCCGGCTAGCTCGGCGCGGGGCGACACGCGAATGCGCTCGCCGTTGAGGAAGGCGCCCCCGCCCGCCCGCGCGGAAAAGGTTTGGCCGAGCGCCGGCGCGTGAACAATGCCGGCGACCGGGCGACCGTCCTCGATCAGCGCGATCGACACCGCCCAGCGCCTATCGCCACGCACGAAGGCGGTCGTGCCGTCGATGGGATCGACGACAATCAGGGCGGAGCGGGATAAGCGATCGGCCGAGTCGGCGGTCTCTTCCGACAACCAGCCAGCGCTTGGCGCGAGCGCCGCCAGTTTACCGAACAGGAAGCGATCGACGGCGAAGTCGGCCTCGGTGACGGGCGAACCGCCGGTCTTATAGTCGACGCTCGCGCTCGTGCGTTCGCCCGAGCGAAACCAGGCCATCGCGATGTCGCCGGCCTCGCGCGCCACGGCTTCGAGACCGGGCATGAACAGGGAAAGATCGATCAATGTGCTCCGCATTAAGAATGTGGTAGGCGAGCCGCCCCCGACCCGCAAGGCGACTTTTCGCGCTTGGCCACGCCAATTTCGCGCAAATGCGAACAATTTGATCGTTTCGGTTTGCGCCTCCTTCACCGAGAACGCCTAATTCAGCTGCAAAAGCAGTGCTTTACGACAAATTCACCAGCCTTATTAGCGACTTTCGCCGCATGGCCGGGCGAAGCTCCCCGCGACAAAGCAAAACGCTCTTTTGGGAGGCAATTCATGTTGGACACCAATTGCGCGCCGCGAAAGGCGGCTGCCGGCTCGGAGCAACGCGACCCTCGCGCCGACGATGGCAAGCGCGTCGTGCGGCTGACGCGCGGCGATATTCTGATTTCCCGTCGGTTGTCTGGGATGGCGATGACCATCGCCGTGCCTGTCTCCGCTTATCACGGCGTGGCGCTGGCGGTGGAGGCGGCGACCGAGGGCGGCGCCTCATATAGCCTGACGCTCGCCCATCGCGATCCCGATCTTGATGTGGTGCTGGTCGAAACGTCCGACAGCGCGACCGCCGCCGCCGACTGGAAGTATTGGTCCGCGCATCTGGCGCTGCCGCGTCTTCTGAGGCACGAGGGTAAGCTTCAACTGGTTGATCGCACCAAGCGGCGAGGCCCGTTCAAGCGGCCACGCAACGCCAGCGTCTTCAAGCGCCGCCCGCGATTCCTGGCGCGCCGCAAACCAGGCCTTCAGTCCCGCAAGGACACGGTGTTCGCCGGCGAGCGCGAAATCATGTGTTACGAGTGAAAGGCGCCGATAAGCCCCTGGGCGAAAAAGCCGGCGAACAGCAGCAGGCCGGCGTCCCGGTTGGAGCGGAACAGTTTTAGCGCCAGCGCGACCGAGGTATTCTCGTCGAGCTGGCGCGCCTGCCAGAACAGATGCGCGGCGAAGGCGGCGACGCCGGCCTGGGCGATAAGTCCGAAATGCGCGGCGAGCATGGCCCCTTCCGCGAAGATCGCCGACAGCGCGTAAAGCGCCCCCACCGCTCCCCGAACGTGAGAACCGAACAGTCGAGCGGTCGAGCGCACGCCGACCCGCGCGTCGTCCTTTATGTCCTGAATCGCGTAAATCGTGTCATAGCCGATGGTCCAGAAAATCGCGCTGGCGTAAACGAGTAGCGCCGGCAAGCCTAAGCCGTCCGCGCGCGCGGTCCAGCCGAGCAGCCCGCCATAAGCGAAAGCGCAGCCGAGAATGGCCTGCGGCCATGACGTGAAGCGCTTGGCGAACGGATAAAGCAGCACGATCAAAGGCGAAGCTAGAGCCAGCGCGATCGTCAATGGGTTGAATGACAGCAGCACGGCCAGCCCAACGAGACATTGGGCGACGAGAAAAGCCCACGCCGCGCCGAGCGAAACACGCCCGCTGGCGAGCGGCCGGTTCCGCGTGCGCTCGACCTTGGCGTCAATGTCGCGGTCGACAATGTCATTATAAGTGGAGCCCGCGCCACGCATCGCGACAGCGCCGACCAGGAAAAGGGCAAGCTGCTTAAAATCGGGCGAAACGCCTAAAGCCGAGGCCGCGAGCGCGCCGCTCTCCCAGCACGGCAGCAACAACAACTGCCAGCCAACCGGCCGATCGAGTCGCGCCAGTTGCACGAAAGGCTTGAGGCGCTCGGGAGCGAGGCGAGAGACGAAATCGCCTGGCGCGACGTCGGGCAGCGCCTCGGTCGCGTCGGGCTTCTCTAGCGTCAGGCTCACAGCGGGCCGGCGGGCAGTTTGAC
>JBAUVQ010000414.1:0-2455 GCA_049583305.1 Methylocystis sp.
ACAATTCGCTTTCACTCGCTTCGCCGTTCGCGGCGCCGGCGCCGGCGCGAGCCGCCTGCTCGCGCTTGAACTGCGCGATCTCCGGACCGGCAGCCTCGCGGAATCCCTTGTCGAGCGCGTCGCCGGATTCGATCTGGCGAGAGTCGATCAAAAGCGTGCGCGGGCGGGGGAGACGCCCGCCCTGGTCGTCATAGTTGCGGAACAGCTCGAGATGGCCGGCATGAAACGCCGCGCGCTCGCCCTCCTCGGCGTCGCCGCGCTCGAAGCCGGCGATCCATTCGAACACCAGCTTGGAAATCGCGGTGTTCTGGCACACCACGATGAACACCGGCGGCACGCCGATCCCGGCGCGCCGCCAACGGTCGTGTTCGCCTTCGTAATGACTGTAGAGCGCATTCAAAGCGGTCTTCAGCGTGTTGGGCAGGTCGAACGGGCTAAGCTTGCCGGCGCCGGCGGCAGTTTTCGGCAGGTCCTTGCCGATGTGCTTCCACAAGTCGCGGTAGACGACCGTATCGGTCTGCACAAGATTGTCGGTCACGGGCACGCGCGGCAATTTGACGATCCCGCACTCGATCGCGTCCATCAGGCTGAAATCCGACACCACCCAGGGGAAAAGCGTTCCTTCCTGATAACCGGAGCCCCGCAGAAAGAAAGGCGTAGCAGAGAGGTCATAGACCGCGCGCACGCCCTTCGACAGCTTGCGATCCAGCGCCTCGATGCCGTTGATCCAGAGCCGCGCGGCCTCCTCATTTTCAGCCGCCTCCTTCTTGTCGTCGCCGGTCAGCGCGCCTTCGGCGTCACCTCCGACCTTGTGTCTGTAGCAGTGGTGCGCTTCGTCGTTGATGACGTTGACGCGGTCATAGTTGAGGAGTTTTTCGCAAGCCCTCTTGAGCATGTCCGCATCGGTTTCGGTAGTCTTGGGCGGCTCAGCATCGTTGCCTTGCAGGAAACTGCGCGCGACCTTGGGCAAGGCGAGCGTCTCGCGATGCTGAAAGGCGTGGTAGTTGGTGATTACGATCTCCGCGCGACGAATCTCCGGCAGCATCTCGGGCGGCACGATCTCGCGCGTCTCATAATAGTTGTCCGGCTCGCTCGGCTGCAGCACGCGGAGCCGATCCTTGATCGTGATTCCGGGCGCGACGATCAGGAAGGCGCGGGAGAAGTCCTTCGATTCCTTGCGGGCGGCGTTCACCGCCTGCCAGGCGATCAGCATCGCCATGACGGTGGTCTTGCCGCTGCCCGTCGCCATCTTCATGGCCAGGCGGAACAGCTCGGGATTGGCCTCCTCGTTGGCCTTGGCTATCTGGTCCAGAAGCCCCTTGGAGGCCGCACGCTTGGGCGCTACTTCGGTCAGCCAGACGATCGTCTCGACGGCTTCCACTTGGCAGAAGAAAGGCCGCGGACCAACGAACTCGTGGTGGCGCCAATGTTCGAGGAGTCTTTGGCTGACGGCAGTCACCCCCCAGTCAGCAGGGTTACGCAGTCCGCGCCACCGATCGACGTAGCCGCGGATCTCATTGATCAGCGCGTTCTCGCTGTAGGTTTCCAGATCGAGGGTGGCCTGCCCAGCAGACGCTTTCTTGCGTGAGGCCGGAACCGGGACGATGAAACGGGAAGGCCGTCGACCTTGTCGCGGCTCGCCTTCGAGCGGTTGACCATTCTGGTCGAGCGGATGGTGCCATTCCGGTCCGCGATAGGGCGAGTTGAGAATCGGCCGCTCATAGAAGCTGTTCGCTGCCTTCACTTCGCCCCCATTAACGGACCTGAGTTAGCATTCTCGCAGGAAAGGGTCATGACCGCGCCGCTACTTACGCCAACCGCGCCGCCCGGCCCCGCGCGATTTCGCCCTCATTGTAATACCGCGACGCCTGCTGCACGGAACGATGCCGAGACTGTTGCATGGCCTCGGGGAGCGGCACGCCGGCGCGGGCCGCTTCGGTGAGATAGCCCGAACGCAACCCATGCGCCGAAAATTGCCCCGGATCGAGTCCGGCGACGGCGCAGCGGGTCTTTATCATGGCGTTGACGCTTTGCGGATCGAGCGCGGCGGCGCCGATGTTTCCCCATTTGTCGATGCGCCGAAACACCGGACCGGCGTCGATCTTCGAAAATGCGAGCCAGGCGCGCAGCGCTTCCACAGGTCGACCGACGACAAGCACGCTTTCGCCCGCATCGGCCGACGACGTTTTCGTGCGCCGTAAGCTGATCGCCATCACAGGGAGCATTTCGCCATTCGGCGCTTTAGGATCGGCGGCAACCGACTCGCGCTCCTCAAAATCGTCGACTTTGAGCCGCGCAATTTCCGAGCGGCGACGCCCGCCGGAGCCAAAGGCGAGCAACAAGAGCGCGCGGTCGCGCAGACCGACCGCTCTGCCCTGCCCGCAGGTCGCGAGCAGCCGGTCGAGAACGTCGCGCGTGATCGCCGCGGCGCTTTTGCGCGCGCGCGGTCGATCGC
>JBAUVQ010000415.1:0-25932 GCA_049583305.1 Methylocystis sp.
GGCGGCGGCTGGGGTGGCGGCGGCTGGGGTTATGGCGGCGGCTATTGGGGCGGCGACTACTGGCCTTACGATTACGGTTACGGCTACGACCCTTCCTATTACTATCCCTACTACCATGGCCAGCCCGCCTATCAGGGCCAGCGCGTCTATTATGGCCGCGGAACCTATTACGCGCACAGGCGCCGCTACTCCTCGAAATGCCACAATGTGACGCGCTCGATCATGCACCATCACCAGCGCTACTGGCGCTCGGCGCGGGTCTGCCACCGCTAGACCAGATCAATGGGACGAACCGCGGCGCGGGGAGGAAAACCCTCCACGCGCCGCCTTCTTTTTGCGCGCGGAACGCGAAGATCCGCCGCGACGCCCTACCAAACGGGCGGGGGCGATCTACGTTGTAGAGTGTGAAGGCGAAGAAGGGGGCGCGACGTTGAGACAGTGGAACTTCGCCTCTTAGGCAAGGAGACAGTGTCATGTTGCGCAAATTCTCGATTATTCTGGCCTTGGCCGGCGCGCTCGCCATTCCTTCGGCGGCGTCAGCGCGAGGCGGCGGTCATGGCGGCGGTGGTCATGGCGGGTTTGGGGGCGGAGGCTTCCACGGTGGCGGCTTTGGCGGCGGAGGCTTTCACGGCGGCGGGTTTGGTCGCGGGTTCGGTCGGGGTTATGGCGGCTACGGTGGTTATGGCGGCTACGGTGGCTATGGCGACTATGGTGACTATGGCGATTGGGGATGGGGCGGGTGGCCGTTCTATGACTATGGCGACTACTATGGCGACTACTACGGCTACCCCTATTACAATCCGCCCGTGTATTACGTCGTCCACGTGCATCGCCATGCTTCAAAATGCCATCACGTGAACCACTCGGTCTGGCATCATGGCTTGCGCTATTGGCGGACCACGCGGGTCTGTCACGGCTGAGGGCGGGAAGGGTCGGCGGAGCGGGGCTTTCGCGCTGCTCCGCCGCCTAAAATCATTCCGCCGCCGCTTGTTCTTTCGCCCCGCGCGCGAGGCGCTCGGTCTTCAGGAGTTCCGCGACGAGGAACGCCACCTCGATCGCCTGTTCGGCGTTGAGGCGCGGGTCGCAATAGGTGTGGTAGCGATCGCGTAGATCGTTCTCGGAAATCGCCCGCGCGCCGCCCGTGCACTCGGTCACGTCCTTGCCGGTCATCTCCAGATGAATGCCGCCGGCGTAAGTCCCCTCGGACTGATGCACCGCGAAGAATCCACGGATTTCCGCCATGATGCGGTCGAACGGGCGAGTCTTGAAGCCGCTCGCGCTGATCGTGTTGCCGTGCATCGGGTCGCAGGACCAGATCACGCTTTTGCCCTCGCGTGACACGGCGCGGATCAGCGCCGGGAGTTTATCCTCGACCTTGTCGGCCCCGAAACGACAGATCAGCGTCAGCCGACCAGCCGCGTTTTCGGGGTTTAGAACGTCGATGAGCCGCAACAATCCGTCCGGCGTCAGGCTTGGCCCGCATTTGAGGCCGAGCGGATTTTTCACGCCGCGCAGATACTCGATATGCGCGCCTTCGGGTTGGCGCGTGCGGTCGCCGGCCCACAGCATGTGGCCGGAGGTCGCGTAATAGTCGCCCGTCGTCGAATCGACGCGGGTCAGCGCCTGTTCGTAGCCGAGCAGCAACGCCTCGTGGGAAGTGTAGAAATCGGTCTGGCGCAGTTCGGGATGATGCTCCGGATCGAGCCCGATCGCCCGCATGAAGCCGAGCGTCTCGGTGATATGGTCGGCAAGCTTCTGATAGCGTTCCGATTGCGGACTGTTTTTCACGAAGCCGAGCATCCAGCGATGCGCGTTTTCGAGATTGGCGAATCCTCCATTGGCGAAGGCGCGCAACAGGTTCAGAGTCGCCGCCGACTGGCGATAGGCCTGCAACTGCCGCTCCGGATTGGGAACGCGCGAGGCCTCGCTAAAATCAATGTCGTTGATGATGTCGCCGCGATAGCTCGGCAGTTCCTCGTCGCCCTTTTTCTCGGTCGGCGAGGAGCGCGGCTTGGCGAACTGGCCGGCGATGCGCCCGACCTTGACCACCGGCGAGGCGGCGGCGAAGCTCAGAACAACAGCCATTTGCAGGAAGACGCGGAAGAAATCGCGGATATTGTCGGCGCAATGCTCCTCGAAGGCCTCGGCGCAATCGCCGCCCTGCAGCAGGAAAGCCTTGCCGTTCGCGACGTCGGCCAGGGCGCGGGTCAGATTGCGCGCCTCGCCGGCGAAGACGAGCGGCGGAAATCCGGCGAGTTGGCGTTCGACCGCAGCCAGCGCGGCTTCGTCGCGATAGACTGGCGTCTGCTCGATCGGTTTGCTTCTCCAGCCGCTAGGCGTCCAACGTTCCACTGTTCCCGAACTCCACTCTTCGCGCCGAGATTCCAGCGCCGAAAACCGCCGCCGAAACCGACGGCCCTTCGGCCGCTTATATAGGAACCCCAGCGCCTTGGCGATAGTTTTGCGCGGGATGGATCGACGAGCCTCTCGCGCCGGGCTTGACGAACGTTCTCTTTACGTTCACAAGGCGGCATCGAGTGAAACGGAGGGAGATCAGGGCGAGCGCGAAGCTCGACGCGATCGCGGTCGCGAGCGCCGACATGACCGAGACCGCGATCCGCTCTGCTGGCGTCGCTCGCGGGGAGTCGCTATAAACGCACCCATCGCCCCCGCCCGAGGTGTTCATGCCGCTTCTTTTGTCGCAGATGCTGGAGGCCTATCGCTGGATCGGCGCGCTGCTGGTCCTCTCCGCCCACTCCACCAATCTCTTTGTCAGCCTCGCCGACATCATGACCGCGCATCACGCCCCGCAGGTCTATGTCTGGTGGTTCGCCGCCAGTTTCGAGTTCGGCCATCAGGCGGTGCTCGGCTTTTTCGTGATGTCCGGCTATCTCGTCGGCGGCTCGGTGCTCTCCAGCATCCGCAAGCAAAAAGATTTTCTGCGCGAATATGCGATCCACCGCGTCGCGCGCATCTACGTCGTCACCGTCCCCGCGCTCATTCTGACCTTCTTCGTGGACGGCCTGGGCCGCCACTTCCTTCCAAGCGCCGGCTTTTATGAGCTGCCGCTGTTCGCGGGCCATTTCGACACCAGCGTCTTCATCGGCAATGTCCTTAATTTCCAGGAGATTTTCACCTACACATATGGGACCAACAGCCCGCTTTGGTCGCTCGCCTGCGAGTTCTGGTACTATATCACCTTCCCGCTGCTGGCGGCCCCGCTGGCGCGCAATTACCCCAACTGGTTCCGTTGCGGCGGCTTCGTCCTAGGGCTCGCGATTTTTCTTTCGCTGGCGGGCGCGCCGTGGTTTCGCTTCGGCTTCGTTCTGTGGGTCATCGGGGCGCTGGCGAGCCTGCCGCGCCGACCATTCGTCCCCTCGCGCTGGGCCGCGGTGGCGATTTATTTCGGGGCGCTGATCCCCATTCGCCTGCTGGTGCGCGGGCCGCTGCTGGCGGCCCATCCCTGGCTGCAGGACGTCTCCGACCTGATCAGTTCCGCTCTCCTCGCCAATTTGATGCTCACCATGCGCCATTCGGCGGACGAGGGCTGGAACGCGCTACGGCCGCATTTCCACAAAAGCCTGGCCGACTTTTCCTTCTCCCTCTACAGCATCCATATGCCGATCCTGATCCTGCTGCGTTCGGTCGAGGATTCGGTCATGGGACCGGAATGGGCGAAGCAGCTGGCGACCCCGGCGCATTGGGCGTCGCTGGCGGTGGTCATGAGCATTTGCGTCGCCGTCGCCTATGTCTTCTCGCGGTTTACCGAGGCCCACACGGGCGCCGCGCGTCGCTATTTGAGCGGCGCCCTGCCCCGATTCACCATGGCCGTTCCGGAAGCGGGCAGCGGCTAGCCCCTTATCAGCCGCGCGGGCGCGCGCATGGTGACGAGTTCCTCGGCCATGGTCGGATGCAGCGCCATCGTCGCGTCGAAATCGGCCTTGGTCGCGTTCATGCGCAGGGCGAGGGCGACGAGCTGCGCCATTTCGGCCGCCTCGGGTCCAAAAATATGCGCGCCGACCACGCGGCCGCCGGCGCTTTCCACCAGCAGCTTCATGTAGACGCGCGCGCCGCGCCCCGACAGCGTCGCCTGCATCGGCCGGAAACTCGTCTCGAACACGGCGACCTCGCGAAAACGCGCCGCCGCCTCTTCCTCGGTGAGCCCGACCGTGCCGATTTCCGGCGTTGAAAACACCGCGCTCGGCACGCTGTCGTAATTCACCGTGGCCGCCCGCCCGCCGAACAGCCGATCGGCGAAGGTCTGTCCCTCGCGAATGGCGACGGGCGTGAGGTTAATGCGGTCGGTCACGTCGCCGACCGCGTAAATCGACGGGACGTTCGAGCGCGCCTCCGCGTCGACGACAACCGCGCCGTTTTCGCGCAAGCGCACGCCGGCCCGTTCCAACCCAAGGCCCGCCGTCGCCGGGAGTCGGCCCGTCGCCGCCAACACGACATCGACCTCGAACTCCGCGCCATTGGCGAAGCGCGCGCGCACGCCGCCAGACGTTTTCTCCAACGCTATCGGCGCCGCGGCGGGGTGGAGCGCAAGGCCGCTCTGGCTCATCGCCTCCGCCAGCCGCGTGCGCAAATCGAGATCGAAACCGCGCAAGGGCAATTCGCCGCGATAGGCCATATGCGTTTCGCTCCCCAGCCGGGCGAAAACACAGGCGAATTCGACCGCGATATAGCCCGCGCCAATCACCAGCAGACGCTTCGGGAAGATCGGGAGATCGAAGATTTCGTTGGAGCTGATCGCCAGCTCGATGCCGGGAATATTTGGTTCCATTACCGGCGCGCCACCCGTGGCGATCAGAATCGCCTTCGCCCGCGCCATCTCCCCATTGGCGAGACGCACTGTCTCCGCATCCTCCACCATGGCGCGCTGGCGGATCAATTCCACGCCGGCTTTTTCGAGATTTTGCGCGTAAAGGCCTTCGAGCCGGGTGATTTCCTTTTCCTTGGCGGCCACGAGGCGCGGCCAGTCGAATCGCGGTGTCTCAACGCTCCAGCCAAAGCCCGCGGCGTCCTCGAAGGCGTCGCGAAAGCGGCTGGCGAGCACATAGAGTTTTTTCGGCACGCAGCCTCTGATGACGCAAGTGCCGCCGACGCGAAATTCCTCGGCGATGGCGACGCGGGCGCCGTGATTGGCGGCGACGCGCGCCGCGCGAACCCCGCCGGAGCCGGCGCCAATGACGAAAAGATCGAACTCACGTGGCGACATCGGCCATCCCTCGCCCGCGCGCGCCGAATCGCGCGCCTTCAGGCCGCCAGCATCGTCCGCGCGGGGCCCGCGAGGCAAGGCGGGTCGGACGATGAAAGCGCCGACCCCAAAGCGAAGATGCGGAAGGCATGACGCTCCGCGCGCGCCAAGTGCGTTGCCGCACGGCGTTTTTTGCCTCAACGCCGCAATCTGTCCGCGTGGGGCGATGAAGGCCCCGCAAAAAAAGGAAAACACCGATGAAGATTGGAAAAATCGCGTTTTTCGTCGCCAGCGCCGCTCTTCTGATTTCGGGAATGTCTGGCCAGGCCTTGGCGCGAAGCATCGATGACGGCGGCAAGAGTGGAATTAGCGTTCTCGCGTCGGTCCCCGGGCAGGCTTCGGCGCCATCCCAAGCGCGCTCCGGCGAGCAACTGGCTTTCAACCCGCAACCCGATCCCCCGGGCGCCTACGACAGGGATGGCGAATAACATTGCTGGCCGCTCTCACAGGCGGCCAGTTCTCCAGCGAAAGACGAGTCCGCTCAACCCGCGTGCAGCGTCTTGCCGATCTTCGAGAGCCAGGAGTCCGAGTGCTCGACTGGCGCGAGGCCGCCGGTTTTCAGCAGGGCCACCGCGTCGCGGTACCATTGCGAGTCCGGGTAGTTGTGGCCGAGAATGGCGGCCGCGGTCTCCGCCTCGGCGGTCACGCCCATCGAAAGATAGGCTTCGGTGAGGCGATAAAGCGCCTCCTCGGTGTGGCGGGTGCTCTGATATTTTCCGAGCACGTCGTGGAAGCGGTTGATCGCGGCGGGGAAGTTCTTGCGGGTCAAGTAAAAGCGGCCGACCGACATTTCCTTGGCGGCGAGTTGGTCGCGCGCGACCTGCATTTTCGTCCTGGCGTCCGCCGCATATTCGGACGTTGGAAATTTTTCAAGCAGCGCGGCGAAGAAAGCCAGCGCCTTCTCCGAATTGGTCTGGTCCTGCATCACGTTGGTGATCTGATTATAATAGGACATGCCGCCGAGATAATACATGTAGGGCGTGTCCGGCGACTTCGGGTAAAGGCCGATGTAGCGGGTGGCGGAAGCCACCGCGTCGTCGTAGGCCGGCTTTTCGTATTGGGCGAAGGTCGTCATCAATAGACCTTTGCGCGCCCATTGCGAAAACGGATATTGCTTTTCCAACTCGCCGAATTTCTTGGCGGCGTTCTCGAAATCCTGCCGCTTCAAGAACACCAGGCCCTGATTATAGAGATCCTCGGCCGGAACAACCGGCGTGATCTCGGTCTTGTACTTCTCCCCGCCGCCGCTGAACAGATTGGTGACGGGATCGAGGAAGTCGGCGCGCGCGCTCAAGGGGGGCGCCAACAGAAATAGCGCTAACGGCACGGCCAGATTCCGTATCGAGCGAAACAAAACCATCATCACATCAGCCTCTCGCGGCGTTCGAGCGCTGGCGGCGCCCGGAAAATTTCGGCGTAGCTTTAACCTAAAGCGTTTCGCGGCGCCACACGCCGGCGGCGCTCCCGCGAGGATGTCATCAACGAGCTTCTTCAGGCAAGATTAAGGCGATAAGCCAAGATCGCGCCCGGTCGTGGCCGTCTCGCGGCCCCAAAGGCGTGGCGCGAAGGCTTCCGCGTCCAGGCTCGGCGCGTACGCGGAAGGCGTCGTCATCAACCGCTCGACCAGCGCGAGATTGAGCGCGTGCCCGCCGCGATAGGAGCGGAAGGCCCCGTGAATCGGCGCGCCGGCGAGCGCCAGATCGCCAATCGCGTCGAGCATTTTGTGGCGCGCCATTTCGTCGGGGAAGCGCAAGCCCCGTGGATTGAGCACGCGGTCGCCGTCGAAAATGACGCAATTGTCGAGCGAGGCGCCCAGGGCCAACCCCTGCCGCCATAGTTGCTCCGCGTCCCGCACGAAGCCGAAGCTGCGCGCCGAGGCGATTTCGCGCTCGAAAACGCCCGCCGCGAGCGTGAGGGATAGTCTTTGGCGCCCGATGGCGCCGGGAAAGGCGATCTCCAGGTCGAGATCCAGCCTGTCGCGGCCGGTCGGCGAAAATTCGGCCCAGCCGGCGCCGTCGCTCACCCGCACCGTCTCGACGATCCTGACGGCGCGGCGCGGCGCTTCGAGACGCCTGACGCCGGCGGCGCGAATCGCGGCGACGAAATGCCTCGCCGAACCGTCCATCGTCGGCACTTCGGTTTCGTCGATTTCGACCAGCGCGTTATCCACGCCCATGCCGGATAGCGCGGCCATTAAGTGTTCGATCGTCGAGACCCGCGCCGTCCCGCGGGAAAGCTCGGTCCGCAGACGCGTGCAACCGACATTCGTCCAATGCGCGGCGATGGCGCTCTCGCCGTCCTTGGCCGCGAAAACCACGCCCGTTCCAGCTTCGGCCGGCGAAAGCGTCAGTTTCGCCCGGAGGCCACCGTGAACGCCTCGCCCGGAAATCGTGGTCGAATTGCGCAGAGTCGTCTGGCGCGATGGAGTGTCGAAACACGGCTTCATGGCGTTTGAGCGATCCCCTTCGGCCCCACTAGGCGCGGGGCGCGCGCATGTCTTGTCGAAGCGACCATAAGCCGGCCCCGGCTTTCGCTCCAATCACGCTTTGCGACGATTTGTTACAGCGTCCTCGACGGCGCGGCGCGGCGATCCCTCGGTCGGCCTCAAATGAAGCGGTTGTTGAACATGATGCAATCGGTTTCCACGAGGCGCGGAAAATGCCCCTGATTATTGGGCACGAACGCGCTCAGGGAGAATCCTCGCGCCTGATAAAAGTCGATCGCCTCGGCGTAGCCAGGCGCGCCTTCGTATAATTTCACGACGGCCAGCTCGCTTTGAAGGCCGACGAAGCGCTCCAGCGTGTCTCCCGCGCCGCGCGCCACGTTCAGATCGTTGCCCTGAGTATCCATTTTCAGGAAAGGGCGCTCGAACTTAAACTCCGCCCTGTAGCCGTCGAACAGCTCCGCGATGGTCTTCGCGCGCATTTTAATCGTCTTCGCGACCTGAATTGAAATCCCAAGATCCGAGCGCTCCTCGACGCTCGGACGCGCGATCGAGTTATATTGATTGGTGGTCATGATGTTAAATTCCAGCTCCTCGCCGGATTTGTCGGACAGAACGCAGTCCTCGACGCGCCATAACGGATCGGATCGAGAGAGATCCTTGAGTGTCGCCACGCATTCGGGGTCCGGTTCGAACGAAATTATCTGCCCGCGGAAGCCGACATTATTGCGAATCATTGTCGCGTATTGGCCCTTGTTCGCCCCGACGTCGAAGATACAGTCGACGCCAAAATGCGATATAAACTTCTTCAAATGCTCCTGCTCGTGGATCGAATAAATCTCCGCCGCGGGAATGATGCGCAAACGGTTCCCGCTCAACCTTTCGGCGATCGGCAATAGGTCGCGGACAAATTTCTTAAATGCGTCGTTCATTGGGTGTTTCCTAGCCTCTCGCCCGCGGTCGCCAACGATCGGATCGACCCTACAGCCCGCGCCTTGGTCATTCAACGCCAGTCGTCCCAACCGCTTTTCGCGCGTCGACGATTCTTTCGGCTCCGATATAGCCGCTTTGTTCGGGCGCGAGGGAACAATATCGCTTCCCGAACGTTTGTCGGTTTAGGGCTCATCAGTCGAAAAAAACAAAAACGGGAGGACTGCTAATGACAGTCGCGCGCATTTTGGCCACTAAGGGCCGCGACGTCGCCACCACGGCCGGCGATCGGACGCTGCGGGAAATCGCGGGCGAGCTGACGCGGCGGAGCATAGGGGCGCTGGTGGTTCTGGACGCCAACGAAGCCATTATCGGAATCATTTCCGAGCGAGACATCGTGATCGCCATCGCGGA
Source organism: Methylocystis sp. (assembly GCA_049583305.1). Classification (GTDB taxonomy): domain Bacteria; phylum Pseudomonadota; class Alphaproteobacteria; order Rhizobiales; family Beijerinckiaceae; genus Methylocystis. The sequence continues at coordinate 9,048 of JBAUVQ010000415.1, forward strand.
ACGGGGAAACGACGCTCTATCCGATCCGGTGGCGCGGCACATGACGAAAAATCCCAAGGTGGCGACGGAGCGCGATACAATCGACGCGACGATGGAAACGATGACCTTGCAGCGCTTCAGGCACTTGCCGGTCGTCGAGAAAGGGCGGCTCGCGGGGCTCGTGTCCATTGGCGACGTGGTCAAATATCGCATTGAAGAGATCGAATACGAGCATAAGGCGTTGCGCGACTATATCGCGACAGCGTAGCGCACGAGGCCAATTAGAAAAAAAGGCCCGCGCGAGGCGGGCCTTTTCGATTCGATCTGTTTCTTCGCCTTCAGTGGCCGCCCTGCCGACGCAGGAATGCCGGGATTTCCAGATGGTCTTCCTCGACGCCGCGGACCGGCGTCAAACGGCGGCCGTGGTGATCGAGACTGGGCGCCGGCGGGGCCACCGCGGCGGGAGCGGCGGGGCGCTTCGCATATTCGGCGTGCGCCGGCGAGGGCTCCCGCGACTGCGGAGCGGCGTAAGGGCGCTGCGGCTGGGGTTGAGCTTGCGGCGCGGTCGACTGCAGAGCGTCCTCCTGACGGCTGGCCCCGAAAGAGGCGAGACGCTCGAAGATCGACTTGCGGCGCTGATCGGCAGGATTGGCCTCGCCGTGCGCCTGGCGCAATTGCTCCTGGCCCGGACGCGGGAAATCCTCGATCTGCGGCATCCGCACCACGCGCGCCGGCTGCTCGGGAGCCGGCGGCACGTAAGGACCGGCGTGGACTTCGTCGCCGGCATGGGCGGCCCGTCCCGGCGCGCGATCCTCGTCGGTGAAGCGGCGTTGCGGCTCCACGTAGGCCGGACGGCTCGGGGCCGGTTCAATATAGACGCCGTGCGTCGGCCGCTCGCGCGCGACTTCCTGATATTGCGGCTCCTGATACTGCGGTTCCGCATAATAGGCGGGCGCCGTCGCCTCGGCGGGCTGATAGACTGGCGCGACCGGCGTCTCCTTGGGATAATGGTTGGCGATCGGAGCCGGGGCGGACCGAGGCGCCGTCTCGACGACCGGCGCCGACTCCGGACGGCTCTGCTGGGCGACGATTTGCGCGCGCAGACGTTCGACCGCCATCTCGCTGGCGCGAGCTTCGACCAGTCCCGAGTCTTCCACGGTGATCGCCGCGGGATCGATGCCGGTCGCCACCACGGACACGCGGATGACGCCTTCGAGCGAAGAGTCGAAGGTCGCGCCGAGGATGATGTTGGCCTCTTCGTCGACTTCCTGACGGATGCGGCTCGCCGCTTCGTCGACCTCGTATAGCGTGAGATCGTTGCCGCCGGTGATCGAGATCAACAGGCCGCGCGCACCCTTCATCGACACTTCGTCAAGCAGCGGATTGGCGATCGCGGCTTCCGCCGAGAGAATCGCGCGGCGCTCGCCGGTCGCCTCCCCCGTGCCCATCATCGCCTTGCCCATGCCGCGCATGATCGAGCGCACGTCGGCGAAGTCGAGGTTGATGAGCCCTTCCTTGACCATCAAGTCGGTGACGGAGGCGACGCCCGAATAGAGCACCTGATCCGCCATCGCGAAAGCGTCCGCGAAGGTCGTCTTCTCGGTGGCGATGCGGAACAGATTCTGGTTCGGAATGACGATCAACGTGTCAACGCATTTTTGCAATTCGTTGATGCCGCTCTCGGCGATGCGCTGGCGGCGCTGGCCCTCGAAGTGGAACGGCTTGGTCACGACGCCGACGGTCAGAATGCCCATTTCCCGAGCGATCATCGCGATCACCGGGGCCGCGCCCGTGCCCGTGCCGCCGCCCATGCCAGCGGTGACGAAGCACATATGCGCGTTGGTCAGATGCTCGCGAATTTCGTCGCGCGCTTCCTCGGCGGCGGCGCGGCCGACCTCCGGTTGAGCGCCGGCGCCGAGGCCTTCCGTGACCTGGAGACCCATCTGGATGATCCGCTCGGCGTGCGAGGAGGCGAGCGCCTGCGCGTCGGTGTTGGCCACGAGAAAATCGACGCCGGACAATCCCGAGGTGATCATGTTGTTGACGGCGTTGCAGCCGCCGCCGCCCACGCCGCAAACGATGATGCGGGGCTTCAATTCCCTCAGTTCGGGAGCCTTGAGATTGATGGTCATTATTGGGCCTTTCGATTCACGGGGTGCGCTACTGCGTCGATTTACTCTCGCCTGGACCCATCTTTCGCCGTGAAAGCGGCTCCAGGCATTTGGTTTTCGTCTAGAAACTTTCCGTCAGCCACCGTCCCACGCGCGACATGTAGCCGTTTGATCCGTTCGCCTGCCGCTGCTCGCGAAGCGGCTCGAAATATTCGCGACCCGCCACTTGCGGATAGACGCATAAACCCGCGGCCGCCGCGAACGCGGGACTCGTCGCCGCCTCCGGCAAGCCGTCGACGCCAAGCGGCCTTCCGACGCGCACCTGCCCGCCGAGAATGCGCCGGGCGGCTTCGGGAGCGCCGGTGAGTTGGCAGCCGCCTCCGGTGAGAACGACCCGGCGTCCGCGCGTGGCGCCGAAGCCGGCGTGGGCCAGCCGATCGCGCAGAAACTCCAGAGTCTCCTCGATGCGCGGACGCACGATCCGCACCAGATGCGATTTTGGAACGTGCGCCGGCTGTTCGCCGCTTTCGCCGACATGGCCGAAAGCGACCGTTTCGCGATCGTCCGAGGGCGAGGCGATGGCCGCGCCGTGCATGGTCTTGAGCCGCTCCGCGTCGGCCAAGCGCGCGTTGAGCCCGCGCGCGATATCCCTGGTGACGTGATTGCCGCCGATCATCACGGCGTCGACATGCATCAGCGCGCCATCCGCGAAGATCGCGAGGGATGTCGAACCCGAACCCATGTCGATCACGACGACGCCCATCTCGGCTTCGTCCGGCTCCAGAACGCTGAGCCCCGCGACATAGGGAGCCGCGACGATCGCCTCGACCGTCAGGTGACCGCGCTCCACGGCGAGAACGAGATTGCGCGTCGCCGCCTGATCGCACGTCGCGACATGAAGATCGACGCCAAGCTCCTCGCCGATCATGTTCTTGGGTTCGCGCACGCCGTTCACGCCGTCCAGCGAAAAGCCGGTGGGCAGAGAATGCATCGCCACCCGTCCGCGCGTCGTCGGATGCTTCGCGGAAGCCTCGAGAACGCGGTGAACGTCGGCCTCCAGCACTTCACGCCCGCCGATCGCCGTCTTGGCGGTGAAATGTCGCGACGCCAGACGCCCGCCCGAAGCCGTGACGATAACCCGATCCACCTGGAGGCCGGCCATGCGTTCCGCGGCGTCGACCGTCTGGCGAATGGCGCTTTCGGCCTCCTCCATGTCGACGATTAATCCGCTCTTCACACCGCGCGAACGCTGATGCCCGATCCCGAGAACACGCGCGCGATGCGTGCGCCACTCGCCTGGCGCCACGTCCGCCTCCGGCGTCAGACGCGCGATCAGGCAGGCGATTTTGGACGAGCCGACATCCAACACCGCCACTGTCGCGGCGCGACGCGGCGAAATCTGCTTCATGCGCGAGAAAGCAATGTGGTTCTTCATGTGTGACCGCCACTTTTTACGATTTTACGCGTGGAAGCGGCCGCGCGCGCCGCGGCTGCGTCCTCCGTCAGTCGAACGGCGACGCGATCGGGCAGACGCAAATCGATCGACGTAACGTCCTTGTCGAGAATGCGGGCCTCCCGTTGCAGGCGGATAAGCGTGCCGATCGCGGCGCCCGGGTCGCGTTCGGGCAATTTGACCTCGACGCCATTGGTCATCGTCAACGACCATCGCCGGCCGGCGATCAATACGCCCGCCTTCACCCGCGACGCGAGATCTCCCATGTCGTTCCGTATCGCGAGATACTGCAGCAGGCGCTTGTCCGCGCCGTCTCCCACCACGAAGGGCAAGCCGAGGAAACGTTCGTCGGACAGTTCGTCGATCACCATGCCATCGGCGGAGACCACGGCGATCTTGCCGTCGCGCTGCCACAACGCGCCCGGTTCCCGTTCGTCGATGGAGATCACCAGACGGTCGGGATAAAATTTCAACACGCGCGCGGCTTTCACCAGCGGCAGCGCCAACAACCGATCGCGGACCGCCGCGGCGTCGAGGAACAACAATGAATTGCGCGGCTCGATGCGCGCCGCGGCCAGGATCTCGCCTTCGCGAAGACGGTTTTCCCCCGAAATGGTCACGGCGTTGATCGGAAAGCCAAGCGCGCGGGCGATCATATCCCGAGGCTCGCCGCCTTGGGCGAGGAGCTCGCGATAGCCGCCGCCGTGGACGAAGCCAGCCCAGCCCGAGGCGGCGAACAGCGCGACGAGCCCGAGAGCGCCGACGCCCGGCCTTGAGGCGATATAGGAGAGACGCGGTAAAATTGCGCGCCGCGAACGCTCGTTTGAGCCGACCGACGTGCCGCTCGCCGAGCGCGCGCGCGCTTCCGGGCGCGCCGGGAAATGTTCGGGCAGCGAAGCGACGGAGCCAAAAGCCGCCGCTGGACGCGAAAACGCCGGCGAGAACAGCGTTTGCAGCTGTTCTTTTAACGATCGCAGGAAGCGTCTTGCACCATCCATCGAACCAGCTCGCCGAACGAAAAACCTGCGTAAGCCGCCATTTCTGGCACGAGCGAGGTCTCGGTCATCCCGGGCTGGGTATTAACTTCCAACACGACGAGCTCGCCCGTACCTCCGGGGCGGTCGTCGTATCGAAAGTCGGCGCGGCTGACGCCGCGACACCCGAGAGCTCGATGAGCCTCGAGCGCCAACTGTTGAACTTTTTGGTAAATATTCGGTTTAAGATTTGCGGGAAGTATGTGTTTCGACCCGCCTTTGGCGTATTTCGCCTGGTAATCGTACCAGCCGCCGTCCGCCGCCAGTATTTCGATCACGTCCAGCGGACGGTCTCCCATCACCGCGCAGGTGAGTTCACGCCCGTCGATGAACTGTTCGGCCAGCATCGTCTCGCCGTGGGTCCAGTCGGCGCGAGTCAGCTCTTGCGGTGGATGCTCCTGGTCCTCCCTGACGATGAACACGCCGAAGGACGAGCCTTCCGACACCGGCTTCAGCACATAGGGGCGCGACAGGGCGTGCGCCGCCGCCGCTTCCTGTCGGGACACCAGCCTACCCTGGGGAACGGGCACGCCCGCCGCGGCCATGATGATTTTGGCGACCTCCTTATGCATCGCGGCGGCGGAAGCGAGCACGCCAGAATGCGTGTAGGGGATGCGCAGCATCTCCAGCAGACCCTGAATCGCGCCGTCCTCGCCATAGCGCCCGTGCAGCGCGTTAAACGCGACATCGGGCTTGAGGCGCCACAACGCCTCGGCCACGTCCGGACCCACGTCGACGCGGGTGACGGAGAAGCCCTCCTTTTCGAGGGCCGTCGCGCAGGCTTCCCCGGAACGCAGGGAAATAGGACGTTCGGCGGAGAGCCCGCCCATGAGCACCGCGACATGTTTCATTGTCTCAATCCCTGTCCGAATGGAGAAACGAGGCGTCAAGCGGCGACCTACCCTTCCGGCGGCCGGAGCGAGCGACGCTCACGCCGGCTCGCCGATGCGCTTGATTTCCCAAGCGAGCTCGACGCCGGAGCCCGCCAGCACTCGCGCGCGCACTTCCTCGCCCAGCGCCTCGATGTCGGCGGCGGTGGCGGCGCCGCGGTTGATCAGAAAATTGCAGTGCATCTCGCTCACCCGCGCGTCGCCTCGAACGAGCCCGCGACAGCCGGCGGCGTCGATCAATTGCCAGGCCTTGTGGCCGGGCGGATTGGCGAAGGTCGAGCCGCCGGTCTTCTCGCGGATCGGCTGCGACGCTTCTCGCGCGGCGGTGATGCGCTCCATCTCAGCGACGATCTTCGCGGGATCGCCGGGCCTGCCCTGAAAGATCGCGCGCGTGAAGATCACATCGTCGGGCGCGCCGCAGTGGCGATAGGAAAAGCCCATCTCGGCGTTGGAGAACACGCGGCGCTCGCCGCTCCGCGTCACGCCATGCGCCTCGATCAGCGCGTCCTTGGTCTCGCCGCCATGCGCGCCAGCGTTCATGCGTAGCGCGCCGCCGATGCCCCCGGGAATTCCGCGATAGAAAGCGAGACCGTCGATCCCCGCTTCGGCCGCCGCTCGCGCCGCCTTCACGTCGGGAACGGCGGCGCCGACGCTCAGGCGATGATTGTCCAGGATCGCGATTTCGCCAAAGCCCTTGGCCGAAAGGCGGATCACGGCGCCTCTCACGCCGCCGTCGCGCACGATGAGATTGGAGCCCAGCCCGATCACGGTGACGGGGATGTCGCCGGGCAAACCGCGCAGGAAAAGCGCGAGGTCGTCGTCGTCCGCCGGCATGAACAGCAATTGCGCCGGCCCGCCCACGCGAAACCAGGTGTAGGGCGCGAGCGGTTCGTTCGCGCGCAGCGAACCGCGCACCCCCGACGGAACCTTCGCGCTAATGTCCGGGAAGGTCACGCGCCAAGGCCTCCCGACGCGAGCTGTTCGGGGAGCGCATAGGCCCATTGCGTGATGTTGCCCGCGCCAAGACACACGACATAATCGCCGGGCGCGACGATTTCGCGGATCATCGCCGGCAGCACCTCGGGCGATGGCAACGCCACCGCGCGGCGGTGCCCATGCGCCTTGATCGCCGCGACCAGAGCGTCGCGGTCGACGCCCTCGATCTTCTGCTCGCCGGCGGCGTAAACGTCGGCGATGATCACCGCGTCCGCGTCGTTGAAGCAGGTCGCGAATTGATCGAACAGCGATTGCAGTCGCGTGAAGCGATGCGGCTGCATCACCGCGACGACCTTGCCCTTGGTCGAGGCGCGGGCGGCGCGCAGCACGGCGGCGACTTCGACGGGGTGATGGCCATAATCGTCGAAGATCTGCACGCCGTTCCATTCGCCGGTCTTCGTGAAGCGCCGCTTCACGCCGCCGAAGCCCGCGAGCGCCTTGCGGATTTGGTCTGGCGAGAGGCCAAGCTGATAGGCCACGCAAATCGCCGCGGTGGCGTTCAGCGCGTTGTGGTGCCCCGGCATCGGCAACACGAGATTTTCGAGATACGTGGCCTGCGCGGTCTTGCGGTCGCGCAACAACACGTTGAAGCGGCAGACGCCGCCCTCGAGATTCACGTCCAGCAATCGCACGTCGGCCTGCGGGTTTTCGCCGTAGGTGATGACGCGGCGATCCTCGATGCGGCCGACTAGCTCTTGCACGGTCGGATGATCGAGACACATCACCGCGAAGCCGTAGAAAGGCAGATTCTCGATGAAATGGAGAAAGGCTTCCTTGATCGCGTCGAACGTGTGGAAGTGATCAAGATGCTCGGGATCGATGTTGGTGACGACGGCCACGTCCGCCGGCAACTTGAGGAAAGTGCCGTCGCTTTCGTCCGCCTCGACCACCATCCACTCGCCGGCGCCGAGCCGCGCGTTGGTGCCGTAGGCGTTGATAATGCCGCCATTGATGACCGTCGGATCAAGTCCGCCGGCGTCGAGCAAGGTCGCGACCAGCGATGTCGTCGTGGTCTTGCCATGCGTGCCGGCGATGGCGACGCATTGCTTGAGCCGCATTAGCTCCGCGAGCATTTCCGCGCGACGCACGACGGGAAGCCGACGTTCGCGCGCGGCGACGAGTTCGGGATTGTCGCGTTTGATCGCGGTGGACACCACGACCACGGCGGCGTCGCCGACCGCCTTGGCGTCGTGCCCGATGTGCACGATCGCGCCCTTGTCGACCAAGCGCTTCACGTTGGCGTTCTCGGACGCGTCCGAGCCCTGAACCGTATAGCCCAGGTTGATCAGCACCTCGGCGATGCCGGACATGCCGATCCCGCCTATGCCGACGAAATGGATGGGGCCGAGTTCGCGCGGCAGTTTCATTCAAATCTCCGTATTTTTGGTTTTTTCGCGCGCGACGTTAAGCACGAGGTCCGCCAGGCGTTGCGCGGCGTCGGCGACCCCCGCGGCCTTCGCGCTTTCCGCGCGCTCCTTCAGCAAACCGGGATTGTCGAGGAAGACGGCGAGCCGCTCGGCTAGGAAGCGCGGCGTGAAGTTTTCCTGACGCACGACCTCGGCGGCGCCGGTCGCTTGCAGCACGGCGGCGTTCGCGGCCTGATCCTGATCGAGCGCGTGCGGCAAGGGCACGAGGATAGAGGCGCGCCCGATCGCCGCGAGCTCGGACACGGTCGAGGCGCCCGAGCGCGCGATCACCAGTTGCGAGCGCGCGATGCGCAGCGGCAAATCCGCGAAGAACGGCGCGACCTCGGCCTTCACACCCGCGCGTTCGTAGGCGCCGGTCACCCTGGCGATGTCTTCTGGCCGCGCCTGCTGCGTCACGACGAGTTTCTCGCGTCGCTCGGGCGCCAGAGAGGCGACGGCGGCGGGAACTACGTCCGACATCACGCGCGCCCCTTGCGAGCCGCCCGTCACGAGCAGGCGCAACAGTCCGTCGCTCTCGGGGAACGGCTCGCTCATCGCGGCGAGCGCATTGGGTCGCAGCGGATTGCCGGTGACGACGATCTTGGGCTGTGTAGCGGAGCGCGAGTCGCCAAGCGGAAAGCCCGCCGCGATCGCGTCGACCCGCGAAGCGAGGAATCGGTTGGCCTTGCCCATCACGCCATTGGCTTCGTGCAGCACGGTCGGCGTGCGCAGCACCCACGCCGCGAAGAGCGGCGGCACGGTCGGATAGCCGCCGAAACCGATGACTACGCTGGGTCGCAGCCGACGGATCAACAACAGCGCCTGGACAACGCCGACCCCAAGCCGCGCCACCGCCGCGGCGCGCGAAAAGATCGAGCCGCCTCGCGGGGTCGCCGAGCGGATCGTGTGCATCGCGCGCGCCGGAAAGGCGTCGCCATAGCGCAGCGCGCGCTCGTCCGTCACCAACTCGACGGCGACGCCGCGTTGCGCGAGCACATGGGCCAGGGCTTCGGCGGGGAAGAGATGCCCGCCGGTGCCGCCGGCGGCGAGGAGAACCGGACCACCGCTCATGCCGCCGCGCCCACGGGCGAGGCGCCCATCGGCTCGGCCTCTATCGGATCGGAGTCGGGCCGCGTCACCGCATGCGCGCGGGGACGCCGACGGGTGACGGCGAGCAGAAAGCCGGTGCTCAGCGCCAGCGAAATCAGCGACGAGCCGCCGTAGGAAACGAACGGCAGCGTCATTCCCTTGGCCGGCATCAGCTGCAAATTCACGGCCATGTTGATGCAACCCTGCAAGCCGAACAGCATGGCGAGACCGGCCGTCGCGAAGCGACAGAACGGATCCTCGTTGCGGGCCGCCGACAAAAGGCTGCGCACGACGATGAAGGCGAACAACGCCGCCAGCGCGATGCAGACCAGGACACCGAACTCCTCGCCGACGACCGCGAAAATATAGTCGGTGTGCGAATCGGGCAGGATGCGCTTGATGGTGCCCTCTCCCGGCCCCTTGCCGAGCCAGGAGCCGGAGATGAAACTCTCCAGCGCGGTTTCCGACTGGAAATTGGTCGGCACGCCGGCGGTCATCGGCGGCGGCGGCTCCAGAAACGCCTGAATGCGGGCATGCACATGCGGCACGAACTTATAGGCGAGCAGCGCCGAGGACGCGCCAAGGCCGCCAATGCCGACCACCCACAGCCAGTGCAACCCCGCCATGAAAAACAGAATCGCCCACACCATCGAGATCAGCATGGTTTGACCGAAATCCGGTTGCAGAACCAGCGGCCCGATGGTCAATGGAAACAGGATCAGCGCGATGATGTTGCCGGGAACGCCCTTTCGCGCGGCGCCTTCCGAGAACGCCCAGGCGACCAGCACGACGAAGGCAGGCTTCAGAAATTCGGACGGCTGAACGCCGAAAATCCAGCGACGCGCGCCCTTCACTTCCTGGCCGAAAAACAGCGTCGCGATGACCAGCGCCAGCGACACCACGAACAGCGCCAGCGCCACGCGACGGATGTGGCGCGGCGAAAGCAGCGACACGCCGAACATCACGATCAGCGCCGGCAACAAAAACAGGGCCTGCCGATTCACGAAGTGGAAAGTCGCGAGATGCAGCCGCTCGGCCACCGGCGGACTACCCGCCATCGAGAACACGAGCCCGGCGACGATCAACACGGCGAAGGCCGCCACCAACCAGCGATCGATCGTCCAGGCCCAATCGGACAAGGGTGTGCGGTGCGCGCGCGAAATCATGAGGCGTCTCCCGGATCGGATGCGGCGATTTTTCGCGCGAGCTCGCGAAAGGCGTCCCCGCGCGCTTCGAAATTGACGAATTGATCGTACGAGGCGCAAGCCGGCGACAGCAGCACGACGGGCTCCGGCGCCACGCTCGCGGCCGCGTCGCGAGCCGCCTTCGCGGTCGCGTTTTCCAGCGTCCCGCAGCGCTCGTAGGGCAGGACGCCTTCGAGGGTCCTGGCGAAATCGTCGCTCGCCTCGCCGATCAGATAGGCCTTCGCAATGCGCGGGAACAAGGGCCGCAACGACTCGATGCCGCCCTCCTTCGCCTTGCCGCCGATGATCCAGAAGATGTCGACGTAACTCGCGAGCGCCTTGGAGGCGGCATCGGCGTTGGTCGCCTTGCTGTCGTTGACGAACAGGACATGGCCTCGCCGCGCGACTTCCTCCATGCGATGCGGAAGCCCGGGAAAGCCAATCAGCCCGCGCGCGATTTCATCGTCATCGAGTCCGAGCTCCCAGCAGGCGGCGGCGGCGAAGGCGGCGTTCTGAGCATTATGGGCACCGCGCAACGCGCGCGCCCCCTTGAGTGAACACAGCAGCTCCGCCTCTTCCGGCGCGTGCTCCTGTTCACGCAACATGATGTTGTCGCCGTCGACATAAAACCCCCAATCGAGCGGCCGCTCCGCCGAGATCGGAACGACGCGCTGGTCGGCCCCCGCGTTTTGCGCGAGCCGCGCGCCGATGGCGTGGCAATAGGCGTCGTCGACGCCGACGAGCGCGACTTCCGCGCCCGCGACCAGCCGCTCCTTGACCGCCGCGTAGTTTTCCATCGTGCCGTGGCGATCGAGATGATCCGGCGTGAGATTGATCAAAATCCCGATCGTCGGCGCCAGCGAGGGCGCGAGGTCGATCTGGAAGGACGAGCATTCGATGACGTGAATGCGCTCATCGTCCGGCGGGTCCAGCGCCAGAATCGGCGTGCCGATATTGCCGCCGAGTTGCACGTCGCGCCCCGCCTGTTTCAAAATATGGGCGATGAGCGCGGTGGTCGTCGATTTGCCGTTGGTGCCGGTGATGGCGACGAAAGGCGCGCCGCCCGCGCGACTTTCGCGCTCGCGGCAGAAGAGTTCGATGTCGCCGATGACCTCGATGCCCAGCGCTCTGGCGCGCTCGACGGTCCAATGCGGAACTGGATGGGTGAGCGGCGCGCCGGGCGTCAGAATCAGCGCGTCGAACCTCGACCAGTCGGCGCCGTCCAGATCCTCGACATGGATTTTCTCGGCGAGCGCCTTGGCGCGGCCCACCTCGCCATCGTCCCAGGCCGTGACGTCGGCGCCGCCGGCGACGAGCGCCTTCGCCGTGGCGAGCCCGGAGCCGCCAAGACCGAAAAGCGCGACGGTCCTGCCTTGGAATGTGCTGACCGGGATCATCGTCACCTCAGTTTCAGGGTTGAAAGGCCAATGAGCGCGAGCACGAAGGCGACGATCCAGAAGCGGATCACGATCTGCGGCTCCTTCCACCCCTTTTGCTCGAAGTGATGGTGGATCGGCGCCATCAGGAAGATGCGCCGTCCGGTCATTTTGAAATAGCCGACCTGGATGATGACGGAGGCGCCCTCGAGCACGAACAATCCGCCGACGATGGCGAGCACGAATTCCTGCTTCACGGAAACAGCGACGGCGCCGAGCAAGCCGCCGAGCGCGAGAGAGCCGGTGTCGCCCATGAAGATTTGCGCGGGCGGCGCGTTGAACCACAGGAATCCGAGACCGGCCCCGATCAGCGAGGCGCAGACGATGGTGAGTTCGCCGACGCCGGTGACGTGATTGACGCCGAGGTAAAAGGAGAACACCGAATTGCCGACGAGATAGGCGAAAACGGCGAAGGTTCCGGCGGCGATCATCGAGGGCACGATCGCGAGCCCGTCGAGCCCGTCGGTCAGATTGACGCAATTGCCGCCGGCGACGATCACGAACGCGCCGAACGGCAGGAAGAACCAGCCGAGGTTCATCACGTAGCCCTTCAGCATGGGCAGAGCGAGCTTGTGCATGTCCTCGCCGCCGACGATCGTCAGCGCGTAACAGGCCGCGGTGGCGACGATGAATTCCAGCAGCAGCCGCAGCCAGCCGGAAAATCCCTTGTGCGACTGCTTCGTGACCTTGAGATAATCGTCGTAAAAGCCGATCGCTCCGAACGAGACGGTGACGAGCAGCACGATCCACACATAGGGGTTCTTGAAGTTGGCCCAAAGCAGCGTGCTGGCGACGAGCCCCGAGAGGATCATCAGCCCGCCCATTGTCGGCGTGCCTTTCTTGTTGAGCAGATGCGAGGCCGGTCCGTCCTCGCGAATGGGCTGACCCTTGCCTTGCTTGATGCGCAACGCGGAGATGATTCCGGGTCCGAAAAAGAACACGAAGAACAACGCGGTCGCCGCCGCGCAGGCGGCGCGAAAGGTGATGTAGCGAAAGACGTTGAGCGGGCCGAACAGATGGGAATAATCCGCGAGCAGCGTTAGCATGATTTCAATTTCCTCGGCTGCCGTTGGAGGCGTTTCCGGAACTGTCGCGCAGCGCCGCGACGAGCGCGCCCATGCGCGAGCCGTTCGACCCCTTGACCATCACCACGTCGCCGGGGCGCAGCGCGGCCAGCAACGGCTCCTCCAGTTCCGCGGCGTTCGGCCGATGCGCGCCGCGCATCGACTCGGGCGCGGCATAGAAGGCGCGGGCCATGTTGGGACCGGCGGTGAACAAAAGATCGACGCGCGAGCGCGCGAGATCATCGCCGAGTTCGGCGTGCAGCTCGCCGGACCGCGGTCCCAGCTCCAGCATGTCGCCAAGCACGGCGACGCGGCGGCCGTTCGGCCCGGGGTTCGTCGCCGCGAGCAATTCGAAGGCCGCGCGCATGGATGTCGGATTGGCGTTGTAGCTCTCGTCGATCAGCGCGATCGTCCCGCCGTCGCGTTCCAGCGTTTCGCGCCGGCCTCGCCCGACCGACGGCGTGAAATCCTCGAGCGCCGCCGCAGCCTGTTCCAGGTCGATATCGAACACATGCGCGACGAGCAGGACGGCCAATGCGTTTTGCGCGATGTGCAAGCCTGGCGCGCCGACGCGATAATTTATCCGCCGACCGAAAATCCAGGCGCTCGCCACGCCCACCCCGTCTTGCGTTTCGTAGGACAGAAGACGCGCCTCCACCCCCTCGCCCGAGCCGAAGCTGAAGACGTGCCCGGCCTTGGACGCGCGCGCGGCCTCCACGAGTCGTTCGTAGGTCGCGTCGTCGCGGTTGAGGATGGCGACCCCGCCGTCGAGCAAGCCGCCGAAAATCTCGGCCTTCGCGTCCGCGATGGCTTCGAGCGTCGAGAAGTTTTCGAGATGCACCGGCGCGACGCGCGTCACGACGGCGACATGCGGCTTGACCTGCTCGACCAGCGCCGCGATTTCGCCGGCGTGATTCATTCCAATTTCGAAAACGCCAAAGCGCGACGCCGTCGGCATGCGCGCCAGCGACAGCGGGACGCCCCATTGATTGTTGTAGGAGGCGCTCGACGCATGGGTGGCGCCGAAGCGCGAGAACACGACGCGCGCCATGTCCTTGGTCGACGTCTTGCCGACCGAGCCGGTGATCGCCGCGATGTAGGCGCTGGTGCGCGCGCGAGCATACGCGCCGAGGCGCTCCAGTGCTATCTGCGCGTCCTTGACCACGAACAGCGGCCCCGCCGAGGCGAGATCGCGCGCGTGGGCCTCGTCGACGACGGCGGCCGCCGCGCCCTTAGCGAAAGCCGCCGGGACAAAGTCATGTCCGTCGCGCGCGTCACCCTTGATGGCGAAGAAAAGATCGCCCGGCTCCAGCGTGCGCGTGTCGATGGAGACGCCGGTCGCCTCGCGCGGGAGGCCTCCGCCGCTCACGCGGGCGTTCAGCGCGCCGACAAGGCCGAGGCCGGACCACAGGGGTTCTTGTCTCATCATGCGTTTCCCAAAGGCGTCGCCGCGAGGGCGGTCGCGATGACTTCGTGATCGGAGAAGGGCAGCGTTGTTTTACCGATGATCTGGCCGGTTTCGTGACCTTTGCCCGCGACGACCAGCGCATCGCCCTCGCGCAGCATCGCGACGCCCGTCTCGATCGCCGCGCGGCGGTCGCCGATTTCGCGGATCTCGGCGCCGCCAGCGAGCGTCGCGCCGACGACGATGGCGGCCCGGATCGCCTCGGGATCCTCGCTTCGCGGATTATCGTCGGTGACGATCGCGATGTCGGCGCCGCGCGCGGCGATTTCGCCCATCATCGGACGTTTACCCCGATCGCGGTCGCCGCCGCAACCGAACACCAGAATCAACCGCCTCCTGACCAGCGGGCGCAGCGTCGCGAGAACCTTTTCGAGCGCGTCGGGTTTATGCGCGTAATCGACGAAAATCGGCGCGCCGTTCCGTTGCCCGACCAGTTCCAGCCGCCCGGGCGCGCCCTGCAATTTCTCCAGCGCCGCGAAGACGCGCGCCGGCTCTCCGCCGCTCTCGAGGGCGAGCCCCGCCGCGACGAGCGCGTTGGCGGTCTGGAAAGCGCCGGCGAGAGGCAGTTGGACGGTATAGTCGACGCCGGCGTAACGCAGACGCAGCTTTGTCGTCAGCGCGTGCGGCGCGGACTCCAGCAGCGCGATGGCCTCGCCCTTAAAGCCGACGCCAAAGGGCTTGACGCCGCGGGCGCGCAACACTTCGAGAACACGCGGCGCGACATCGCTGTCGGCGTCGAACACCACGGTTTGACCCGGCCGCGCGAGCGTGTCGAACAGCCGCATCTTCGCGCGAAAATAGTCTTCGAGGTCGCGATGATGATCGAGATGATCGCGCGAGAAATTGGTGAAGGCGGCGAGCGACAGGCGCACGCCGTCGAGACGGCGCTGATCGATCCCAAGCGACGACGCCTCCATCGCGAGATGCGTCACGCCGCGCCCCGCGAGTTCGTCGAGCGTGCGATGCAGCTCGAGGGGCCCCGGAGTCGTCAGCGCGCCATAATGGGCGCCCGAGGCGTCGACGACGCCGACCGTGCCGAGCGACGCGGCCTCATGGCCGAGAGCCTGCCAGAGCTGGCGCAAAAAGGCGACGACGGAGGTCTTGCCGCTGGTGCCGGTGACGGCGGCGATGATCTCCGGCTGACGCGGATGGAGCCGCGCGGCGGCTTTGGCCAGCGCGGCGCGCGCGTCGGCGACGACGACGAGCGGCAATTCGCATGGCGCCTCGCGCTGCGCTATCACGACGCTAGCGCCATGCGCCT
Source organism: Methylocystis sp. (assembly GCA_049583305.1). GTDB lineage: Bacteria > Pseudomonadota > Alphaproteobacteria > Rhizobiales > Beijerinckiaceae > Methylocystis. The sequence continues at coordinate 24,416 of JBAUVQ010000415.1, forward strand.
TGGCGTCGGCGACGAAATTCAGACCGTCGCCGGCGAAGCCCGGAATGGCGAAAAAAGCGAAACCCTTCTCAATGGCGCGACTGTCCGCGCTGATCCCGGCGACGTCGAGATCGGCGATCGCCGGGTCAAGTTCGACGCCTTCAAGCAGTTCGCCGAGCCGCATCAATGCCCTCCGCCGCCGGTCGCCGGCGTGTTGGCGAAGCCAAAGCCGAGTTTAGCCAAGATCGGGAACGGCTCCTTGGGCGTTTCGAAGCGCGGCTGCAGGCCGAGCAACGGCCCGACACGCTCGATGATCTTGCCCGTCACGGCGCCGGAGTTATAGGCGGCGGTGGCGAAGCCGCCGGTTTCCGGCAACCCCTTCGGCTCGTCCATCAGCGTCAAGAACAGATATTTCGGCTTGTCGGCAGGCGCGACCGCCATGAACGTGGTGAACAGGCGGTTCTTGGAATAATGGCCGTGGATCACCTTCTCCGCCGTGCCGGTTTTGCCGCCGACGAAATAGCCCGCGACATTGACCTTCTTGGCGGTGCCGACTTCCGCGTTGAGGCGCATCAGATAGCGCATCGCCTCGCTCGTCTCCGGCTTGACGACGATCGGCGCGTTCTTCCTCGCTTCTTCCTCGCTGCGTTTGACGAAGGTCGGCGTGATGAGATAGCCGCCGTTCAACAACGCCCCCACCGCCATCATCGCCTGCAGCGGCGCGACCGCGAGACCATGCCCGAAGGCGATGGTCATCGTATTCAGTTCGCCCCAGTTCTGCGGCACGATGGGCGCCGCGCTTTCGGGCAGTTCGGTGCGCATGCGGGTGAGTTGGCCCATTTTGCGCAAGAACGCCTTGTGCTTCTCGACGCCCTGCCCCAGCGCCATGCGCGCGGTGCCGACGTTGGAGGAATAGGTGAAGACTTCCGGCACGGTCAGCGCGCGATTCAGGGGATGATAATCGTGAATTCTGAACCGCCCGGAGGTCAGCGCGGTGCGCGCGTCGAGCCGGGAGTTGAGGTTGACCTTGCCGCTGTCCAGCGCCATCGCGATGGTCAGCGCCTTGAACGTCGATCCCATCTCATACACGCCGACATTGAGGCGGTTGATCAAGTTAGTGTCGCGAATGTCGGGAGGCGTGTTGGGGTCATAGTCGGGCAGCGAAGCCATCGCGATGACTTCGCCGGTGTTGACGTCCATGATCGCGGCCGCGCCCGCCAGCGCCTTGAAGTGTTCGACGCCCTTGGCCAGTTCGTCGCGCAGCGCGTGCGTCGCCTTGATGTCCAGCGAGAGCGTGATGGGCGACAGCTCCTCGGAAGTCATGCTGAAGCCGGCGCCGTGCAGATCGGCGAGACCCTGCCCGTCGACGAATTTCTCCATGCCGGCGATGCCGATATTGTCGATGTTGGCGAAGCCGAGCACATGCGCGCCGATCGGGCCGTTGGGATAAACGCGCTTGTTCTCGGCCAAGAGGCCGACGCCCGGCAGACCAAGGTGAAACACTTCATCGCGCTGATGCGGCGTCACCTCGCGCTTGA
>JBAUVQ010000416.1:0-4033 GCA_049583305.1 Methylocystis sp.
GGTCGAGTCCGCCGCGCGACGCCGCGCGCAGACGTTCCTGCGCGAGATCGCGGCGCTGGCGCGGGCCCGCCAGCGCCTGATCGGGAGAAGCGAGCAGGCGCTTGAAGGCGGAAAGGCGCGTGGCCGCGTCATCCAAGAGTCGGCGCTCCGCCCCGGCGAGGCGTCGGGCGAGCGTCGCGATCTGCTCAATCAGCTCCACGCGCACGGGAACGGCCTTTTCGGCCGCCGCGGTGGGCGTCGGCGCGCGCAAATCGGCGGCGAAGTCGATCAGGGTGGTGTCGGTTTCGTGACCGATCGCGGCGACGAGGGGGATGGCGCTCGCGGCGGCGGCGCGCGCGACGATCTCCTCGTTAAAGCCCCAAAGATCCTCGAACGAGCCGCCGCCACGCGCGACGATTAGAACATCAGGTCGCGGAATCGCGCCGTCCGGGTCCAGCGCGTTGAAGCCTTCAATCGCGGCGGCGACCTCCGCCGCGCTCGATTCGCCCTGCACACGAACAGGCCAGACCAGCACTCGGCGGGGAAAACGATCGTTGAGGCGATGCAGAATGTCACGGATCACCGCGCCGGTCGGCGATGTGACGACTCCGATCACGCGAGGGAGGAATGGCAGGGGCTTCTTGCGTTCCGCGTCGAATAGCCCTTCGGCGCCCAGCCGCTTGCGACGTTCATCGAGCAGGGCCATGAGCGCGCCGACGCCGGCCGGCTCCATCGCGTCTATGACGATTTGATATGAAGATTTGCCGGGAAAGGTCGTTAGCCTACCGGTCGCGACAACCTCCATCCCCTCCTCGGGCTTGATCCGCAAACGAAGAAACGCGCCTTTCCAGATCACCGCGTCCAGCCGCGCGTTTGCGTCCTTTAGCGAGAAATAGACATGGCCGGAGGAGTGCGGGCCGCGATAATTGCTGACTTCGCCGCGCACGCGCACCAGGCCGAAACGATCCTCGACGGTGCGCTTCAGCGCGTTGGCGAGTTCCGAGACGGAGAGTTCCGGCGCGTTGCCGCCCGGCGGAGGGGCTTCTTGCTCGGCGAGAGGAGGGCGGCGTGGCGGCATGGCGCCAGATATGCCGGATTTTTTGGCTCTTCGCGAGGCCGCGTCGCGCGAAAGTCGAAAAAACAGAACGGCGCGGGCCTTTTGGGCCGCGCGCCGCTGGTTTGTTTATCCTCGCCGGGGCTCAGTATTTGCTGATCAGCGGTCCGGGCGGAGGGGCCATATACGATGGAGCGCCGCCGAGAGCGTAGCGCAGGCCGAGACGCACATCCTGGGAGGCGATGTGGAAGGAATGAGCCTCCTGCCAGCATCCCTGCGGGTTCAGGCACTGAATCGGATTGCTGTTGATGTTGCCCATGTCGACGTAGCGATAGCCAAGCTCGATCTTGAGATTGGGCGTCACGTTGAGCGCCAGGCCGCCCATCAACGCCCAGGCGAAGTTGGCCTGAGTCGCGTCTGTCGCGACGCCGCCGCCCGAGTCGGTTAGCCCCGCGAACTTATGGGAGGCGATGCCGACGCCGCCGCCGACGAAGGGCGTGATGCCGCGCCACGTGCCGAGATCGACATAGCCGTTCGCCATGAACAGGGCGGTGCTGAGACCCGCGTTGTAACTGTCGAATCCAGTCCAGCCGCTATAGGCGTTGGCGCCGGCGATGCCGGCCCGATAGGCCGCCTCGGTGCGATATTCACCCGTGATATCCGCGCGGAACCAGTGATTGAACTGGTAGCCGAACCCGACCCCGGCGAATGTCTGATCTCCGATGGAAGAGAAGGCCGGGGCGAAAACATTGCCTGACGTGGCGAGAGACTGCCCGGTCTCGTCCACCGGTTGCAGCGTGGAGCGCCATTCGGTCATTTGCAGCGCGCCGACGCCGACGTCGCCGCGCAGATACCAACCGCCGCCGAAATCGACGGGCGCGGGCATTGGCTCAAGCGGCGGAGGAGGAGGAAGCAGGTCCGCGCCAAATGCGGCGGAACTCGCGCCGACGGCGACGAGCGTCGCCAAAAAGAGGGCTTTGGATCTGCCCATGATGTGTCTTCCCTTCGCTCGAAAAGGGTCGCGTTGCGGACCCGCGGCACGAGGCCAATGAGCGGAAAGGTGACGTTAAAAGTTTAAAGTGAGGTTAACCCTAGTATTTAAGGAAAATAGGCGTTTACCGAAGTATCGCCAAAGACGCCGCGCAAGCCGCGTCCACCCCGCGTCACCGCGCCTTATCCTGGGCCAGCACTGTGGTTTCGACGGCGTCCGCGCTCACGCCGCCTCGGCGGGCGCCTTGAGCGCGTCGCAAACGTCGCCGACGATCTCCTCGATCAATGCCCGATTATCGCCTTCGCCCATCACGCGAATGACGGGCTCCGTCCCCGATGGTCGAATAACCAGTCGGCCCTTGTCACCAAGGCGCCGGCGCGCCTTGTCGATCGCGCGAACCACGGCGTCGGCTTCGAGCCGGGGACGCGGCGCGCGCACGTTCATCAAGATCTGGGGCAGCGGTTCGAAGCGCCGGCAAACCTCGCTGGCCGGAAGGTCGCGGCGCTTGATCACCGCGAGCACCTGCATGGCCGTGACCAAGCCGTCGCCGGTCGTGGAGTAGTCCGATAAAATGACATGGCCCGACTGCTCGCCGCCGACGTTAAATCCACCCTCGCGCATTCGCTCCAGCACATAACGGTCGCCAACCGCGGTGCGCTCGAGCGAAAGATTCAGCGAGGCGAGATAACGTTCGAGTCCGAGGTTGGACATGATGGTCGCGACGATTCCCGGCTTCGTCAGCAGATTTTGCTCACGCCAGCTGTCGGCGACGACAGCCATTAATTGATCGCCATCAATGACGTGACCGTGCTCGTCGACCATGATGACGCGGTCGGCGTCACCGTCGAGCGCGATACCGACGTCGGCTCGCAACTCCCGCACCTTTTGGCGCAGCGTCTGAGGGGCGGTCGAGCCGCAGTCCCGATTGATGTTAAAGCCGTCCGGCTCCACGCCGATCGCGATGACCTCGGCGCCCAACTCCCACAGAGCTTCGGGGGCGACGCGGTAAGCGGCGCCATTCGCGCAATCGAGGACAACGCGCATTCCCTCGAAGCTCATGTTGCGCGCCAGCGTGCGCTTCGCGAACTCGATGTAGCGGGCGCGAACGTCGTCGATGCGGCGGGCGCGTCCAAGCTCGTGCGGCGCGGCGAGTTTGTGCGTGAGATCGCTGTCGAGCAGCTGTTCAATCTCAAGCTCGATTTCGTCCGATAGTTTGTGGCCGTCGGGACCAAACAGCTTGATGCCGTTGTCCTCGTAAGCATTATGCGAGGCGGAGATCATCACGCCGACGTCGGCTCGCATCGAGCGCGTCAGCATCGCGACGGCGGGCGTCGGCATGGGGCCAAGCACCAGCGGGTCCATGCCCACGGAGGCGAAGCCCGCGACCAGCGCGTATTCGATCATATAGCCGGAGAGACGCGTGTCCTTGCCGATGACGACGCGGTGTCGGCCTTCCCCGCGTTGAAAGATCAGTCCGGCGGCCTGTCCGACCTTGAGCGCGAGTTCCGGCGTGATCTTCTCATTCGCCTTGCCGCGGATTCCGTCCGTTCCAAAATACGATCGGCTCATTTGATTGTAATCCCTCGGGCGGTTTAAAATCGCGCGGCGACGCCTCGCGCGTTGACCGAATTCATCGCAGTTTTAGCGACGCTTTTGCACACGAAACCATGGCCTTGGTTACCACGAACCATGCCTCGAACGCAAAATTTCCCGACGGGAATGCAAACATCCGCATGGCCGGAGCGCGACGCTCTATTGGCGCGAGTGTTATTCAAAACATAGATGTATACATTTTTATGGCGCCGAGCGCGACGGGCGTTGTCGACAAAAAGCCCGGCGCGAACGCCGGGCCTTGATCATTCGCGCATCTGATTCGCGTCACACGGGATGCGGCTCCATTCCGCCCACGTCGGGCTCCGGCTTGCGTCCGGTGGAGGGGACGGGCGAGGCTCGGGGCGGTTGCGGCGCGGAGGGCGGCGTGTCCTCGCGGACGGGCTGCACGCCCTTGA
>JBAUVQ010000417.1:0-3038 GCA_049583305.1 Methylocystis sp.
ATAGCGGTCTTGCCGTTTATGGCGGAGACGAGCAGGTAACATGAGCAAAGGTAAGGATTTCCGGGGGCCCAGGAAGCGCGGGTTCGATGACGACGGTCCCTACAATTACGATTCCCAGCGACCCAGCCGGCCGGCGCGGTCGCCCTTCGGTGGAGGCGGATTTCCCGATGCGCCGCCGCCGTCATCATCCGAGCCCGCCATCGACGCGGTGGTCAAGTGGTTCAAGACCGACAAGGGTTTCGGCTTTGTCGAGCTGGGCAACGGCACGGGCGACGCTTTTCTGCATATCGGGGCCGTTCAGGCGGCCGGATATGAGACGCTCCCGCCAGGCGCGAAGCTGAGGGTCCAGGTGACCAATTCTGTCAAGGGTCAGCAAGTCGCGCGTGTTCTGGAGGTCGATCTCGCGGGCGCGGCCGATCGCGCGCCCCCGCCTCCGCCCCGTAGCGGCGGTTTTGGCGGCGGCGGATTCGACAGCCCGCGTCCGCGCCGGGCGGCTCCGGATCCGTCCACCGCCGTGACCGTGAACGGCAAGGTGAAATGGTTCGACGAAACGAAGGGTTTTGGCTTCGTGCAGTCCGACGATGGCGGCAAGGATGTGTTCGTCCATATCTCCATCCTGTCGCCTTCCGGCGTCAGCCGTCTCGCCGAGGGCCAGCCGGTGACGATGCAGGTCGTCGACACCCAAAAGGGCCGCGAGGCGCTGTCGATCACGCTCGGCTAGTCCTTCACGCTTGAATTCGCGCCGCGACGCTCCGCGAAGGGCCTCGCGGCGTTTTTTATGGCGCATCGACTTTCCGTCGCCAATTCCGGGGTCGTCCGCCCATGAACATCGCGCGCTTGATCGAGATCATGGCGACCCTGCGCACGCCGGGAACCGGCTGCCCTTGGGATCTCGAGCAGGATTTCCGGTCGATCGCGCCCTACACGATCGAGGAAGCCTATGAGGTCGCCGACGCGATCGAGCGCGGCGACCTGGACGACCTGAAGGACGAGCTGGGCGATCTGCTGCTCCAGGTGGTGTTTCACGCGAGAATGGCCGACGAGGCGGGCGCCTTCGCCTTCGACGACGTGGCCGGCGCGATCTGCGACAAGCTCATCCGCCGCCATCCCCATGTTTTCCGAGAGGCAAACGAGCTCAGCCCCGACGCCGTCGCCGCGCAGTGGAGCGAGATTAAAGCCCGTGAAAAGGCCGCGCGCGCGGTGCTGCGAACGGCCGATGGCGAGAAGCCCGCGCGCGCGAGCGTGCTCGATGGCGTTCCAACGCCCCTGCCCGCGCTGACGCGCGCGATAAAACTGCAAGAAAAAGCCGCCAAGGTCGGCTTCGACTGGGCCGACGCCCGCCTGGTCATGGATAAGCTGCGCGAGGAGACGCTCGAGGTCGAGGCGGAGTTGCGTGACGAACCGGGCGCGGCGCCGACGAAGGCGCTCACGGAAGAAATCGGCGATCTCCTGTTCGTCGTCGCCAATCTCGCGCGCCACGCCAAGGTCGACCCCGAACAGGCGCTACGCGGCGCCAACGCCAAATTCGAGCGGCGGTTTCATCATATCGAGGCAAGGCTGGCGGAGGCTGGCCGCGCGCCGGCGGAGGCGACGCTGGACGAGATGGAGACGCTTTGGGTCGAGGCGAAGGGGCTGGAGGGCAAGTAGCGGAGACGCCTTCACCCCGCCACCCGCGCCGCCGGAAACCTCCGCGCCAGCTCCCCAAACCGCTCCGGCGCGACGCGCAGCAGCAGCCGCACGTCGCCCTCGGGCAGAGGCTCGCGCTCCAGCACCTCGGCGTGGCTATAGGCCCAGGCGAGGCCTTCGCCGTCGGCTCGGTCTAGCGTCAGCGCCAGCGTCACGCGGCCGGCGGCGAGCAGCGTCTCGACCCGCGCCAACAGCGCCTCCAACCCCTCCCCGGTCAGCGCCGAGACCAGCATCGGGCGCTCCGCGTCATCGTCCCGCCGCGCCGAAAGCCGCATCCCTTCCAGCCGCTCGGGGTCGAGCGCGTCGATCTTGTTCCACACTTCGATCGTCGGCTTGCGGTACTCGCCGGCGAGGCCGAGTTCCTCGATGATCTTCTCGACATCGCGCCCCTGCGCTTCCCAGTCTTCGTGGGAGACGTCGCGCACATGCAGCACCACGTCGGCCTGCGTCACCTCCTCCAGCGTCGCGCGGAAGGCGGAGATCAGCATGGTCGGCAGGTCGGAGATAAACCCCACCGTGTCGGACAACAGCGCCCTGCCCCCATGCGGCAGCCGGATTTCGCGCAAGGTCGGGTCGAGCGTCGCGAACAGCAGGTTTTCGGCGAAGACGCTCGCGTTGGTGAGACGGTTGAACAGCGTCGATTTGCCGGCGTTGGTGTAGCCGACCAGCGCGACCACCGGATAGGGCACGTCGCGCCGCGTCTTGCGGTGCAGGCCGCGCGTGCGCTTGACCTTGTCGAGTTCGGTTTCGATGCGACGCATCCGCTCTTCGAGCAAGCGCCGGTCGGATTCGATCTGCGTTTCGCCGGGGCCGCCAAGGAAGCCGAAACCGCCGCGCTGGCGTTCAAGATGGGTCCAGCTACGCACCAGCCGCGATTTTTGATATTCGAGATGCGCCAACTCGACCTGTAGCGCGCCCTCCTTGGTGCGCGCGCGGCGCCCGAAGATTTCGAGGATCAGCCCGGTGCGGTCGATGACCTTGGCGCCCCAGGCTTTTTCCAAATTGCGCTGCTGGACGGGCGAGAGCGCGCAATCCATCGAGACGAGGGCGACTTCGCGTTCTCTAACAATTTCGCCAATCTCCTCGACCTTGCCCTTGCCGAGGTAGGTCGCGGGTCGCACCTCGTTCAGCGAGACGCCAATTTCGCCGACGATATCGAGGTCGATCGCGAGAGCTAGACCGACGGCCTCGGCGAGGCGCGCCTTTGGATCGCGGACGGACATATCGCGGGAGGACCGCGTCGGATAAGGCCCTAGCACCAAGGCGCGCGTTTTGGCGCCCTGGTTGTTCGCGGGCGTCTCCGGACGCCCCGTTTTCTCTTCGCTCAACCGATCCCAAGCCTTTCCGGTGCG
>JBAUVQ010000418.1:0-25057 GCA_049583305.1 Methylocystis sp.
AGGGGGGGGTTTATATTGGTCACCATACGGTCGTCGCGGCCGGATCTATCGTTGGTCCCGATCATATTCCTCCCTATTCTCTTGTCATTGGAAACCCAGCGGTTATCAAGCCCGGATATTATGCAAACCCCTCAAATTCAAAGTAGATTTGGATTTCAATCAAATGATCCCGCACAATCGGCCTACATTAGGCGCCGCCGAGCGAACCGCCGCATCGCGCGTCATTTCACGAAGTTGGGTTGCGCAGGGAGTAGAAGTCGAGGCTTTCGAAAACGAAATTTGTAGTTTTCTTGGATTACCCAACGGGCACGCGGTTGCTGTCTCCAGCGGCTCCGCCGCTCTGTATCTGGCGTTATGGGTGCTAAAGGGGCTCGGCAAACGAATTGGGATTCCAGCGTATTCATGCAGCGCTCTGCGAAACGCCGTCGGCCTTGTCGGAGGCGACTCTGTGTACCTTGACTGCGCGCCGGCTAGCCCAAACCTCGACCTTGTTTCGGCCGAGCGGAGTGAGCTTGACATTCTAGTTGCGCCATCGATGTTCGGCTTGCCAATCGAAGTCGACCGCGATCGCAGATATATGTTGATCGAAGACATTGCCCAAGCTTTCGGCGCTCTCGCTGAAGGGGCGCCAATTGGCTTGCGCGGCGATGTTGGTATCTGCTCCTTCTACGCGACGAAAATCATCACGAGTGGCGGTCAAGGGGGAGCCGTTGTTAGTCGAGACCGTAGCTTGATCGACGCTGTGAGAGACTACCGTCAGTTTGATCGGAGATATGACCAAAGGCTTCGATTTAACTTTCAAATGACGGATTTACAGGCGGGCATCGGCAGGGCTCAACTTAGGCAATTACCTAATTTTATTGAGAAGCGCGCTAATATATTTGATATTTATCGGTCTTTCGGAATCAGTCTATTGGATAGAGAAAAGTCTACCGACCGGCCGGTGCGATATCGCGCGGTGTTGCACACAAGCAACTCTAAGAAGCTAATCAGTATGCTGTCCGAGAAATCGATCCATGCCATAGTTCCGATTGAGACTGAAGAGCTGCTGACCGACCCGACAAAGGTCCCGGTAGCTGCAGATTTGACGAGATCAACAGTTTCTTTGCCGATATATCCTTCAATTACTATAGAAGAGGCAAAAAGAATTGCCCAGATCGCGGAGGAAAATCTTTGATTTTATCTGCTCACCAGCCCTTGTACCTGCCTTGGGCGGGCTTTTTCCATAAAATCGCTCTTGCCGATCAGTTCTGTGTGTTCGACGCTGTTCAGTTCGAATACCATGAGTTCGGCAATCGCAATCGGATCATGACCCACCAGGGCCCGCTTGTGCTTACCGTGCCGGTCGAAAAGAAGGGCCATTTAACGCGCCGATTCTGCGATATGAAAATAGATGGCTCGATATGGGCTGAGAAACACGCCAAGGCCTTGCGTCTCTCGTACGCAAAAGCTCCCTTTTTCAAGGATTACATGGAACCATTGGAAGCGATCCTGCGCAAACATCACGTGTTCTTGGCCGACCTAAACGTCGAGATATTAGTATGGTTGCTTGCTTGCTTAGGATTAGATAGGCCAATCGCGCGCGCCTCCGACTGTAATTTCACTGGCGTGGGCTCGGCTCTCGTCCTCGATATGTGCCTGCAACTTAGGGCGAACAGATACATCTTTGGGTCTCTTGGGCGTGACTATGCGGATTTGAAATCTTTTAACGATGCAGGTGTCGAAGCCGTGTTCCAGACATATACGCCTCCCGTCTATAAGCAGGTGCATCGCAAGCCATTCGAACCTCGATTGTCAGTGCTTGACCTGTTATTCAACGAGGGAGCGAATAGTCTCGCTGTCCTCATGTCTGGCAACGCCAAAACGTTCGATGAACTAAAAGAGAATTGAGCGTGTGTTTCCCTGAAGCGCACCACTGAAAGCGTCGCGCCGAAGCTTCGATGGAAGCCGTCGGGCCAGATCGAAACCGGATAAGGCGAGTTAAACACGCCGATAGGAGCAAAACATGGGTTTTAATTCCGAATGGGAACAGCGTTACGCCGAAAACACACATATGTCCGTCTGGCCTTGGTCCGATGTCGTCAGTCTCGTCACTGCAAGCCGATCATTGCGGCAGGGGGCGACGCGTTGCCAAGCCTCGCCCGCGAAAGCCCATGAATTACTTCGATATAGCGGGTTATGACGTGGTTTAATCAGAAAACACTCTAATCAGCTACGCCACCATGCGTCATCGCAAGGGAAAGAGATAAGCTAATGTTAACATTTATTAAAGCGGCGCTACGTACAACTTATCAGCGCGCAGTAAAGTATGATTTGCACTATCTGGATTTAACACACCTCAACCCAAACGAGAATTATGATATTATACATTTAAAGCATCACTATGCTCCGGTGGTCGACATGCGCGGGATAACAAATACATATCAAACGGCAACTATTAATCTGGATTTAGCTGAGTCGGCCATATATAGTAATTTGTCAAAATATACAAGGTATGACATAAGAAGAGCTATCAAAGACGGTGTGTTGTACAGCGCAAATCTGACTCCAAGCGCAATGGATGTCGTCGAAATTACCGCAGCTCACGCGGATCTTGTTTTTCGTAAAAATATACGCCTCATATCTTCTAATATTTACGAGACAATCAGAAGCCGTGGGGAGCTTTTAATTACCAAGACAACGGATAGTAAGGGGCAACCATTAAGTTACCATGCGTATATAGTAAGACGCCAGATAGCGATTTTGCTTACTAGTGTCACGATATTATCGCAATTAACTCCCCATGAAAGACAGCTCGCGGGTCGAGCCAACCGGCTTAACCACTGGGAGGATATTCTTCTTTTAAAAAAAAATGGCATAACTATTTGCGATCTTGGAGGGTCAGGCAACTCTAAAGGGTTGGCGAGTTTTAAGGATGAATTTTGCGTAGATATAGTGCCTGTATATTATAGCATATATCCAATTACGTTTATAGGAAATATTGTTGTTAAATTGAGGAAATTATCTCCATAAAGGTCGGTCAGAACGCAATATCGGCTAATGCTTCTGATTTTCGGCTTTTTAGTAAACGTATCTTCTGGGCTTGCTTTCATTATTCCGTATTTACCGCGTGGAAGAGGATCTGATGCGGCGTCTTGAACCGCGCTCGGATCTGTCTGCTTCGCAAAAACATCGTCGCAAGGAAACCTTATGACTAGGAATGTGCTCGTCGTCGCGGCGCACCCCGATGACGAGGTGTTGGGGTGCGGTGGGACCCTGGCGCGCCACGTCGCGGAAGGCGACGCCGTCCACGTCCTCTTCATGGCCGACGGCGTCGGGTCGAGATTGGGAAATAGCGAGACCGCGACGGATGTGGCGCCGCGAAACCATTGCAAAGCCAATGCGCTCAAGATTCTCGGCGTGAGTTCGAACCACTCGTTCGATTTCCCCGACAACCAGATGGACAGCGTCGCCCTGCTGGACATTGTGAAGCCGCTGGAAAACGTCATCCAATCAATCAAGCCTTGCACGATTTATACACACCACGGCGGCGACCTGAATGTCGATCATCGAACAACCCATCAGGCCGTATTGACCGCTTGTCGTCCGCAACCGGGACATTCGGTCAAAGAGATCCTGACGTTCGAAGTTATGTCGAGCACCGAATGGGCGGATCCAGGACAGCGGCCCTTTTGTCCGAATGTATTTGTGGATATCAGCGCTCATTGGCGAACGAAATTCGAAGCGCTCGGCGCTTACGCCGGTGAAATGCGAAACCCGCCCCACTCTAGAAGCATTGAACATTTGGAGATATTGGCGAAACACCGGGGGGCATGCGTCGGCGTTGATAAAGCAGAGGGATTTGTCATGGTGCGTCGAATTTGGTAAGCACTTAAGAAGCAGCGCCGCGCGCGATATCGCTTATGGCGAACCTATTTCGTGGGCCATGATCGAGCAGGCTGGCTTTCGGGATCAATGGCTTTTTAACGGCAGCCCGCGCAATCACGCCTTAAGCTGAACTCACGATTTGGGTGGGGACGCTCGGATGCGGGCGAATCCTTGCGACACGCCTCGCGCGCGCCTCCCCGACGGTCCGAAGGGCAAACATATGACCGCGACAACGACTCGCCCGATAAATTCCGACGCGTCCACCGCGCCGCGACGACTGTTCTTTTGCCGAACGCCGTTGCAGGCCCTGATCGTTCAGTGGATCCAGCAGCGCTCGCCCGGTCGCGATACGATCCTCTATTATCCGCATTCCAATTCCGTGAAGCACCTCCATTATGCGAAGCGGCTCCGGGGCGAGCTGTGCTTCGTGCCCTTCGCCTATCCCCTGAACTCGCACTTCGTCTCCGAAGTCTACGCCCTGATGCGGATTCCCCGGCGGGTCATGTTCGGGGTCTACGACGAGCTCTACGCCGCAAGCATCGGCGAGTTCTGCTTTTCGATGCTCGCGGGATGGAACAGGAGGGCCCTGATCAATACGTTCGACGACGGCACTGGTAACATTTGCGCGGACGCCTATTCGGTTGGTGTCGCTAATGAAGGGCCGGCGCATTTCCGGTATTTCAAGGCGGCGCTCTTCGGACGGACCAATCATGAGATCTTAACGACGGCTGTCGCGCATTACACGATCTACGATCCGGAGCTAAACATTTTTCACGCCCGCCAGTTTGTACGTCTCGACCTCTTTCCAGCCCCAACGGTTTCGGCGCGGCTCGACGAGCGTCCCGTCGTGGTCGTTCTCGGAACGCCCATTCACATTGTCGCGCCGCACAAAACCGAAGCCTATCGTGCTTTCGTGAAAAGCTTGAAGCCGGACATCTTTCTTCCGCATCCAGCCGAGCACGCCGAGCCAGAACTCGCGGAGGCATTCAGAGACGATGGCGAGATCGCGCGCATAGCGAAGGAATGTATCGCCGAGGAAGTCATCGGAGCGGTCGCGGCGCGCGGGTATAAAGTGATCGTCCATGGGTTCGGCTCGACCGCTCTCGGCAATGTTCGTGACTTTGCCGAGGTCAAGAATTATCACGTCGTCCCGCCCCGTCCAGGCGCGAGCGCCTATTACGAGAGAGTCGGGATGCCGTCGGTCTCGATTGATTGAGCCGCATTGGCGGAAAGAAGAACCACAGCTCATGTCACAGACGCCCGCCGTCGCGCCCTATTTTTCGGTCGTCATCCCGCTCTATAACAAACGCCCCTATGTCCGCCGCGCGGTGGACAGCGTTCTCGGCCAGTCATTCGAAAACTTCGAGCTGATCGTCGTCGATGACGGCTCGACCGACGGTGGAGCCGAGACCCTGGCGGACGTTGTGGACGCCAGATTTCGGTTGGTCCACCAGGAGAATGCGGGTGAAGGAGCCGCCCGAAACCGCGGAATCTCTGAGGCGCGCGCTGTCTGGATCGCGCTTCTCGACGCCGACGACTGCTGGCTGCCGGAGCATCTTTTTGAAACGGCGTTGATCATTCGGGCCTTTCCCGATTCCGGTTTGGTGGCCACCGGATTTTGCGAGCTTTCGGACACCTCGCACGTGGAGCCGCCGAAAACCAGAGAGTCGAACCTCCGATCGATCGACTACTTCCTGGAGGCCTCTCACCGAATTGGAAGAGTCAACTCGTCGAACTCCGCACTTCGACGCGAAGCCCTTGAGAGACTGGGAGGATTCGGCAAGTTCAAGGCCGGCGCCGATTTGGAGTGCTGGGCAAGAGTGGCGCTCTCCTATCCGGTCGCCATTTCCGATCGTGTCACATCGATCTATTTTCGCGGGACGGGCGGGGTCATGGAGCAATCGCACGGCGCACGACAGAGACTCGCTCCGGCATCCACCTACGTGCTGTCGGATATTTCTCCCTCGGTTTCGATGCTTTGCGGGGTCATGGAGCGCGAGCCGTCGCGTCGACGTGACCCGAGCATCCACGCCTATGTCAATTCGCGCGTGCTGGCTGCTCTGCGAGGCGCCTTATTCCGTCGGGATATTCCGCGGGCGCGCCAGTTCACGGAGCTGTTCACGCCGCCGCTTGAACCGCGTTTCGCCACGGCGCGGGCGGTGGCGCGATTGCCGGAGCCCCTGCTGCTCCTCGCTCTCGACGTGTTTCAGGCGGGCAAGCTCGCGGCGCGCGCGGCTTTCGGGCTCGCGAGGGCCTTTCACGAGAGCCTTTCATTTCTGAAGGCGGGCCGCCACCAGAAGAGGCATGGATAGAGTGGTGATGGATAGCGACGCCCACGAGCCGGCGCGCGGGGGCTCGGCGCCGAATGAGGCGCCGAAAGCCGTTTCGGCGGGCGATGCGCCGACGCGCGTCTGCCAGATTCTCTATTCGGGGCTCGGCGGTCTCGGGGCGGTCGCCTTCTCACTTCTGCAGGCGCCGCGGACCGCGCGATGGGCGCCGCTCATGGCCTTCATCGGCATAGAACCACTGCGGGAACACTATGCGCAACTTTGCGAAAAACTAGGCGTCCCCTACGCCTACTTCCAGCAAAAGCAGGGGGCGCCATGGGGCGCATGGCGGCGACTTTTCTCATGGCTGATGCGCGAGAATCCGGAGGTTGTCTTGTTGCATAGCGCCACCGCGATTGTGCCCTGTTTCGCCTTTCGCCTGTTGCGCGGGCGCCGGTTGGTCGCCGTCGAGCATACGCCCAGAAACGCCAAGTCGCGGCAGGAGCGGTTGTTGGCGCTGCTGGCTCACGCACTCGCGGACAGAGTTGTGCTGCTCACGCCCGAAGCGGTATCGGGGGGAGGCAAGCTGCCGGCGATCCTCGGCGTCCCGAAGAAGCGCGCGGTCATTCCCAACGGCGTGGACCTGCGCGTCTTCCATCCGGCCGAGGCAAGTCGGACGACGGGAGCGGTCGTCCGGCTCGGCATGGCGAGCCGCTTCTCGCGGCTGAAGCGCCATGACGTCCTGATCGACATGATTGATCATTTGAAGCGGCTTCGGCCGCGGACGGCGTTTCGTCTATCGCTCGCGGGCTCTGGCGAAACTTTCGATGCGATGCGGGAGCGTGCGCGGCGCCGGGGCCTTATCGATAACGTCGAGTTTTGCGGTCCGCTCGACGACTTGCGCCTCGCCGAGTGGTTTCGTTCACTCGATCTTTATCTGCACGCCTCCGACTCCGAAGTCATGAGCACGTCGATTCTGCAGGCTATGGCGTCGGGCCTCCCAATCATCGGCTCCGACATCGATTCGATCCACGATCAGCTCGCGCCGGCCCCGTGTTGCGGGCTGCTGGCCGCGCGCCAGGACGGCGAGGCCTTCGCCGAGGCCGCGCTCCGGCTGATCGACGATGCGACGCTGCGGCGCCAGCTCGCCAAGATGAGTCGCGCCAAGGCCGAATCTGATTATGGAAGCGAGACGATGTTCGAGGCTTACGACGCTCTCATCCGAGAGCTCGGCTCGGGCCGCGCGTCAAAAAAGAAAAAGCTGGACCGATATTGAGGTATCCAATGCCGAGAAAAATTCTGATCACGGGCGGCGCGGGAAATATTGGCGGTAGCCTCGCGCGCAGGTTCGTCGTCGCGCCAGACACATTCGTCACCATCGTCGACGACCTTTCGACGGGAAGCCGCGACAAGCTTCCGTCGAGTCAATACCGGAACTGGGAGTTGATCAAGGCGAATGTGAACAGGCGCGATGAGATCGCCGCGATCATGATCTCGCGAAATTTCGACTACGTCTTTCATTACGCTGCGGTCGTCGGCGTGCGCCGAACGCTCGATAATCCTCGCCGCGTTCTCGATGACATCGCCGGGATCGAGAACGTCCTGGAGTTGTCGAAAAACACCGCGGTCAAGCGCATATTTTTTTCGTCGAGCTCGGAGGTCTATGGTGAACCCTTCGAGATTCCGCAGCGCGAGGCGACGACTCCGCTCAACTCGCGACTGCCTTACGCGGTCGTCAAGAATCTCGGCGAGGCGTTTTGCCGGACTTATCAGCAGGAATTCGGTCTGCCCTATACGATCTTCAGGTTCTTCAATACTTATGGCCCGCTGCAGAGCGCCGACTTTGTCATCGCGAAATTCCTTTCCGCAGCGCGGCTGGGACGCGATATTATGATTTACGGCGATGGCAAGCAGACACGGACCTTCTGTTACATCTCCGACAATCTCGATCTGACGGAAGCCTTGCTGAACAAAGGGCTCGCGGTCAACGAGACGCTGAACGTGGGAAGCGACGTCGAGATGACGATTTTGGAGCTGGCGCGCGCGATCGTGGCGTTTACCGGCGGAGTGTCGAAGATCGTGCATATGCCGCCGCTCGCCGAAGGCGACATGACGCGGCGATGCCCAGATGTTTCGCGCATGAAAGAAATCCTGGGAAAGCCGCTGGTGTCGCTCGATGACGGCGTTAGACGGACTTTGGCTGGCGAGGTGTGACGAGCGTCGGCTACGGCCAAGAGCGATCGAATTTTGCGCAACGAAGTGTCGAGGAATCGAAATATGCGGGTGATGTTCACGCAGCGTCTGCACGGCATCGCCGGCTCTGAACGCTATTTGATGGCGATCATGCCGGAGATGGCGCGAAGAGGGGTTGACGTCAGCTTCTTGATGATTCGGCGCGCGCAACCGAACGATGCGGAGAACTTCGTCATCGCCGAACTGGAGAAGGCCGGCGTTCGAACCCGTGTGATCGAGACGCGGCGACCGGTCTCTGTGCCGCTTTTGTGGAGTTTTCGAGATATCCTTCGCGCCGAGCGGCCGGACATTTTGCAAACGAACCTTCTCCATTCGGACGTTTACGGCGCGGTCGTCAAAAGCACGCTGTCCCGTCCGCCCATCCTCGTCTCTTGCAAGCATGGCTATCAGGAAGCCTACCAGACCGCGCACGGATTCGATCCGACGCGTCTGTGCTTCGACGCTTTTTCCGCGACGACATGGCTCGCGGCGCGCAATGCGGATGCGGTGACGCCGATATCGACAGGGCTCGGCACGCTGCTCGTCGAGGGTCGCTTGGTCGGACGGGAGAAGGTCCGCGTCATCCCGTACGGCTTCGACTTTTCGCACGAGCCGAGTGGCGGCGCGCCTGGCGCGTTTCGCTATGGCGAACGGCAGATCGTGTCCGTGGGACGCCATGTCGCGGTCAAGCAGCTGCACGTCCTCATCAATGCGATGCCGCGCCTCCGCAAGAGCTTTCCCGACGTAAAGCTCGTTCTCGTGGGCGATGGGCCGGACCGCGGCGCTCTCGAGCAGCTTGCGTGGCGCAACGGCGTCTCGGAGCAGGTCGTCTTCGTCGGCTTTCAAAACAACGTTCTCGACTACATCAGGGATTCTGACATTTTTGCGCTGTCTTCCGCGGCGGAAGGCTTTGGGCGGGTGATCCTCGAAGCGTGGTGGCATCGCAAAGCCGTCGTGTGTTTCGATGTGCCGGCGCCCAACGAGATTGTGACCCACGATCGCGACGGTCTGCTCGTGCCGGCGCGCGACCAGGAGGCCTTCGCCGCCGCGCTTGAAAGTCTGCTCGCCGATCCGCAAAGGATGATGCGCCTCGGCGAAGCCGGGCGGAAGACCTATGAGGAGAACTTTACGATGGGGATCATGGTCGATCGCACCATCGCGCTCTATGAAGAGTTGCTCGGTCGGAAAGAGCGACGGGGGCTCGTGGACGGCGGCAAAACGACGTCCTCGGCGCCCCGGCCCTGACGAGGAAGAACACGTGTGCGGTTTAGTTGGAATAGTCGGCGGGGCCTCGGTCGAGGCGTTGAGGACGGGCGTGCGACGGATGTCGGAGCGACTCCGCCATCGCGGGCCGGACGATGACGGGATTTGGCTGGACCCGGCGGCCGGCGTGGCTCTCGGGCACCGACGGCTCGCGATCGTCGATCTCACGCCCGCCGGTCATCAGCCGATGGCCTCCGTCTGCGGCCGCTGGATCCTCGTGTTCAATGGCGAAATCTACAATCACGCGAGCTTGCGCGCCGAACTCGAGCAGGCGGGCGCCGCGCCGGCCTGGCGCGGACATGGAGACACGGAGACGCTGCTCGCGGGCATCGCCGCCTGGGGCGTCGAGGCGACCTTGCGGCAATCCGTCGGCATGTTCGCCCTGGCGCTGTGGGACAAGGCGGAGCGCCGCCTCGTCCTGGCGCGCGACCGCATGGGCGAGAAGCCCCTCTATTACGGCTGGGCGCGCGGAGAGGGCGGCCCCCTGCTGCTGTTCGCCTCCGAGCTCAAGGCGCTGCGGGCCTTTCCGGGCTTCGCCAATCCGATCGATCGCGAGGCGCTGGCCTTGTATTTCCAATGCGGCGGGCTTCCCGCGCCGCATACGATCTACGAGGACGTCTTCAAGCTGGCGCCGGGTCATCTGCTGACTTTCGAGGCGAAGGACATGGCGGGCCGGGCCCCGCGCCTCGAGAGCTATTGGCGCCTCGCGGACGCGATCGAAGCGGGCCGCAAGGATCCGATCGCGGACGACGCTGAGGCGATCGCGCGGCTCGACGCCGCGTTGCGCGAAGCGATCGAATTACAGATGGTCGCCGACGTGCCGCTCGGCGTGTTTCTCTCTGGCGGCGTCGATTCGTCCGTAATCGCGGCGTTGATGCAGGCGCGGTCGACGCGGCGCGTGAAGACCTTCACGATTTCCTTCGACGAGGCGCGGTTCAACGAAGGCGAGCACGCGCGCGCCGTGGCGCGCCACCTCGGCACGGAGCATGCCGATCTACGCGTCACCGCGAAGGCCGCGCTGGAGCTCGCGCCGCGGCTCGCGGACATCATCGACGAACCTTTCGCCGACAGCTCGATCTTGCCGACGTTCCTCGTGTGCGAGGCGGCGCGCCGGCAGGTCACCGTGGCCCTTTCCGGCGACGCGGGCGACGAGCTGTTTGGCGGCTACAACCGCCACTTCTTCCTGCGACGGCTCTGGAACGTCGCCGGCCGCGCGCCGTTTCCGCTGCGCCGGGCGCTGTCGAAAGCGGCGCTCGCGCTGGCCGCGCCAACACTCGACGTTTTTTGGGGCGCGTTCGCGGAAGGAGCAGGATTCCAGCATTTCGGCGACAAGGCGCAAAAGGTCGCGCGCGCGCTGCTGACAGCTCGAGACCCAGACGCGCTGTATCTCGAGCTGCTGGCCTACTGGCCCCGCGACGCCAATCCGGCGCTAGGCGCCTCGCCGACGCCGCGCGCCGGTTATGAGGAGATCGCTCGGCTCGGGCTCGGGATCGAGGATCGCATGATGGCCTGGGACAGTCTGAATTATTTGCCGACCGACATTCTCCACAAGGTGGACCGTGCGGCGATGAGCGTCAGCCTTGAGACTCGTGCGCCGTTTCTCGATCACCGCGTCGTGGAGCTCGCCTGGCGACTGCCCGCCGACATGAAGATTCGGGACGGCCGCGGCAAATGGGTGTTGCGTCAGGTGCTTTACAACTATGTGCCGCCCGCGCTGATCGATCGGCCGAAGGCCGGCTTCGCCCTACCAATCGGCGACTGGCTGCGCGGTCCGTTGCGGGACTGGGCCGAGGCGTTGCTCGAGCCGGCGCGCCTCGAGCGGGAGGGCTATCTCGATTCACGCATAGTCGGCGACGCCTGGAGGAGATTTCTTCGCGGCGCGAGCCTCACGGAAAGAATATGGAGCGTGCTGATGTTCCAGCTCTGGGCGGAGGCCAATTCCTGAAATGTGGCCCTATTGGCTCATGTATCTAACCTTCGCATCCTTTGCCGTGGCCGGAAAAGAGCATCGGCAGAGCCGCGGGACGGGGCTGAGGTCGACGCGTTTCACCGCCGCATCGATATTCATATGGTTCCTGCTGGTTATCATGATCGGGCTTCGCTTCGAGGTCGGGGGCGACTGGGGCAATTACATTCGCAATTTCTCCAGGCTGGGTGGACTTTCCCTGGAGGAGGTGTTCCAACGCACGAATGCTGAACCAGGCTACACGCTTCTTAGTTACTTCAGTCACGCCTTGGGAACCGACATTTATGGCGTGAACGTGGTCTGCGCGGCGATCTTCGCGACGGGCCTCCTCGGCTTTTGCCGCACCTTGCCCTATCCGGAATTGGCGGTCGCGGCGGCGACGCCCTATCTCATCATCGTCGTCGCCATGGGATACACCCGGCAAGCCACCGCCCTTGGCTTTGAAATGCTCGGCCTCGTCGCGCTGTCGCGAAAATCAGTGGTCTTGTTCGTCGTCTGGGCGTTGCTCGCCGCGACATTTCACAAAACAGCGGTCGTTCTGATTCCGCTCGTAGCGTTGGTGAACGCGCGCAACCGAGTCTGGGCCGTTCTGTGGGGCGGCGTCGGCCTTGCCGCCGGTTATTACGCCCTGCTGGATTCCGATGCCGACAAGCTGGTCAGGAATTACGTCGGCACGGCAATGAGCTCTTCCGGTGGAATAATCCGCGTCCTGATGAACGCCGTACCGGCCCTTCTGCTGCTGGTTTGGCGTCGGCGCTTCACTTACAATCCTGGAGATGAGCAGTTGTGGTTCTGGATGGCGATCATTTCGCTCGCGCTTTTGGTCGCGGTGGTGGCGACGCCGTCGAGCACGGCGGTTGACCGCATAGCCCTCTATTTTCTTCCCATACAGATTTTCGTCTTCTCCAATCTCCCGGTCGTGCTGCGTAAGCAGTTTGGCGGCGCGCGGTCGGTCATTCTGGGCGTCCTGTGTTACTATGCGCTGGTCCAGTTCGTCTGGCTGAATTACGCCGACAATGTCTGGGGCTGGGTTCCGTACGGCTCCGCGCTCCTTCCGGAGCCGAGCAGGAGGTAGGGGATCATGCGATGCGATGAGCGGGCGTTTTCAATGTCAAGCGCTCGCTCACAATCTCGGCAATTTCCTCCGGACGTTGGCCACGCTGGAGCCGATCAAGGATTGGACGCTGACGACGCTAAAAGAAAAGCTGATTAAGATCGGCGCGAAGGTCGTCGCCGTCTCGCCGTCTATGGTACGTTCCCGATGGCGGAAGCGGCCATTCCACGAGACCTGTTTCGCGGGCATTCTGCAAATGATCGCGGAGCATCGCGCGCCGCCCCTGACGTCAACCGCGCAGAGCGTGCGCGCGGCATGAGTTCGAGCCGAACCACAGAGAGGTGCGTTTTGATGGAAAGCAATTCGTTAAAATCCATTGGCGAACCAGCGGTTGTGGCTGCTCGTCGGCCGTCGCGCGCCTCTTTGGAGCTTTCCACCACGGCACCAACTTGTCAAAAGCGCCCAATTGGAGGAAACTCTCACTCGTACAGGGAGCCATATGGGGGTTCCCGGATTGCGTACAGACTGCGGGCCATGCCAAGGCGGCGTGACTCAAACAAAATGGCGTCCGGCAAACCCGGCGCAGTTCAGTTTCGGCATCAAATTACAAGAGACTCAGAGGACTAAACCTTCAGCCGAATCGGTCCTAAAGCACCACGGGTAATTGCGGCTGGAAGCCAAACGAGCGAATACAAAATGGGAAGATTATTGACGAAATCATGGAAGAAAATTCAAGAAAAATTCGCTTTATTTGTCGAATCATTGACAGTTATTGGTCTTTTTGGTGCAATACTTCGCACCATAGGGGCGCGGCTTACTAAAAAATGCAGTAGAGTTGACAAGCTTAGGGAGGGAGCGACCTATAATTATTGCTATCTTAAATGCAAGGATATTTTATTTGGTAACGTTATCTGTGCGCCCGAATCGTTAAATGAAAATGTAAATATTATTTGGTATTGCTGGTGGCAAGGACTCGTCGAAGCGCCGGATACAATTGTTGAATGCTACAAAAGGTTGAGGGAATTAAATGGTGACAATAAAATTATAGTTATAGATAGGAATAATTACATGCAGTATGTAGATATCCCGGAATACATGATAGAAGCGGCGGCCAGTGGCCAATTGAGGTTGTCTCATTTGTGCGATATTTTGAGATTTGGTCTGCTGTATAGATATGGAGGGCTTTGGATTGATGCTGGCACGTATGTAAATACCGCACTCACTGAATATTTAAATTTTAATATTGTATCGCTAAGGTACCCTGACGATAAGACTTATAGGGCAAGGGGGCGGTGGGCTGGATTTTTCTTTGGCGGTAAGGCTGGAACTTTATTTTTTGGAGTCATGCACGAATCGCTAATCAGATTGCATCACTCCTGCGGGGCGGGCATTGAGTATCTCATTATGGACTATTTGATTGAAGTGATTTATGATAATAATGAAAGCATAGCAGAAAGCTTTAGAAAATTCCCCTTTATGGATTACGATCTTCACGAAATGCAAAATTTAATCTTACAAGAAGATGCTGTCTCCGTAACAAAAAAAGCAACCCTATAAATATTTTATCATGGAAAGCGGATAGAAGTATTAGTAAATTCTTCAAGATGCGTCACGGGATGGACCCGCTAGGCGAAGCGAGCGTGTTCAAACCGGCGAAAGTCCGTTGATTGCCCAGCCCCGTATTTTTTGTAACGGGATTTTCGAACTGCAGGGGGCTCAAATATGGAGTTCAACGAAGAGAGGGTTAGGGAAATAATGCCTCGTGGTGTTTTTCATAAGGTCTCGTGGAAATTCCCACACCGTATCCCTTGATTACAAAGAGCCAACGATGCCCGGAACGTTTATTATCTCAATTGATTGCGAGGGCAAATGGGGCATCCCTCCGCGTGAGGGCCACATCGACCGCGGCTTCCCTACCAGAACCGCTTTAGTTGGGGCTTACAAGTCCTTGCTGACCACGCTCTCGAGGCGCGAGGCGCCAGCGACCTTCGCCTTCGTGATGGCGTTCACGCTGACGAAGGCCGAGCTTGATGAATGGATGCCTCGGCTGACGGACGTAGAGGTCGACGGCTCAAATTGGATGCGAAATTTTCGCCGCGCGCAAGCAGCGGGAAACCTCGATGGCTGGTTTTGTCCCGAAGCTTTCGATTTAGTGCGTGATGCGGGGGCGCACGAAATCGGTTGCCATGGTTTTCGCCATGTGCCGCTCGGGAACCACAAAATAGCGACTGAAGAAGCAGCCTATGAGCTACGAAGCGCGACGGAACTGGCGCGGCGCAAGGGCGTGGCGCCCAAGACTTTCGTGTTTCCAAGAAATTACGTCGGGAACATCAACCTTCTGGCTGACGAAGGATACATCGGCTTCAGAAACGCCAATCCCCTGCTCGGGCGCCATGGGAGGCTTGGCAATCTTGCTCGAGAGTTCAACATTTGGGAGGCTTCGCAAGAGCCGGAGCCTTCGGCATTCGGTCTCGTGAGCATTCCCGGCGGTTACTTCTTGAACCGGAGGCGTGGTTTGCGACGCCTGGTTCCCAGAGCCTTAACGCTTCGGCGATGGCAATCAATACTCGAAGACGCGGTGGCGGACGATCGGGTAGCGGTGCTGTGGCTGCACCCGTACAATCTGTGTGACGGCCACGGCGCCTTGCAGCTATTTGACGAGGTCCTTCGCATGGCCTCGGAGCTTCGCGAGGCCAAGGGGCTTTCGATCGTAACACAGGCCGAATATTGCGCGACGCGGGTCCGAAGGTAGGATGGGCTCGATCCGCGCTTCAGCGCGGCAGCCTTGCCTTCTATTGATCCTTTAATGCGCGCAAACCATCGAAGGGGCGCGCCAAGACAATCTCGGGCGCCGAATTCGTCTTGAGTCCCTGAATGCGCGAGAGGCCGGAATCGGGACGACCGGAAAAGCCTCCTGCTGGGAGGGCCTCGCAAAGTGAAGCAGATGCTGCAAATTGAAGAATTGATCTGCGCGACGCTGCGTGGCGAAGATCCTCCTTGGCCGGGTAAGGGCGATGCTGAATTCGCCGCCGCCTTTCTCGTGCAAGCTGAATATCACGGTATTCTGGCGCTGCTTGATCGGCGATTGCAGCCCGCGCGGGGCATCGAGCTTGGCTGGCCTAAGGCGGTGGTCGATGCGTGCCGACGAGCCGCCATGATGCAAGCCATATGGGAAATTCGCCACCGGGACGTTCTTAACCAAGTTTTAGCGAAGCTCTCAAGCATAGGCGTGAGCCCGATCCTGTTTAAAGGTTCCGCGATGGCTTACGATCTTTATGGGCTTCCGTTTCTGCGGAGCAGAGGCGACACGGACCTTATCATTCCGTATCATACGCGTGACCAGGTTGGCGAAGCCTTGGAATTCCTTGGCTTCAGCAGTGAACTTGGCGCGAGAGGCGATTTAGTCAGCTACCAGGCGGTTTACAGCCGAGCGGACCCCGTTACATGCGCGCATGTGCTTGATCTACATTGGCGGATCAACGATTCACAAGTGCTCTCGAAACTTTTTTCTTACGAGGAATTGAATTCCGAGGCGCGCTCGCTGCCGGCATTAGGCCCCGATGCAAGGGCGGCGGGGCCCGTCCACGCGCTGCTTCTCGCCTGCATGCATCGAGCCGGTCACAAACAAACTCCTTATTTTGTCAATGATGTAGCGTATTATAGCGGCGACCGGCTCATTTGGCTGTTCGACATCCATCTTCTTCTCGGCGAACTGCGGCGCTCGCAATTTGACGCCTTCCTTGAACTCGCCGAGCGGAAGGGGCTGGGGGGAGTCTGCCTGGAGGGGATCGAGCATGCCCGCGCCCGCTTCCATGGTTTCGTTCCAGAAGACGTGTATCAGGCGCTTTTACGTCTGAGACGGACCGGAGCCGCGTCACATTATCTAAGCGGATCGGTAACGTATCAATACTACCTAAATTTCATGGCGGTTGAGGGCGCTGGGAAGAAGGTGGGCTTTCTGGCCCAGCTTTTGTTTCCCCCCGAAAAATATATGCGGCACATGTATTCCCAGGTAAAACCGAATTGGTTGCCCTGGCTTTATTTGCGTCGGGCCGCGATCGAAGTTTTTAATCGATTTTATCGGACGCTCTCGGCGAAGCGACCGGTTGACGTTCCGGAGAAATGAGCGCCGCGCGTTCAACGTAACCCGGCGGGATTCGACTTAAATTCCGCGGGGCGCAGTTCCGACAACCGGGGCCAGGTCTCCATGGCGGATGCTGACCTTGGAACGTGTCGTGCTTGATGAAGAAAGGAATTCCATGTCTCTCGGCCCATCGACGTTGGTTCAGCAGGCAAAGGAACAGCTTTCATGTCCTCTCAATGAGGAGGTCGCGATCCTGAACCTGAAGAGCACTCTCTACTACAGCTTGGAGGGAGTTGGTCCCTTCATTTGGCAGCAACTTTCTGAGGAAAAGACTGTGAAGGAGATTGTTGTGGCAGTGGTTAAGCGGTTTGACGTCGATGAATTGCAATGCGAAGCGGATGTGATCGCGTTCTTGAATGAGCTTGGCGCCGCTGGCTTGATTCAAACCTCGGACTCCTAATAAGGAGAAATTGAGGAAGCAAACCAAACAATATCCAGCAATAATATAAGGCATGATCGAGTATGCGGCGCGCGGTTATCGCGGTTACAACAGCTAATCGCCCGAAAATACTTGACAGATGTCTTGCGACAGCTGTCGCGGACAGCGAGGTCGCCAAAGGCGCCCGTTGGATAGTGCTCGATGATTCGGCGCCCGAACATTGCATTGGTAACCGTGAAATTATTCGTTCATGGATTAAGCGCGGGTTGGAGGTGACATATATCGATAAAGCCGTGGAAGACGAAATATCGAACTCGCTTCCTCTTTCATCATCCCGTAACTATTTTAGCCATCTAACAGCTAGGCCATCGACCTATCGCATTCCCGGTTCTAGAAATCTGGCCCTACTAATCGGTCTGTCTCTGGAGCCGGAATTGCTTTTCTTTATGGATGACGACATCGTGCCCCATCATGGGGAAGCATGCTTTTTCGATTGGTGCGCCACCAATATCCGTGGGGAAAGTTACATCGCCGCGCCTAGAAAGCGTGGAATTTGCGATATGAGTTACCCCAATCGATTGCTTCGGATTCTTGAACGAGACGATTGGCGCCAATTTCTCTCGCCTCGCGGCCTCTCCGCGGAGCCTGAATTGTGGTTTTCGCCAGCAAACCCTTTGTGGAAGCGCGACCCCGGCGGGGAAGAGCAGGAAAGCCGCGCATCAGCGGAGAGCGAGATCGGCGCCTGCCGTCCGAAGCGGGTGTTGAGCACCCAATTCCTGGTTATCCGTGATCGGGGAGGAGAATGGCTTCCGTTTCCGCGCGGCCATGACGAAGACATTCACTGGAGCTTTCTTCAATCCGCCATTCACGGCACGCCGCTCCTGTCTGTCCGCGGGGTGTTTGTTCAGCATTTTCCGCCCGCCGTCGGGCATCTCTCCGCTGAAGCAATCGTGTCCGACGTCATGGGCCGCGCCATAACGCGCGCATTTAAGAAAGTGGGACCAGCCGGCACGGGGCTAGCGCCCATAACGTCGGCCGAATGCTTTCGAGATGTTCTCGATGTGGACATCCGGGAGGACGTATTTCTGCTTTTAGCCATCGAGGCTTCCCTCCGCCAAAAGACGCGGACTTGCGCCAGCGACGCGAAGGCGCTCCAGACGCTCTCCAAGATTGAGAGCACATTGGTCGATGCGAAAAATCAACTCCAGGCGCTCAATGCGCGCCATTTCGCGCGGGAGTGGTTGAGCGATTTCGACGAGCGCCGAAGCATGTTTTCGGCCTTGCGTCGAGATGAGGGAGTTCAGAAGCGAATCCGCCATGTGCTCTCGGGGCGCGCGGTTCCGCCTTAACGCACGAGAGGTGACCGGGAGATCGGCGGCCGACCATGGAAAACACGCCGGTGAGGACGCCATAACCTCAGGAGCGCCTGGCGAGCACTTACTTTCGGAAAACCTCTGTATGAGGTGCGCAACCTAATCGCCACCGACGCTACGACGCCGAGCTCGTATGGTTGCTGGCGCTTACGCCCCATCAACAGCGATGCCGCGTCGTCGCCCGCAGCACTTTGTTATTCGAAGTCCAATCCCCAGCAGCACGCACCGCGCACGCCAACATCGCGACCCGCGCGCTCAACGAAGCTGGGCGCTTCCATGAACTCATTAGTTGGTACGCGTGTAACTATGGCAGGAACCACTAGTATTGTCGCACTTAACGCTGGTGTGGCCTATTATGAGCGTAATCTCTCGAAGATTCCCATGCGCCACCACCACGGGCCTCGCGTAGGCGAGCTTCACCGGGACAAACTGCGATTGCTCGTGGGTTTCTCCGTCAAATTCATCGGTTAACACTGATCGCGACATCTTATATCCCTCATCTCCTCGCCTCACACGAAAAGGCACTCTACACTCTTATCAAGATTACCTTTACAAGACGTATATGTCAAATTACTCCCGAAGCGTTTTCGCATCTCAGCCGTGGGACGACAATGTGGATGAAAGCGCTTCGGCGCACGGTATTGCCAATTTAGCGGTCGCGACGAGGAGATGATTGTCGCGCGAGACTCGATGTTGCCTCGGGCCAAACAGGCGCCACCGGCGGCCACGGGTGACGGAGGCGCCCAATTGCCGTGACGGGGCCTATAAGCTTGTCGAAACCTCCACCGCGAGGCCGGCGTCGGTGCGCGCTTCCCAACCCCGCCCGGGGCTGGGATTCTGGCTCCGGCGCCGCGAGAGAGATCTATATGGCGAACAATCGTGTTTCAAAAAGATAGATGGCGGATTGACCAAATTAAGAAGTCGAACCATGACAACGGCCATCAGGGGAGGTCGTCCCGCCGATGTCTTCGCGAGAGGCCGCAAACCTTCGATCAATGCTTGGCCGGTCCGAACTCCGGTCGTCACGTGAACTCGGATAACGCCGGAGGCGCCCCAAAAGTGCTCGCCGACCATCAGTATCGCCAGGCCTACGCGGCTTATGGACTGACATTGCTCACGGATCTACCGCTTAATCTGCCAGCAGCCGGCGGTTCGGACGCTGTCGTGGCCGTCGATGTGGCCTCCCCGGATCAGTTCCCCTCCGCGAGTGAAAGGGTCGTCACCGATCCCGATGATTGGATCCAGCTTGCCATTCGCGAGGACGACTCTCTTCATATGCGCTGGGGGAGCTATTTTGAGATTCTAGCCCCGGCCGGCGGAAAGCGTGTTCTTTGCCACAACCTCAGCGAACTGCCGCTCACCGCGTTCGAAGCCTATCTCACGAATTTCGCCGTCGCCGCCGCGTTGATCCAGCGGGGAGAGGAGCCTCTGCACGCGACGGTGGTCGATATCGGCGGCCGCGCGGTCGGCCTGCTGGGAGCGAGCGGCGCGGGCAAATCGACGCTGGCGGCGGTCCTGATCGATAGGGGCGGAGTTCTCGTCACCGACGACATGCTGAGAGTGACCTTCGAGGACGAGGCCGCCTTCGCCCAATGTGGGCCTTACCGCATCAAGCTCTTCAAGGAGCCGGCCGACCGGTATCTCGCCAAGGGCGTGCATATGGGTTCCTGGAACCCGTTCGGCGAGAAGTCGATTCTCAAACCAACCTCCTCCAGCGACGGCCGGCATCCGCGGCGACTCTCGGCGCTCTACCGCCTCGACGCGCCGTCCGCTCCCTTGGAACTGGACCGTTCGACCCTCGAGCAATTGTCCGGCGCCGAGCTATTCAAAACCATCCTAGCTTCGAGCATGAACACGCGGCTGCAATCTCCTCAAAGGCTTCAACGCCAATTCCTTTTCGCGGAACGCCTCGCGCGAGTTTTGCCCGTGTATCGACTGACTTATCCTAGGGATTTCGATGTTATTGATAGGGTCGCCGACTGTATCCTGGACCACGCGGCGAACCAGAACCGTGACACGCCTTGATGCTCAAGCCGCTCAAAACATTCATGCGTTTGCCGCGGCGAGACCGGAATTTGGTCCTGCGCGCGGCGAGGACGCTGGTTGTTTCCTGGGTTCGGCTCCGGGTTCAGGGAATTGAGGAGATTCAGGCCTGGGCCGCTCGGCCCGGCAACGGGACGCTCGACGCGAAGCGACTGGCCTGGGCCATCGAGACCGCATCCCGCCGGACCCCGGGGGCGACTTGTCTTTCCAAGGCGCTGGCTCTCCAACATCTGCTATCCGCGAACGGCCACAAGTCCGAGCTAATCATCGGCGTCGATAATTCGCTCGGGCGATTTTCCGCCCATGCGTGGTTGGTCTTTGACGGCGAAATCCTGATCGGCGGATCTTCGGTCGAGAATCACCGAACGCTGGCCAGTTGGTCGACACACGTGGCCTCTCGCGAAGCCGATCAAACCAAGCAAGGCTGAAATGAGTTTTCTGGTTCTTTATAATTCCGACAACGCCCCGGTCGACCGGCCGGCTATCGGCCAAACCGGAACCAATACGCGAGAAATGGTCGTTTTGGGGAGGTTTTCGCAAACCGCTCTTTTCCGGACCGATATGCATCTCGCCGCGCAAGGTTGCGCGACTTCGGGGCCCTTTGATCTCGATGGTCGGTTCTGGTTCATCGGGCGCGTTCGCCTTGACGAGCGTGAACGCCTCCGCGGCGAGCTGCGCGCCCCGCCGACGGATAGCGATGCGCTTCTCTGTTTGCGCGCGTATGCGCAATGGGGCGAGCAAAGTCCCGAATATTTGCAAGGGGACTTCTGCTTCGTCATTTGGGACGAGGATCGACAAGAATTGTTCTGCGCGCGCGACCAGCTGGGCACGCGGCCACTTTTTTATGCGCAAGCCGGAAAAAAGTGGTTCGTGAGCGACGCGCTCGAGGACATACTTTCCAGTTCGAATCTAAGCCACGATCTTGATGATCTTTGGGTCGCGGACTTCCTCGCCAAGGGCTTCTGTCTCGATTTTCACAGAAGCGTTTACAAGGAAATCAGACGGTTCCCCCCCGCGCATATCTTGATGGCGTCCTCGGGGAAATCGGTGCTCCGCCGCTATTGGAGATTGAACATCGACGCGCCGCTCTTTTACCCCGACGAGAGATTATATCTGGAACAGTTCCATGAGCTGATGGAGCGTGCGATTCAAGACCGGCTTCCCCAGGGCAGGGTGGGGGTCTTGATGAGTGGTGGGCTAGATTCATCGACTCTGGCGGCGAAGGCCGTGAAGGTGGCGGGCGACGCGTCGCGCGTGATCGCCGAGACGCACTACTTCGACCACCTCATCCCAGATGAGGAGAGGCGCTTCAGCGCTCTCGTCGCCACCCGCCTGGGTATCCGCCATCGGTTGAGACCCATGGACGATAATTGTTACGATCCTTTATGGCATGCGCGCGACATCCACACGCCAGAACCGACGCTCTCGGTCGTCAATGCGGCGCACGAGCGGTTGTTCGGCGCCGAAATGGCGAAAGAGGCCTCGGTTTGGTTCTACGGCGAGGGGCCTGACAATGCGCTCACTTTCGAGTGGAGAGCCTACCTCCGCTGGCTATGGATGAAGCAACAGTGGCGTCGATTCGTCGGCGGCGCGGCGTGGTGCCTTGGCGGCAGCCGGTCCCGAGCCTGGCATGCCCTCATCTTGAGATCCGCCTCGCCGTGGCGCAAGAAAGGTTCGGGTTCCTCGGACATGCCGCCCGAATGGCTGAACGATGACTTTGTCAAGAGAGTGGACTCGGCGCGCGAATCGCGGGAGGCGGCCGGCGCCGAGGGGTCTAGACACCCATGGCGCCCACGGGCGTTGCAATCCTTCAACAGTCCAATATGGCCGCTTATGCTCGAGGCGTTCGACCCGGCCGCTTCTGGCTCTCCGATCGAATGGCGGCATCCCTATCTCGATTTGAGGGTCCTTACCTTTCTGCTCTCGGTTCCTCCGATTCCATGGGCTCGGCGCAAACTTCTGATCCGCGAAGCCATGAAGGATGCGCTTCCTAGAGAAGTCCTGATTAGAGACAAGGCGCCGTTGGTCGAAGACCCCGTTCTAAAGATGATGCGGAAATATCCGCTCCCTGCGGTTTCTTTGTGCAAAGAGACGCAGGAATTCGTGAATGAACGCAAAGTGTCGGTGAGACCATGCGACGCTTTTGAGAGAGGCGCGCTCGCCCGCGTGCGCGTATTGGACCATTGGTTGAAGAATCGACGGTAGCGATTTCAACGTAAGGCGTATGTTCTGAACCCACCTTTTAGAATTGAACGACTGGGAGGATAATCGGCGACAACAAGGCTCGCCGTCCCATATACGCCTGTCGAGCTTGCGAGGGTGGCGTCCTGCGAGCCGCCGCGCCAGCGCGGCCGACGGAGGGAGGCCTGCCGACGCAACGTAAGCGGTGTTTTCAGGCCACGTCTCTGAGAGCGATGGGCGTGGCATAGGCCTACGGCATCAGCTCATCGAGTTTGCTCGGTATCCATTCGGTGAGCCACGCGGCTCAGGCGGCTCAGGCTTCTGCCGCTTTCACCGGCGTCCAATTCCATGGTAACAATTCGTCGAGTTTTTGCGCGGGATGATCTGCGATACGGGCGAGCACGTCGGCGAGCCAAGCCTGGGGGTCTACGTCGTTCATTTTCGCGGTCACGATCAGACTATACATGGCTGCCGCCCGCTCGCCGCCGCGATCGGAACCCGCGAACAACCACGACTTTCTTCCAAGAGCAATTCCGCGCAGGGCTCGCTCGGCGGCGTTGTTGCTGAGGCAAACTCTGCCATCGTTGACCTGCCCCCAAACGTTCATCCAGCGGCAATTAGAGTCTCGGGTGGTTTTACGCCGTAGGGCGCGGTGTGAGCAACATGCGATCGGCGGAGCTGGTTGGGGTTGCGCAGCCGATCGCATGTTGCGGGAAGGTTCGCGGCGTAGGCGGCCGGAGTCAGATAGCCCAGCGCCGAGTGCGGTCACCTCCGGTTGTAGTCGTCGATCCAGGCGGCGATCTTTTCCCGGGCGTGATCGAGCCCGAGGAACAGGCTCTCGTTGAGAAGCTCGTCGCGCATGCGGCCGTTGAAGCTCTCGCAGAAGCCATTTTGCATCGGCTTTCCCGGCGCAATGAAATGCCAGGCGATCTCGTTGTCTTTCGCGAAGGCGAGCATGGCGTTCGAGGTGAACTCGGTCCCGTTGTCAGAGACGACCATGCCGGGCTTGCCGCGCCGCTCGATCAACGCCGTCAGCTCGCGCGCCACGCGCCGCCCGGAGATCGAGGTGTCGGGGATCGCCGCAAGGCATTCCCGCGTCACGTCGTCGACGACGTTCAGAATACGGAACCGACGGCCGCAAGCGAACTGGTCGTGGACGAAATCCATGGACCAGCGGGCGTTGGCGACCGCCTCGACCAGTATCGGCGCCCGCGTCCCCACGGCCCGGCGCCTGGCGCGGCGTTTGCGCACCGTGAGGCCTTCCTCTTTGTAGAGCCGATAGATGCGGTTGATCCCCGACGCTTCGCCCTCCTGGCGCAGCAGCACGAACAGCCGCCGATAGCCGAAGCGCTTGCGCTCATTGGCGAGAGCTTTCAGCCGCGACCGCAGTTCCGTGTCCGGCGCTCGGCATGACCGATAGCGGATCGTCTTGCGATCCGCGGCGACGATGGAGCAGGCCCGCCGTTCCGACAGGCCCAGCACGGCCTGCAGATGCGCGACGCCTTCGCGCTTGGCGGCGGGCCCTACCATTTTTTTAAGAGAAGCTCGCGCAGCGCCGCCGCATCCAGCATCTGCTCGGCCAAAAGCTTCTTCAGCTTGGCGTTCTCCTCCTCCAGCTGCTTCAGCCGCTTGGCCTCGGAGACGTCCATGCCGCCGTATTTGGCCTTCCAATTGTAGAGCGTCGCTTCCGACACACCGTGCTTGCGCGCCAGATCCGCAGTCTTCGCGCCGGCCTCGTGCTCCTTCAGCACGCCAATGATCTGCTCTTCCGTAAACCGTGATCGCTTCATGGGTCCGTCCTTCGCAAGGCCGGACTCTAACTCCGAGTGGAGGAATTTCTTAGGGGCAGGTCATCGTCGAGAAAGCGCGCGAATGCGTCCCAGCGCTTGAGCATGTAATCCATGGCCTTGGCCACGTCGCTGTGACGCGACAGCTTGGCGCGCTCCTCGCGCATCCAGGTCTCGAGGGCGGCGACGAGCGGCGCGCTTAGTTCCTTACGCGCGGCCATGCGCGCCTCGGCGTCGAGGCCGTTGACGGATCGCTCGATCTCGAACAGTGCGTCAATCCGCTGGGCCGCCTCCAGCGCCATGGGGGAGATGACCGCTGACGCCTTGCCCTGAGATTTGCGCCGCGCGCTCGCCTCGATGTCCGCGAGCACGAAGAACTTTCGACGGCCATGGCTCCAACACGCCGCCTCGGTGACGGGTCCTGGCGCGCGGCCAGCATCATAGAGTTTGCCGTAGCCGCCATAGGCGTCGGCCTGCAAGATACCGGCGAAACTCGCGAGA
>JBAUVQ010000419.1:0-1648 GCA_049583305.1 Methylocystis sp.
GCCGACAAAGGGTCTCGATCTTAGGATCGGCGAAGCCGCGATGCCGGTGGCGGCCGCGACGGTCGCGCAGGCGGTGAAGCCCGCGGACTCCGCCACGGCTCCCACGCCGGTCGCCAAGCTAGAGGCCAAGCCGGACGCCAAGCCGCCGGTCGCCAGCGCGCCGAACGTTCCGAGCGCGCAAGCTCCGACAGCTCAGGTTCAAAACAACCAGGCGCCGAACACCGAGGCGGAGGCCTATGCCGCGCTGCTCGCCCAGGGAGCGCATGGACCGATCGAGGTCCGGCTCGCCGATCGGGCGACGCTGTGGCTCCCGGCGGGTCGCGTCTTTCTCGACGGCGCTCAAGCGCGCAAAGCGCTCGGCGCCGCGCGGGGCGTCAACAACGCGACGCTTGGCGTCGTGCTGCCGGCGACGAGCCGACCGGATTGGATGGCCTACGTCAGTCTCATCGACGACGGTCACATCGCGGATCAGGACGGTAAGAGTTTCGACGCCAACGCCATGCTCGGGACTTTGAAGGCGAAGGTCGCCGCCGAAAATCTGGAGCGGACGCGCGCCGGACTTTCGTCGCTGGAAATCACGGGCTGGATCGAGGCGCCGAGCTATGACGCCAAACATAATCTGAGCTCGTGCATCGGCTCGACGCCGCTTGGATCGAAGAACGCCGACGACCGCTTCGTGAATTGCTCCTCCTACGCGCTCGGCGGGCAGGGCGCGCTAAAGATCGTCGTCGCCGGAAAGGAGGCGAATCTGGCGCGCTTCAAAGGCGAAGCGAGCTCGCTCGTCGACACGATCGTCTACGACAAGGGCAGGGGTTACGAGGACATGGACCTGACCCCGGTCAAGACGGCGCCCTATGGCCTCGTCACGCTCGTAACCGGCGTCGACCTCAACCGGCTCGCGGTCGCCAATGCGGCGGGCGCGGTGAAAAAGCTGGGCTTGATCGCGCTGCTCGTCGTTTACGCCGTGAAGTTCGGCAAGTTCGTGCTGATAGGCGTCGCCGCGGTGGCCGCGGCGGTCCGCTGGATGCGCCGCAAGCGCAAACCCGCGGTCGACATGACGCCGAAAAAGCAAGAAGTCGTGTCGGAGCCGATCTGGAGGCGCTTGATCCAGGCGGCGCGGGCGAAGCTCGCATCGCGCGGAAAAAAGGCCATGCCGGTCGCGGCCTCCGCCAACGAAGCCGCGCCGGACGCGGAGGAATTGGAAGCGCTCGACCCAGAGCGCGCGCGGAAGCCAGAGCAAGCGGCGGCGCGGCCCGCGAGAAGCGGGCTCGGCGCCAAGCTCGCCCTGCTGCGCGGCAAACTGCCTTCGCTTCCCTTCATGCGCAAACCCTCCGAGCTCAAGCCTGTCGCGGAGGCGGCCTCTCCGAGTCAAACCGCTTCCATCGCGCGGCCTAGCGTCGCCGCGCGGCCCGCCGTCGCGTCACCGCCGGTCGTCGCCGCGGCCGTGGAGCAGGTGCGGCACGACGACGAGCCCTCGGCGTCGCCGCTCGCGCGACTGGCGTATGTAATGCGCAAGAAGGCGCCCGAGCCGCCGGTTCACGTCGATCTGTCACGCGTCGAAAGGCGCGCCTATCGAGGCGCCGCGGCGCTCGCGCCGGCGCCGATCGAGCAGGAAATCGCGCGCCCGCTGCCCGGCGCCGCGCCCAAA
>JBAUVQ010000420.1:0-11771 GCA_049583305.1 Methylocystis sp.
GCCGGCGCGAGGCTCATCTTCCCGCCGCCCTACAGCCCCGATCTCAACCCCATCGAACAGGTCTTCGCCAAGCTCAAACACATGATGCGCAAGGCCGCGGAGCGCTCCGTCGAAACGACTTGGAGACGCGCCGGAGCCCTCCTCGACGCATTCAAACCCGACGAATGCGCCAGATACTTCCAGAACTCAGGGTACGCTTCCGCATAAAGTCATCACGCTCTAGATGGCCGCGACATAGTGGTTCATCTGTTCGTCCGTGACGATCAGCGCCGGCGCGACCTTCAAGCTCATGAAGTCGTTGCCGCAAATCTGACTGAGGACGCCATGGTCCTGGAAGAGTTGCATCACCACCACTTGTCCGAACCTTCCGGGATGGATCAGATGGAACGCTTCGAAAGGCGCTCGCTGCTGCTGCGAGCGCGGCGGCTTGAATTCAAGGGCGCTGAGCAGTCCAAGACCGCGGACTTCGGAGAACATCTCGTATTTGGAGAGCCGCTCCGTCAACATCCGCCGCAGTTTGTCGCCCTGCGTGGTGGCGCGCGCGCCGAGCTGTTCGTCCTCCAATATCTCCAGCGTCGTCAGTCCCGCGCGCATCGCCAGGCTGTTCTCGCTGTAGGTGGAAGTATGAATGAAGGCGCGTTGCAGCGAACTGTATACCGAATTGCACACGGCGTCCGACATCAGCACCGCGCTGCAGGGAATCAATCCGCCGCTGATCGCCTTGGCGAGAACGACCATGTCGGGTTCGACGCCGAAATGATGGGCGGCGAGAAACGGTCCAGTCCGATGGAATCCGGTTTGCACCTCGTCCAGCGCGAGCAGGGTCCCGTGGCGCCTGCAAAGCTCCTGGGCCTTTTCGAGGTAGCCCGGCGGCGGCAGGCGCACGCCGCTCTCTCCCTGGATCGGCTCCAGCACGAAAGCCGCGAAGCGCTTCGTCGCCAGCTGGCGTTCGAGCGCGTCGACGTCGCCGAAGGGCGTCGCTTCGGTGTCGGGCAGCAGCGGGCCGAAGCCGGCTTTCCAGAACTCATTCGACATCAGCGAGAGCGCGCCGCAGGTCAGGCCGTGGAAACCGTTCGCGGCATAGAGAATGCCCGAGCGCTTGGTGTGCGCGCGCGAATTTGATGACGGCTTCGACGCCCTCGCTGCCGGAGCAGGCGAAAAACGCTTTAGAGACGCGTCCGCCCGCTCGGGCGCAGAGCTTCTCCGCGAGTTGTCCGGCGAGGCTCGAAACGTGACTTTGCAGCATCGCGGGGCCGGCGAGATCCAGCTCTTGCTTCAGCGCCGAGACGAGCCGCGGGTGATTGTGGCCGATGTTGTGAACGCAATATCCGGAGTTGAAGTCGAGGATGTGTCGGCCGTCGACTGTGTGGAGTTCCGCTCCTTCGCATCGCCCGTATTCGACGTTCATTTGCATGACGCCGAGCAATCGCGCCCATTGCGGATTGACGTAGCGCCTGTAACCGCCGACGGCGTCGCTGGCGTGAGGAACCTTTTGCAGCATCGACATCTCCGTCGCCGATCATGATGAGCGGCCTGGTTTTCACTATGCGCTCGGCCGCTCTGGCGCAACGTTTCTTCAAGGTTTCACCGGCCTCTCAGGCTATCGAAAGGGGACGCTTTATCGCCGTCGCGACGAGTCCTTTTACGCCAGGCGCGACGTCGACTTCGCGGATCGAGACCTCGTCGTCGCCAAATCCCGCGTGACCAATCATCGCGGCGAGTTCGTCGCGCCTGAAGAGGCGGTGCGTCGCGGGGCTCGCGAATTTCCACCGCGACATGGACGATTTATCGGTGACGTAGATCGCCATCCTGCCGCCGGGTTTCAAAATATGCCGGGCGACGACGAGCTCTTGGTCGCCTTCGAAAAAATACGCGACGTTCACAGCCAGGATCTTGTCGATTGATTCGGGTTCCAGCCGGAGATTGTCAACGCGGCCCTTCATCAATTGCACGCGCCCTTCGCGGATCGGCCAACTGTTGCGGCGGGTGGCGCCAGCGAGCATTTCCTCCGAAAGATCGACGCCGAAAATCTTTCCCTTCGGCGTCATTGCCGCGAGCGCTTCCACTGCGCGACCGGGACCAAAGCCGATCTCAAGAACGATTTCCGTGGGGACGATATCGAGAGCGGCGATCGTCGCACGGTTCGGCGCCGCGTTGATGACCTCCATGACGCGGCCCATCAAACGGCCGCCAATTCCCGCAGGTAGCCTGAATTGGCGCCCGATGGCGCTCCATATTCCGTCGAACGCGGAGCCCACCGTGCTGATTTATTTTCCGGCCGCATGCCCTCGCCGCAGAGGATCAACTCCACATTGGCGTCGCGAACGATGTGGGCAAGTTGTTCTGGGCTGAAGAACGGCGGCAAGGGCACGACGGTCTTGCCGGTCGCGACGCCCATCAGTTGCGCCGCCGCCCAATCGACGCCGTTGGCCGCCAAAATTCCGATTGTGTTCACGCCGGAGGGCAATTGCCGCGACAGCGCGCCCGCCCGCGACAACAACTCCGCTTGCGACAGGCTGTCCGCATCGTCGCTGAAAACCAGTTTGTCGCCGTCCTTCAAAGAGCGCCGGCGCAATGCGTCGTAAATCTCACGCATGTGCGGCGAGCCGGCGCCTCGCGGCAAAGCGCTTCGTGAGACTGTCCCGGTTAATCGCGTAAAATTTCGGAGTCGCCTCGTAATAGCCGCCCCAAGACGCGGGGTTCTCAATCCGGGCGCTATCGGCCGCGCCCAGGGGCGTGAGCTCCAGGCCGATTCGATATAGAAGTAGAGACAATTTGCGGGTGAGGGTGAAAAAGGCCCGTTCGAATCCAGCATCCTCGCCACGTTCGACAATTTGGCCGATGAACCCGGGAACGGAATGCGGCGAGCGGCTAGTGAAGGTCGTTACTTCAAATACGCGCTCTCGTCTCACGCTTTTCCCATGCACCCGCTCAAGCGCCTTTTCGATCGGCCGCTCCAGGTAGCTCTCGGAAAAAAACCTTCGTCGCGAAATCGGAGCCCCGCCGCGCACAATATGTCGCCTCGATTGTCTAGGACCGCGATCAAGCTGGCTGGAAAACCGCCGAGCCTCGCGTCATATTCTTCGTGATAAATCTCTCTTATGAAGCGCTCGGCTTTCGAACGCAGGCGGTGTTGCTCAGGGATGATGAGGGTCGTGACTGGTGCGACCTTCATGTCGTGCGCTTCGCCGAATGACATCTGGGAATCCATGTCGGCCGGGCTGTCCCGCCTCGACCGTGACAAGAATGCCGAAGTGGGGCGTTAATGAGGCGGCCGTTCTCTCCCGCCGTCGATCTCAAGCCCTCCTGCATGGCGATGGAGACATGTCTAAGCGCAAGGGGGGCGTGTCCGAACGAGTGGTATGCCGAGGCGCTTGGGGACAAGGCGGCTCGGAAGGGAGTCTTCGGGCGCGGGATTTCCGCGCTTGGCGCCGAGCCGCCGCGCGAGAATGCGCTATCCACGGCGGCAAGTTGGGGTTCAGTGGCCCGCTCGATTCGAAGCGCTCGCGACGCGGGTTGACCTAAACCCGCGGCCCCCACGCGCGCGCCGCCGGTTCGCCGACAACCCCGACTCGGCTCAGCGAAGCCCAACAGCGCCGCCGCCAGTTCATCAAGATTTTCGCGCGGCGAGACGATACCGTAGCGCCTCCACGAGCACGGCGAAGGCCGGCGCGGTTTGCTGTCGGCTCGGGTAGTAGAGATGATAACCTGAAAAAGGCGGACACCAATCCGCGAGCACACGAATGAGTCGTCCATCGGCGATGTGCGCCTGGACCTGATCCTCGGGCAGATACGCCAGACCAAACCCAGCCAAGACAGCGTTCAGCCTCAGGGCAATGTTGTTGAATACCAGACGGCCCTCAACACGGACTTTGACCTCGCGTCCTCCTTTCTCGAATTCCCATGTGTAGAGCCCGCCGTAAGTTGGCAGTCGAAGATTGATGCAGTCGTGCTCCGTTAGATCGCGCGGCGTGCGTGGTCGTTTCCGCTTTGCGAAATACGAAGGCGACCCAATCACCGCCATGCGCATATCCGCTCCGACACGCACCGCGATCATGTCGTTCGCGATCTGCTCTCCGAGACGAACGCCGGCGTCGTAACGCTCGGCGACGATGTCGGTCAGACCGTAGTCAACGGCGATCTCGACCTTGATGTCCGGATAGTCCGGCAACAGCCCCTTCAGGACAGGCCAAAGGATCGTGTCGGCGGCATGTTCGCCCGTGGTGATGCGAATGGTTCCGGCGGGCTTCTCGCGCAACACGCTGAGCGCGGCGAGTTCGGCTCCGATCTCGTCGAACCTTGGACCCACGCCGCGAAGCAGCCGTTCACCCGCCTCGGTCGGCGCGACGCTACGAGTGGTGCGAGTCAACAGCCGAAGCCCGAGCCGCGTTTCCAGGGCGCGGATCGTGTGACTCAGCGCCGACTGCGAGACGCCGAGCTTCGCCGCGGCCCTCGTGAAGCTGCGTTCCCTCGCGACCGCGAGAAAAGCAATCAGATCGTTGACGGTTTTTTGCGCCATTCATGAATCTCATTCATGACCATTTGCGTTATTTTATGCCTAGTCACAATAATTGCCAATCCTAATATGACCGGTAAAATCCACCGCCATTGAAGGAGCTGGCCATGCAAAAGCGCAAACTTGGAAAAAGTGGTTTGGAAGTTTCCGCGCTCGGTCTTGGCTGCATGGGGATGAGCTTTTCCTACGGTCCGCCGAAGGATAAAAAGGAAATGACCGCGCTTCTCCACGCCGCCGTCGAGCGCGGCATTACCTTCTTCGACACCGCGGAAGTCTATGGCCCCTACACAAATGAAGAGCTTGTGGGCGAAGCCCTCGCGCCGTTCCGGGGAAAAGTGCTGATCGCGACTAAATTCGGGTTCGATCTAAGCGGCGGCGATACTCGGCCGGGAGCGGCGGGTCTGAATAGTCAGCCCGCGCAAATCAAACAGGCCGTCGAGGGTTCGCTCAAGCGGCTCAAGGTTGACGTCATCGATTTGCTCTATCAGCACCGCGTCGACCCGGCTGTTCCCATCGAAGATGTCGCGGGCGCCGTGAAGGAACTGATCCAGCAGGGCAAGGTCAAGCATTTCGGTCTTTCCGAAGCGGGCGTTCAAACCATCCGCCGCGCCCATGCTGTCCAGCCGGTTGCGGCTCTCCAGAGCGAGTATTCGTTATGGTGGCGCAAACCCGAGGCCGAGGTGATCCCGACGCTCGAGGAGCTCGGCATCGGCCTTGTGCCCTATAGCCCGCTTGGGAAAGGCTTTCTGACCGGCAAGATCGGCGAAAACGCCAAGTTCGACAGCTCGGATTTCCGTAGCGCCCTGCCGCGCTTCACGCCCGACGCGCTGAAGGCGAACCAAGCGCTGATCGAATTGCTCGCCCAAATCGCCGAGCGGAAAAAGGCGACACCCGCTCAAGTGGCTCTTGCGTGGCTGCTGGCGCAAAAACCGTGGATCGTTCCCATTCCCGGCACCACCAAGCCACACCGACTGGACGAGAATATCGGGGCGATCACCCTCGAACTCACTGCCGCGGATCTTCGCGACATCGAAAGCGCGGCCTCGAAAATCACGGTGCAGGGCGCTCGTTACCCGGAGAAATTGGAACAAATGACAGGCCGCTAAAAGCTGACCTTCAACGACGGGGAGACAAAGCTGACAATGCGGGTTCATGGCTACGTCACGCATCGCGTGACAAGCGAAATCGTTTCTTTCGCGCTCGAGCGCCGCGATCCGCGCCCAGCGATGTGGCGATCGACAATCGCTGCTGATAGCGCTTTGCGTAATTGGCGCGACGCCGCCCAATATCCCGAGTTGAAGGCCAAGCCGCCGCGGCGACGCCTCGTCGCGAAATTTGCCGCGCGGGCTATGGAGGAAGGTTGCCGAAGGCCGTGGCGAGTTGGTCGATGAAGCACCTGAGCTTCACGGGCACATGCCGATGGCTTGCGTGGATCGCGTATATGCCCGTGGCCCTATCGGTGTACGCAGCCAAGACCTGTTCGAGCGCACCCGATCGCAAATGGCGGGACGCAATGAAATCCGGCTGCGCGACGACGCCGAGCCCCGCGATCGCCATGGCGCAGATGGCGTCGCCATTATTGCAGGCGACACGGCCGCCGACGCGCACGGTCTCTTCTCCGCTCACACCCGAAAAAGTCCAGACGGCGCCGGCGCTGGCGTAGGAGTAGAGCAGGCATTCGTGTTTCGCGAGATCGGCCGGCGTCTTGGGTGCGCCATGCGCAGCGAGATAGGCGGGCGAGGCGCACACAATGAGTTGGGTCCCGCCAACGCGTTTCGCGACGAGCGAGCTATCGACAAGCCGGCCAATGCGAATAGCGAGGTCGTAGCCTTCCTCCACGATATCCACGAGCCGGTCGTTTAAGACGAGATCAACGCTGACGCGGGGATGGCGCGCGGTGTAGACGGCAATCTGCGGCGCCACATGCGAGGTCCCGAACGACATCGGCGCCGTCACGCGCAGTTGTCCCACCGGCTCCGACGCTTGCGCGGTGATCTCCCGCTCGGCCTCTTCGATCGCCGTCAGAATGTCGCGGCACCTTTCCAGATAAGCCGCTCCCTGCTCCGTCAGGCTGACCTTGCGCGTCGTGCGGTTGAGGAGCCGCTGTCCGAGATGCGCTTCGAGGTCCATCACCAGCTTGCTAGCCATGGTCCGCGACATGCCGAGACGTTCCGACGCCAGCGCGAAATGACCGCGCTCGGCGACGGCGACAAAGGCGCGCATGGCGTTTAGCTGGTCCATATTGTCTGATAAAGCAGGATAATAAATCTGTAAATGCCTGGATTATCTCCCGTTGGCGCCGGAGTAGGGTTTCTCCGGATCGGCGACCGCATTGGCCGCCGGCTTCGACACCGAAAGGGTCCAATCAAATGTCATCGACCAACTCCTCCTCTTACGCGGCCTTGCTGCTGCGCGTCAGCCTCGGCGCGTTGTTTCTGGCCCACGGCCTGCTAAAGGTTTTCGTGTTCACCCTGCCCGGAACCGCGAAATTTTTTGGGTCGCTCGGCTATCCGGCGCCGCTCGCCTATCTCGTCGTCGGCTTCGAAATCGTCGGCGGGCTGCTGATGCTGTCCGGGCTTTTCACGCGCGTGGTTTCCGTCGCGATGATCCCGATATTGGTTGGCGCCTTGCTCGCGCATCTGCCGAACGGCTGGCTCTTCTCCAGTCCCAATGGCGGCTGGGAATTCCCTGCGCTGTGGATCGTTTTGCTCGTCGCCCAGGCGCTGCTCGGCCCCGGGGCGTTCGCGCTGAAACTGCCGCGCGCGTCGGAAAACTCGTTCAAGCCGCTCTCGGCCTAATCCAGTATCGTCGGGGAGGACGCGCAAGCGGTAGCCGCCCGACTTGGAGAGAAAAGAAATGAATGCCGGGACCGAAACGAATACGACCGCGGCCGCGCAACCGATCGATCCCGGCGTCCGTATCGGACACGTCCATCTACGGGTCGCCGATCTCGAACGGTCACTCGCCTTCTATGTCGGAGTTCTCG
The DNA here is from genome assembly GCA_049583305.1 of Methylocystis sp. GTDB lineage: Bacteria > Pseudomonadota > Alphaproteobacteria > Rhizobiales > Beijerinckiaceae > Methylocystis. The sequence continues at coordinate 7,503 of JBAUVQ010000420.1, forward strand.
GCTTCCGCGTGACACAACGTTACGGTTCGCGGGCGGCCTTCGTCTCCGCTGGAGGCTATCACCATCACATCGGCCTCAACACGTGGGAAAGCCTCGGCGGCGATCCTCCGCCGCCGGGGTCGACCGGGCTCTACCATGTGGCGATACTCTATCCATCCCGCCACGCGCTCGCCGACGCCCTGCGCCGTCTCTGCGGCGCGGGAGTGACCCTCGAGGGCGCGAGCGATCATGGCGTCGGGGAAGCGCTTTACCTTCTCGACCCGGACCGAAACGGCGTCGAGCTCTATTGGGATCGCCCGGAGGAACAATGGCCGCGCGACGCCGACGGCGCGCTGGCGATGACGACGGCCCCGCTTGATCTCGCCGCGCTCATCCGAGCATGATCGGGATTGGGCGATGTCGAGAAGATAAATATTCCCCGCCAGGATCGAGCCTTATGGACGACACGCGTCATTGACGCCGATCAGCACCGCCGAGCCGGTCGTTACTTCGAACGGCTCCTTTTGGCGCGCGGCGAAAATGGCGCTCCGGAAGCGCTGGGCCGCGATCGAAGAAAGACTGGACCGCGGGAACGATGACGCCGATCTCGAACTCTCGATCAGGTCGCCTAACGAGGCACAAGCGCGATAATTCGCGCCGGGCCTCCCGATCCGCCGGCGATCTTAATCGGCAGCGCTACGACGATGCTGCCCGTCGGCGGAAGCTGATCGAGGTTTGTCAGATTTTCCAGTCCGCTGGCGTTCGCCTCGGCGACGATACGGTGGACGAGAAAGTCGTGGGACGGACCATAATCCACGCTGGCGGTGTCGACGCCGATCATTCGGGCGTGGCGCTCGTTCACCAGCACCGCCGCGGCCTCCGCCCCAAAGGAAGGAAAGTGCAGGTGGGACGCGTCTCCTGGCGTGTCATCGCCGAGGTAGGCTTTCTTGTCGGGCCAGCGCGCGCTCCACCCCGTTCGCAACAGCACGATGGAGCCGTCGGCAATTCGGCCATGCACGGCTTCCCAAGCCACAATATCGCTGGGCGTCAAGGTGTAGTCAGGATTGCCGGCGGTCTTGTCCGAGACGTTGATCACCACCGCGGGGCCAATGAAGCGCTCGGGCGGTATGTCGGAACTCGACCAATGACCTTCGGCGAAATGCATCGGCGCGTCCAAATGCGTGCCGCCGTGCTCGGGCGAGCAAAACGAGTTCGTAAAATAGTAGAAACCGCCCTTCGTCGTGCCCTTGTGCAACTGCTTCAACTCGAAACCAGACGGCGACGTTGGCCAATAGATGGTGTTCGCATCGAAAGAATGACTTAGATCGATGACTTTAGTCAGCGCCAAATCAAGGCTTTGGCCAAAGCCGACCGTGCACGGCCCCACGCAAAGGATGGATGCTAAAAGCAAACCGCCGATGTTGCTTCGCTTCGCCATCGAACATTCTCCTTAAAAAATCCCGACGCCCCGGAGCATCGTAACTTTCTTCCAGAGCGGGTCAATTTCGGAATTTTGGCGAGCGAGAATCTCAAGGCTGTCGCGCGACGCGGAGCAACGTAATCTTGCTGACCGTTCGCCCGTGAATGACGCGTCAAAAGCGGCTGCTTCTGGCGCGGCGCCGCCAAGCATGGTTGCATTTGTCGCGGTGGCGAAGCGGGGAGGGGCGGAGACGTCTAAAGGGGGCGTTCGCGACGCAGGCTGACCCACATTCGACACTCGAGAACGTCGTTTAGCTTTCGTTGATCCCTGTGCATCAGCGCTCGCGGAGAGACGATCGACAATTATGGTCGTGAGACATTCCCTCGATCGCGCCTTATCTTTCGGGCCGCGGCGGCACGTTCGCAAAGAGCGAGCCCAATCCTTCCGCGATGGTGAGATGCGCGATGATGGCCTCGCGGAGCCGCTGATAAGGCAAATCCGCGTGCATCGCCATCTCCACGGCGGCCATGACCTCGCCGGCCTCGGAGCCGATCATCGCGAAGCCGAGGATGCGATCGTCGCCGCCGACCAGCGCCTACATGAAGCCCTGCGTTTCGCCCGTCGTGGCCGTCCGCAACACGGCGCTCATCGGCAATTTCGCGACGCGCGCGGCGACGCCTTCGCACCGCGACCCAGATCCCTAGAGCCTTAGGCCGCGAGGTAGCTCATGGCGCGAATCCGCGGTGAGAGAACGCTCTTGTCGCGCAAACAATTTGAGGGCTGGCGGCCTCGTTTCAACAAAGCCGAATGGCGCGGGAGGCTGACCTAAGCGAAGCCGATTGTTCTACGATCCTCAGACTTGGCTAACGGCGTCTTCGAAACCCGAATATTGAGTCGCGAGACGCCTGCCAGTCCCCAGGCGCCAAAAAAAATCGGTTGGTATAAATATTTTTTTAGCGTCTAATAGCAGCTTGAATAACAGCACCTTATGCCTCCGATTAGAAGGCCTCCGAAGCCTCCACATAATCAACGATTTGTTATCAATGACGAGGGGCGGCGAAATCCCCCTCGGCAATTCGTCGGAATCGCGCCGGACCGGCTTATCGCCGATCTTCCATCCCAAGGCGTCGCCGGCGCATGTGCGGCGTATCGCGGCCCGCTTTGTCCGCGGTCAACGCCAATAGCCTTCGCGGCGATCGGCCTCGCGCCGGAAACACCTTTCCTTACGATCGGCGAGGCCCGTCGCGTCGTTTGCTCGGCTTGCGAAACCACGCGCGCCATTGTGTCGCCGGGCTGGCGCGGGTTTAGGGCAATGGGGACTTGGCGGCGTAAGCGGCCTCAACCCTTTCCCGCCCGACCCTCTGGTGATGATTTTTGGCGCCGGCGAGGGGAAGGAGGTCTTTGTTCCGAAAGAACTTCGACCCCTCAAGAGCATGGATGAAGGTCAGCGAAAACTAAACCATTGTGAGCAATCAATTTTTTTATAACCATAAAACATTGTCTACATTGAGCCGATTAACGTTAAGGTGTATCTTCTTTCAGTGGTAAAGCATAGAACGCCGTACTGAGGCATAAAATCAAGTAACACCAGCCAAAAGGAGCGACACATGAGCGATATCGTGATGACAAAACATTATCGCGACCTAGATAGGGCAGACGACCTGCCGCTACTAGGTGTCTCGGAATATAGACTTCCCTCTCTACCAAAATTAAGCGTCATTGCTAATATGAATTCTGCTATACTGGCGATGATTCTTACCGTCGTATTTACGCTAATTAATCAACACGGTTTTGTTGAATCCATAGTATATTTTTCCAATCTTATTTTGTGCTTTGGATTAGGATCGATTATTGCGGCGGCGTCTTGCGTATTCGACTATATGGCAAGAAGAATATACAATTCTGGAGGCTACAAGAAGCTTGTAATCATGGATATCGCGGAAATATATGACGCTTGCGCGTTATGTGTGTTTGTTGCATCCTTGGCGATATTCACATGGGGCTTGTATATGACGTTTCATTTATTGCGCAACGCTTGTGGATGAAGAGGCGCGCTACGCGAATTAATGAGCGGAGCCTCCTCGATCCTCCGCTCTAATCCAAAGACTTGGCTATGTTCTGGGCTCAGGCCCTTCAACCCACGGCGCCAGATAAATCTCCATTCGGCGGACAGTTTGTCAAACCTATTCCAACCGCGACCCCTTTTCGCGTCAAATAACCGCAATCGAATTTACAACCGTAAGCGCTGAGTGGCTTCCCGCGGCGCCCGGGCAACTCCGGGGCAGGCGAAGCGCGCGCTTCCGCTTCATCGCGGGCGGAACGCATGGCCCGCGGGAAATGAACAAAGTTTAAGACGGCGTCCAGCGGCGGGTTAGAAGATAGCGATCAAGATAAACCTGCTGAAATTGGAGCATGTCCTGTCGATCGAAAGCGCGTTGCGAGGAAGCGCGAGTAAAACTTAAGGATCCGGCGGGCGGGAACAACCTTTATTCGAACACGTGCGGGGTCGCACAGTCAAAATCTCCAATCCAGCGCATGGTTTATTACATCGCTTCTCGGAAGCGAGTTGTTGGAAAAATGGAGAATAAAATCATGAAACGCGCTGTCATTATTTCGTTCGCGTTGCTCGGCGGAATCGCCAGCGCGCAGGCCGGCGCCTCCGCCAATGTCGTCTATCGCGACATCGCCAGGTCTCACGGACATTGGCGCGGCGAAGCCGCCTTCGAGGCCGCCGCGAATAATTGCTCTGCCCAAACCGGCCAAGCCGCGGACGCGCCCGCCTACAGGCAATGCATGCTCGGCCAAGGCTACAAGGCGCAATTCGCGCGCTCGGCGGGGGCCGTGGCCGCGCGCGCCGCGGGCCCGGTTCG
>JBAUVQ010000421.1:0-24519 GCA_049583305.1 Methylocystis sp.
GAGGAAGCCGAGGCGCTCGGCGTCGCGGCCGCGCGGGCGAATATTCCGATCATCAAAAACCCGTTCCCGTTCGGCGACGCGCGCCGCGCGAAATGGGATCTGGGATGGCGCAAGGGCAATGGCGGCGACGGCATGGGGCCGCAGTAAATGGGCGGCGGACAACTGGCCGATTTCGGCGACCTGTTCGACCCGTCCGATGCGGCGGAGCCGATCCTGTCCGGGGCGACGCGCGCGGCGCTGACGGAATGGCTGACCGAGATATGGGCGGAAGAGCAGCTGCGCGCGGTCGGGATTTCGCCGCGCAAGCGGGCGATCTTCGACGGGCCTCCGGGCGTCGGCAAGACGACGCTGGCGCATCATCTCGCCGCGCGGCTCGGCCTGCCGATGATCGCGGTGCGGCCGGACCGAATCATCTCGAAATATGTCGGCGATACCGGGAAGCAGATTGGACGGCTGTTCGATCTCGCCCGCGCGGCGGACCCGCCAGTGCTGGTGTTCATCGACGAGTTCGACGCGATCTCGCCGCAAAGACGGAAAGCGGAACAGGCGTCGGATAATTCGCGCAACGAGGAGGTGAACACGCTGCTGCAACGGCTTGAGCAGCATGACGGGTTTTTGATCGCCGCGACCAATTTTGGCGCGCATATCGACAAGGCGATCTGGCGGCGGTTCGACATGCACGTCTCGCTGGCGCTGCCGGGCCAGCGCGAGCGCGAATTGATCATCGACCGCTATCTCGCGCCATACGCGCTCCCCGCCGATGCGCTGGCGCTGCTAGCGCGCGCGCTGGACGAAGCGTCGCCGGCGTTGATCCGCGCGCTATGCGAGGGGCTGAAGCGGCAATTCATCGTCGGACCGCTGCTGAATTTCGACATGGGCTGCGGCGCGGTGCTCGACCGGCTGACGACATCGATTCAGCCGCATCCCGATATCGGCCGTCCGCGTCTGTGGGAGGTCCGCTCGCGCGAACAGGTGGTGAAGGGCTTGCCCTGGCCGATTCCGCGCGTCGACGAACAGGGGAGCGGAGCGTGACCGCCAAATATGCCGGCGAGCCCGCGTCGAGTGGCCGCATCCGCCATCCGAAGGTGTGAGCCATGACGCGCGAGCTCGCCGCGCTTGGCGGCATGATCCTCGAAATGGAATTGATCGTGCGCGGCGGCGAGACCTGGCTCGATCGCGCGCGCGATCGCGAGATCAAACGCTCGCCGGACGTCATCGCGCGGCGCGAACAACGGCTCGTCGTGCAAAACGAGATTTTGGAGTTTTTGCGCGCGGCGCGGGAGGATGGGCGATGAACCCTTGGCCGTTTGGCGACCTCAAGCGGAAGGCGGCGGGAGGAATGAACCATCGCGTTGAAAAGCTCGCGGATGGCGTCGAACTTCACTTGGGCGACTGCCGCGAGATTTTACTGGGGCTTGACCACTTCGACGCTGTAATTACAGACCCGGTTTGGCCGAATGCTCCAGATGGAATGTTCCCCGATGTCGACGATCCTTGTGCGCTTTTAAGATCGGCGCTTTCGCTGGTCAGACCAGCCAGAATCGCAATCATAATCCGAAGCGATAGCGACCCCCGGTTTCTAACGGCTGTTCCCGCGAGATTTCGTTTTGTCCGCCATCAAAATCTATTTTATGCTTGCCCAGGCCACATCGGAAGAGTGCTTGGTGGCATTGAGGTCGTCTACGGATTTGGGAGCGTGATCCCCTCGCGTCCTGGGCAGCGCGTCATTGCTGGCAATGGCCCAACGGTCCAGCCTTCGGAGAAATTTGACCATCCGTGTCAGCGCAATATCGAGCACATGAAATTCGTTGTGCGTTGGTGGAGCGAGCCGGAAGAATCTATTCTCGACCCCTTCATGGGCTCCGGCACAACTGGCGTCGCCGCCGTGAAACTCTCTCGGCGCTTCACCGGCATTGAGATCGAGCCGCGTTATTTCGACATCGCCTGTCGTCGGATCGAAGCGGCGCTAAAGCAACCGGATTTCTTCGTCGAACGCCCTGCTCCCGCGAAGCAGGAGGCGTTCGAAATATGAGCCAATCGCGCGTCCATTCGCTCGCCGAGGCGTCGCTCAACACCGCGAGCGGCTTCGCTTTGTCGCTCGCGGCTGGGCAATTTCTGTTTCCGCTGTTCGGCGTGACGTTGAGCGTCGCGCAAAACTTCGCGGTCACCGGCTTGATGACGGTAATCGGCATCGCGCGCTCCTATGCGTGGCGGCGCGCTTTCAATTGGCTGCATGCGAGGCGCGGGCGATGAAGCCTTGGCCGTTCGGAGCGCTGGCGCCGTTTAGCTTCGATCTGGTCGAGGCGGATCCGCCTTGGCGTTGGGAGGCCTATTCGGCCAAGGGGCTCGAAAAATCGCCGGAGGCGCAATATCCGACGATGAGCCTCGACGACATCGCCGCGCTCCCCGTTGGCGATCTGCTCGCGCCGGGCGGCGTGTTGTTTCTGTGGTGCACTTGGCCATTGGTGGCGATCGGCGCGCATGAGCGGATGATGCGCGCCTGGGGCGTCTGCCCAAAGACCGGCGGCGTATGGGCCAAGCGCACGCGGAACGGCAAACTGCGTTGGGGTCCGGGCTATGTGCAGCGCTCGCTGTGCGAGCCCTATCTGATCGGGACGCTGGAGGGGGCCGATGTTTCGGGCGGCCGAAAACTCGGCAATTTCATCGAAACAATCGCCGATGCCGCGCTCGATGGCCTGGCGCGCGAACATTCGCGCAAGCCGGACGAAGTTTATCGCCACATGGAGGCGCTGTCGCCGAACGCGCGCCGCGCCAGCCTGTTCTCGCGCCAGTCGCGCCAGGGCTGGGCGACATGGGGCGATCAGGCGACGAAGTTTGATGGAGCGGCAGCATGAACAACGCGACCGCGCTCGCTCGGATAGGCGAGTTGGAAGAGGAGGTTCGGCAGTTGCGAGCGCTGTTGGCCCCCGTGACGCCAGCGATGTCGGCGCGCGCTGGCATGTCGCGGCGACAGCGCGAATTTTGCGCCGCGGTGCTCGCGGCGTCGCCGAATGTCGCTACGCGCGAACGGCTCATCGCTGCCCTCGGACTTGAGGAGTCGGAAGACCCTGTTTCCAACCTCTCCGTCATCGTCTGTCACTTGCGAAAGGCCATGCGTGGCGCCGGAATCGAGATCGCGACGGAATGGGGGCGCGGCTATTACGTGACGCAAGAATGCGCGGAGCGGCTGCGCGCGTTCATGTCCGGCGAAGGAGCGGCGGCATGATCATCCGGGTCGATATTTGGGGCGGAAAGAATAGCTGCGTGCATCTGGCGCGCTATCACCTCGCGGACCAGCCCGAAGCCGGCGCCCTCGTCATGCGCGAGGCGCGCGATGGCTTTCTCGTCAACGTGCGCGTGCTCGGTCCTGGCGAAGGCTGGGGGCCGGCCGAGAATTTCGACAAGCGCGGACCTCTCGTGATGGGGCGCGCATGATCCACCGAACGCTGTATTTTTATCTTCGCGCCGCCAGAGGCCCGGCGTTCAAAAAGCGCGCTGCTTGGGAGCTGCTTTGCACGCGGCTTGATCGGCCGTGGATCTGCTGGCCGCGCAATCCGGCGCGGATGATGCCGGCGCGCATGCGCGCTTGGCGCGGTGATCGCGGCGCGGATTGGCGCAAGAAGGTGCGCGCGTTCGACGCGACGCAATTCACCGTCGGGCGCGAGCTATTGCCGTGCGTGCGGCGCGCGCGGAAGGAGCGGTGTAAATGAGCATCGCCGCGCTAAATTGGGCGTTCACGCTGCCTGATCTTACTCCGGCGGAGAAGATCATCCTGCTGGCGCTGAGTGATTTCGCCAATGAATATGGCGAAAGCTTTCCGTCGCAAGACGTGTTGGGGCTGAGGACATGCCAATCCCCTGAGACAATTCGGCGTAAAGTAATAGAACTGGCCGCGCGAGGCTATATTTACCGCGTTCATCGTAAAGCGCCGCAAGGAACAAGAATAACAAATCTCTATATATTGTTGTTCGACGATAAATCGCGCGCCCACGCGGTCGAACTCGGATGGGTTCCGGGCGGCGGCGAAAACCGAGACGAAGCGGGAACGGATGGCGAGAATTGCCTGTCTGGCGAGAAAAACCATCCCACAAATTGTGGGGTGGTCCACCCCTCGAATTTGACGGAACCACCCCTCAAATTTGACGGAACCACCCCTCAGCTGTGTGGGATAGGAACCACCAAAGAACCATCAGATAACCTACCCCCTACCCCCAAGCCGGGTTTGGACGGGAAGGCCCCGGTCGTTGATCAAAATCAAGCAGCCGAAAACCCCCAGAGGCGCGCCGACCAGGCGTTGGCGCTGTGGGATAAATTCATCCACGTCTGGAAATTCGATCCGACTGAACTGCCAGAATCGGCGCGTCGCGAGTTTTTTAGGCTCTCCGATGAGGAACGGGCCAAGGCGGTGGACTGCGCCCCGAAGTATCTCGCGGATTGCGCCAGGCGCGACAAGCGCACCTATCACGCCAGTAAGTGGCTCTCCGGAAAAGGCTTCGCGGCGTTCGAGCCTTCGGTTGGCGCGAGCATCGTCGCCAAGGCGGTCGGGGCGCGGGAAAAGCCGGGCGGCGGGTGGATGATCTACCAGGGCGGACCGCAAGCCGCCGCCTGGGGCGCGTATTTGGCCCGCGTCGGCGGCAAGCCGCTGCGGTTCGTGATCGCCGGCAGCGGCGCGGGATTTTGCTCGCGTCCGAGCGAATGGCCGCCGCCGGTTTTCCGCGAGGAGGCGGGGTAGCGTTTGGGTTTCGCGTGGTTTTTGGCGGATTTATCGGGAGCGCGGCATGCGAAAAGACCTGAACTGGTATGCGATCGAGACCTTTCCCGGCAAGGACGAACTGGCCGAATGGCGGGCGCATGTCGTTGGCTTCGTCGCCTATCGTCCGACCGAGGTTGTCAGGGTCAAGCGGCAGCGGCGGTGCTACCGCGAGATCGATCCATCTAGCGGCGCGGTGCGTGGCGAAAAGCGCTGCGATCGGATCGTTCCGCTGTTCGGCAACTACGTGTTTATCCAACTGGAAATGAACAATAATACGCGTGAGCTCGTGTTGCGTATGAGCGCGTCCGGCGCGCCGTTGGTGCGGCGGTGGCTGTGCTACGCCGGCACGAATGAGCCGGCGCGCATTCCCGCTGGATTGATCGAAATGCTTGGCGCGCCGATCTCGCGAGAGGGGGCGCGCGAGGGCGCGGCGTTCGTTTATCGCGTCGGGCAGCGCGTCGTGATGGTCACCGGATCGTTCGCGGGGATTGAGGGGACGGTGCGCGAATTTGACAAACGCGGCAATCTCGTCGTAGAGGTCGAGTTGCTAGGTTGCGCGACACCACTGCCCCTCAAAGTCGCGCATGTGCGTCCCCGCTCGTCGCAGGCCAAGTCTCCGGCGGATCGCGCATCGAACAGCCTCCTGAGCCAGACGGCTTAAGCGGGCGTTAGCGAAGCTATGTTTCTCGCGAACCGTTAAGGCTCTGGCCTTCAGGTAGGTAGGATGGCGAGGTCGCCGGGGTTGCTGCGCCGGGCTGGCGATGGCTTGGGGATGGTTGGCGTCAGCGTCACGGCGCATCGGCGCGACGACTATGACGCAAGGCGGCGCGAGGATGCGCCGTGGCGGCGGCTTTACGGAACCCAGCGATGGAAGAAGACGCGCGCCGAGCAACTGGCGCGCGAGCCGCTGTGTTGCATATGCATCGCCGAGGGAGACGTGACGCCGGCGACGGTGTGCGACCATCTCGACCCGCATCGCGGCGATGAGGAGAAGTTTTGGAGCGGCCCGTTCCAGTCGCTGTGTAAGCCTCACCACGACAGCGAGAAGCAACGCGAGGAACGCGACGGGCTTCGCACCGCCGGCCGTTGAAGTCGTCTCGGCCATATCCACCTCCCCCCGGGGGGAGGGTAAAAACCCACGCCGCCCCCTCCGCTACCGGGCATTCAACTCGGAATTGGATGCCGCGTTATTTTTGGAAAGTTTTTTTTGGAGGGTATGGGTTGGGGCGGCGGCGCGACAGTCTTGATGTGCAGGAAGCGAAGGGTTTTCCGCGCAAGCGCCTCTCCAAGGCCGAGCGTCAGGCGGCGCGCGCGCTCGAAGTCGCCGAGCTGCTCGCCTCCGCGCCGTCCGAGTCGTCCGATCTGCTTTCGCCGCCCGCGCTGCTGACCGATCCGCGCTGCGCCGCCGCCCTGGCGGTGTGGCGCGAGTTCGCCCCGAAGTTGAAGCGCAATAATCTGTTCGCGGCGCTCGACCGCTACACTTTCGCGAGCTTTTGCTATTACGTCGGCGAATTCGCCGAGGCATGCCGCGATCTGCTCGAAAACGGCTACACTCAGTCCGTCAAGACCGTTTCCGGCGATGTGATGATCCGCGTCTCTCCCAGCGCCAAGCGCCGCGACGTGGCGCAAGGCTACATCCTCGAATATTCCAAGCGCTTCGGCCTTTCGCCGCTCGACTCCTACGCGCTGACGCAGGCGCAGGCCGGCGCGCTCGGCGGTGCGCGCGGCGACCTGTTCGACCGCCCCGAATCCGGCGACGACGGCAAGCCGGCGGCGGAGGAGCCCGAAGTCATTGGCTCGCTGGCCAAGTTCGACTCTCCCCCTCCCGGCACGCGCCCCAACTGATCGATGCGCGCCAGCGCCGAAATCCCGGCCCGGCTCGAACCCCCGCCAAGACCTCCCGTCCCGGAATGGATCGCCGACGCGACGCGGCGCGGCTGGGATTGGCCGGCGACTGCCTGGGCCCGCTGCGTCGCCGTTCCCGGAGCCTGGTTCGACCACGCCAAGGCAGATGCGGTCGTGGCGCTCTGGCCAACCGTCTTTCGCCTGACCGAGGACCGTTTCTTCGGCAAACCCTTCTATCTGTCGCAGTGGCAGGAAATCGTTGTCCGCCTGTTGGTCGGCTGGAAAATCCCGGTCGAAGTGCTCGACCCCGAAACCCGCCAGCCGCGGTTCGAGCATGTGCGGCTATTCCGCCGGCTGATGCTGTGGGTTCCGCGCAAGAACGGCAAATCCGAATTCCTCGCCGCGCTCGGCCTTCTCTTCTTCGCGTTGGAGGGCGTCGTCGGCGGCCAGGGCTATGTGTTCGGCCGCGACGAGAAGCAGGGCAAGATCGTCCTCGACAAGATGAAGGCGATCGTCGGCCAGGACGCGCGCCTGGCCGCCGCGGTGAAAATACTCGGCAAGTCGCTGTGGATTCCGCAAAAGCGCGCGGGATTTGTCGTTCTATCGGGCAAGCCGGAGGGCAAGCACGGCCGCTCGCCGACGATCTCGATCGGCGATGAGATGCACGAATGGTTGACCCATGATCTCGCGACGACGATCCGTCAGGGCATGGGCGCCCGCCTTCAACCGATCGAACTGTTCGCCAGCACGGCTGGGCTGAAAACCGCCCTCGTTGGTTGCGAGCTGTTCGATGAAAGCTCGAAGATCCTTGCTGGGCCCATCGATCCGCCGGAGAACGGCGAGGACGAAGGCCACGGCATTTACGATCCGACGACTCTCGTCGTCATGTTCGCGGCGGCCGAAGACGACGACTGGCGCGACGAGGAAGTCTGGCGCCGCGTCAACCCCAATCTCGGCGTTTCGCCGACCATCGACTTCCTGCGCCGCGAGGCGCGGCTGGCCAAGGACAATCCTCGCGCCGAAAGCCATTTCCGGCGCTATCACCTCAATCAGTGGGTGGAGGCCATCACCAAATGGCTGCCCATGAAGAAATGGGACGCCTGCGCCAGGGAGCGGGACGGATGGAAACGCCAACGCGAGGCGCTACGCGGACGAAGATGTTTCGGCGGCTTCGATATATCGAGCACCTTGGACATTACCGCGCTGTGCTGGCTGTTCGAGCCGCTCGCCGAGGGCGACCCTTGGGACATATTTGTCCGCTTCTGGGTTCCCGAGGAAAACATCGAAAGGCGCGCCAAGACCGATCGCGTTCCCTATGACCGCTGGCGCGACATCGGTGCGCTGACCGCGACGCCCGGCGATTATGTCGACCAGGAATATGTGCGCGCGGCGATCGACGAAGGGCTCGCCGAATTCGATGTCGTCGCGATCGGCTTCGACCCGTGGAATGCCACCAAGCTCGTCACCGATCTAATGGGCGACGGGCTCGAGCCGGAGCGGCTCCTCAAGGTGCGCCAGGGCATCCCGTCGCTCGGCGAGGCGACCAAGGCGTTCGAGAAGCTCGTCTACGCCGGCCTGATCGACCACGGCGGCCACCCGGTCCTGCGGTGGATGGCGCAAAACGCGCTTGTTAGGTTCGACCGCAACATGAATTTCGCGCCGGACAAAGAGCATAGCCGCGAGAAGATCGACGGCGTGGTCGCCATCGTCATCGCCGAGGCGGTCGCGATCTCCGCCGCGCCGGTGGAAACGCCGGGCTGTTACTGAAGGGTTTGCCTCGCATGTGGCCATGGAAGGAAAAGGCTGGCGAGCCGCGAACCGATCTCGTCGAACGCGCCAATCTTGTCGAGCGGTCCCTGGCGCGCGACATGGCGGCGACCGACATGGAGCGCGGCATGCGCGACGTTCTCGCGACGCGCATCCTCAACACCACGCCGGTTCCGCAAACCACCTATCCGCTGTCCGACCCCGACGCCTGGCGCAAGCTGTTCCACGACAACGGCCCCGATGTCGTCACGCCGCAGCGCGCGATGGAACAGGGCGCGGTCTACGCCTGCGTGTCGCGCATCGCGCTGTCGATCGCCTCGATGCCGATCATCTGCTTTCGCCGCCAAGGCAAAAAGAAGATCGTCGACGCCGATTCGCCGCAAGCGAAACTGCTCGGCAACAGCCCGAACCCGCGTTACGGCCGCAGCGTCTTCTGGCGGCAATCCACTTCGGACATGGCGCTCAACGGCAATGGCATCGTCTGGATCGAACGGCGCGGCGCCACGCCGATCGCCATGTGGAACATCCCGTGGTCGCGCGTCGGCATAAATTTCTACCGCGCGCCGAATGGCCGCACGCGCCTGCTCTATCACCTCGTCATGGACGAAGGCGTCCACATCCGGGCCGATCAAGACGACGTGCTGCACATCCCGGGCTCGGTCGTGTGGAACATCTTCTATTCGGTCTCGCCGATATCGGCCTATGCGCTGTCGGCCGGCATCGCGCTGCAGGCGGACAGGTTCGCCGAAAGCTATTTCCGCAACAGCTCCTCGCCGGACGGCTTCATCAAGGTGGCGGGTTCGCTCGGCAAGGGGCAGGCGGGCAGCGACGCGGCGGACGAATATCGCAAGCGCTGGATGAGCCGCTTCAACGGTCCGAATCGCTTCGGCGGCCCGGCGGTGCTGGACGGCGGCGCGGAATTCGTGCCCGTGCGAATCAACGCCGCCGACGCGCAATTGATCGAATCGCGCCAGTTCAACGTGCGCGACATTTCCCGCATCTTCCATGTGCCGCCGCATCTGATCAACGACTTCGACAAGATACAGGCGTTCGGCAAGGGCCTCGCGGAACTCAATCAGGCGTTCATCACCTATTCGCTGGGCCCGCATCTCGACGCGATCGAGGTCGAACTCAATCGAAAGCTGTTCCTCGACGACCCCAACCATTTTTGCGAATTCGACCGCCAGTCGTTGCTGCGCGGCGACATCAAGAGCCGTTACGAGGCGCTGCAAATCGCCCTCGGCGGCGCGCAAGGCCCGGGCTTCATCAGCCAAAACGAGGCGCGCCAAGACGAAGGCTATGAGCCGCTCGGCCCCGAATTCGACAAGCCGCTGCAATGGGGCGCGTCGGCGCCGACGGCTCCGGATAACGGCAAGAGCAACCCGAACCCGGCCAAGCCGGCGCGGCCCAAGAAGGACGGCGACAATAAGGACGGCGAATGATGAATCCGCTTTTCAAGCTCTATAACGCCAACCGCGTTTCGTCCTCCGCTTTCCGCCTCGTGCGCGGTTATGGCGGCGACGGCGGCGCGGAGGAAGAGGACGTTCCGAGCGAGGAACTCGGCGAGGGCCCGGACGGCGGCGATGTGTCGATGGAGTCGACGCTCTACGTCTACGGGACAATCGGCGGCTGGGACTATGACGGAAACACAGTCACGGCCAGCAAAATGGTCAAGGCCATCGCCGGCCTCAAGGCCACCAAGGATTCGACGCTGCACATGCGCTTCAACTCGCCGGGCGGCGACGTATTCGAGGCGCGGGCGATCAAGACGGCGGTCGAACAATTCCCCGGGCGCACAATAGCCCATGTCGACGCGCTGGCGGCGTCGGCCGCGAGCTTCCTGATGCTGGGCGCCGATGAGGTCGAGATCGCGCCGGGCGCGATGGTGATGATCCACAACCCGTGGGGTGTCGGCGTCGGCGACGCGGCGGAAATGCGCCGCACGGCCGCGCTGCTCGACGCCGTGGGCGACGACATCGCCAAGGACTACAAGGGCAAGACCAAAATCGCGACGCGCGACATCAAGGCGATGATGGACGCCGAGACCTGGATGTCCGCCGACGAAGCGGTCGACAAGGGGTTTTGCGACCGCCTGATGTCGAAGCCCTCCAAGGCCAAGGCGAGTTACGACCTCTCCGCCTATCGCAACGCGCCCAAGGCGTTGGTCGAAGCCGCCGAAGCCCAGACCGAAGCCGAGGCGGAAGCCGAGCGCCAAAAGCTGTGGGCGCAATACCAGACCGAGCGCGAGCAGATGGAAATCCGGCTGAGACTGCTCGCCGCCTGAGATAACCAGAGAGCCCGGGCCTTCCGAGCTGCCAGGAAACGGCGAGGAAGGCCCAAAAAACTTCGGCCCTTCGCCGAATAGCGCCTTCGCGCGCATCCCCCCGAAAGGAACTAAAATGAACGCTCATGTCGACGCGAAGGGCATTCAGGCCCTGCGCCAGGAAAGGGACGATCTCGGCAAGGAAATCCGCAATCTCATGCCCTCGCGGGAAGATGTAGAGGGCTGGGCGAAGGTCAAGGATGAGGTTAACGCCAAGACCCAGCGCGCCTCCGACCTCGACGACCAAATCCGCGCGTGGAAGAGCTTGATCGATCTCGACGACGCCAACAACGTCGAGGTCCACGCCCGCGCCGCCGCCGATCGCTCCGGCCGCAGCATCGACGAAGAGCATTTCAAAATGTCGGCCGCGCGCCGCGTGCTGGCGCAATGCCTGATCCACGGCGCGGAAAAGGCCGCCCAGCTGCCCAACGCCAATCTCGACGAAATCATGTCGATCAGCGTGTCCAACACCGACAAGGCGACGTTCTTCGCCAACCCGAACTGGCGGCCGGGGCGTCAGCAAGGCGTCAAGAACATCGCCGAATCGGGCGGCACGGCCGGTTATTTCATCCAAACGACCGTGATGCCGCAGCTGATCGCCAAGCTGAAAGCTTTTGGCGGCATGCGCGACGCGGCCAAGGTCATCGCCACCGAGGGCGGCAATCCGCTGTCATGGGCGACCTATGATCCGACCGCGCTCTCCGCGACGATCCTGACGGAAAACACGACGGACGGCGCCATCGACCAGGCGTTCGGCTCGGTCACGCTGAACGCCTATATGTTCGCCAGCGGCACCCTGCCGGTTTCGCTGCAGGTGCTGCAGGACGCGGCGGTCGATATCGAGGCGGCCATTCTCGATATGCTGACGACCTCGCTGGCGCGCGGCCAAAACACCTATTTCACCAATGGAACCGGATCCGGCGGCACGCCGGCCCAGCCCAAGGGCGTCGTCGCCGCCGCCGGCACGGGCTACACCGCGCCGACCGGCAACACCGCGACGATCTCCGACGCCTTCATCGTCCAGTTGTATCATTCGATCGACCCGGCCTATCGCAAGCTGCCTTCCTGCCGCTTCATGATGAATGATTCGACGCTGAAGGCGATCAAGCTGCTGACCGATACCGTTGGCCGTCCGCTGTGGCTGCCGGCGACTTCTTCCAGCATCGAGCCGGGCAAGATGCAGCCGGACGAAATCTACGGCACGCCCTATGTCATTAATCAGGACATGCCGAGCCTTGGCGCGGGCAACATGCCGATGCTGTTCGGCGCGTTCGAATATTACATGATCCGCGACGTCATGGCGGCGATGATCCTGCGCTTCACCGACTCGGCTTACGCGCGCAAGATGCAAGTCGGCTTCGGCGCCTATATGCGCTCCGACGGCCAGCTGATCAGCCAAACCAATGACGTGATCAAGGGCTTCGTGAACTCCGCGACGTAAATCCCGCCCATCGGCTCGCGCGCCCGGCGCGGGCCGCTTTTCCCCCTGAAAACACGAGGCGAGACATGAAGCTCAAAATGAATGTCGCGATGGCGCGCGACCGTTGGTCGGTCAAGAAGAACGAAATCATCGACGCCGACAAGCTGACGGTCGTCGACGACAAGACCGGAAATATTCTCGTCCCCGGCGACGAAATCGGCCGCAAGTGGATCGAGGCCGGTCTCGCCAGCGAGGCGAAGCCGGAAGAAGAGGCGGTCGAAACCATCGACGGCCTCATGGTCGCGCTGCGCCAGGTCACCGCCGAGCGCGACGGCCACCGCGCCGCGGTGACGGAGATGCAGGCCAAGCTGGAAGCCGCCAACGGCCGCGTGTCCGGCGCGGAGGGCGAGCGCGACGCCTATAAGGACGCGATCACCGAACACGCCAATGCCCGCGCGGCGGCGGAAGCGAGGTCTGGGGATCTGGAAAAGCTCGCCAGGGCCCTTCAGGCGCGCGCGGCGGATTTAGAGGGCGGGCATGCCGCCAAGCTCGACCAGCTCGGCGACGAACATGCGCGCGCGCTGTCCGATCGTCAGGCGGAAATCGACCAGCTGAAGGCTCAGCTCGCCGACAAGGCCAAACCCGCCAAGGTCGAGGCCGCCAAGGTTGACCCCGCCAAAGCCGAGCCCGCCAAGGCGCCCGGCGCGTGATCTCCCTCCCGGCATGGACGCTCGTCACGCCGCCGCCAGGCGATCTCGTGCTCGACTTCGATGCGGTCAAGGGGCATTGCCGGATCGATCTCGACATCACCGATTACGACGCGATCCTGCAAGTCTATATGTTGACGGCGCAGCAGCATGTCGAGGGGCGTCTTGGCCGCGCGCTGTTGCAACAGACTTGGCAGGCCGCGTTCGAACATCGCGGCGGCCGCGACCGCTTCGAATTTTCGCGCGGCCCGGCGCCTTTGGTTGTTTCGGTGCAATATCTCTACGCCGGAACCTATCAAACGCTCGACCCCAGCCTCTATGCGGTTCGCAAGGGCATCGGCCGCGACAGCCTGATCGTCATGCGTCCGGCGAGCGTGGCGACGCCCTGGCCTGGCGCGGACAGAGACCCCGCCGCCTGGCTCATAGACGTCCAGGCAGGTTGGGCCAACGCCGCCGCGATCCCGGCGCCGATCACCTCGGCGATGTTGCTTATCGTCGGCGATATGTTCTCGAACCGCGACGCCAAGGTGCAAGCGAATCTGGTCGAGAACCCGGCGGTCGACATGCTGCTCGCGCCCTATCGCAACATGAGCGTTTAGAGTCATTCGCCGCGTTTTCTTAACGCGAACCGGCATCCACTTCGCTTGAAAACGCTAAAGGGGCGCCATGCGCTTCAATCAAAACGCGCGGCTGATGACGATCCTGCAACGAACCGTTCTCGACCCGCCGGTCAACGGCTCGGCGCGCGGCCCTTATCAAATCGCGTTCCAGACCAATGGCGACTGGCGCTATATGTCCGGCCGCGAGATGGTCGAGGCCGGTCTCGCGCAAGACGAGGCCACCATCACCGTCCGCGTCAACGACGGCGCGCGCAACCGCACAATCAGCGCCGCCGACCGCCTCGCCATCGGCAATTACGCCAGTTTCGAGGAGATGGCCGGCGTGATGACCTATGACGTGAAGACCGTCGCGCCGCCCGATCGCGCCACCGGCTCGATCACCATCACCGCGACGCGGAGGGTCGGTTGAGCGCGCTCACCCATTTCACCGTGTCGGAGGGCGTCGCCGCGCTCGCTCCCTCGGCCTACGCGCTGTTCGATACGTCGTCGCAAACCGGCATTGTCGGCTGGCCGCAAGTCGTGATGTCGCTAACTCGCACCGTCGTCAAGATGGAAGAAAAGGCCCGCCACGCCGATACGGCGGCGCTGGATCGCATGATCGACATCGCGCGCGGCCTCGTGCCGGTCGATACCGGAAGGCTGCTGTCGGGCATCGGCGGCGAGAATTACGACGATTATTCCGAGTTCCGCGCGTCGGCCGTCCACGAGACTGGCAACACCGCCGATTACGCCCGTTTCGTCGAATTCGGCACGAGGGGCGGCGAGCGGGGCGCGCGGTCGGAAATCACTTCGTTCGAGGGCGGAATTTCCCTCGATCCCGACCGCGAGAACGCGACATTCCTGCGGCGAGGAACCGCCAAGGTCAAAACCCGGCGTTCCCTTCGCACCCATTCCGGCACGGCGGCGCGGCCGTTCTTCTTCCCGGCGGCCAATCAAGTGCTCGGCGACCGCGCCCGCGACGCCGAAAGCTGGGGTGACGACGCGGCGAGCGGCGAGGGCTTCGAATGATCGCCGCCCATGTCTACAAAAACGCGCTAATCGCCTATCTGCTTGGCGTCCCGGCCGTCACGGCGCTGATCGGCGAGCGCCTTTGGGATGAAATGCCGCAAAATCCCGGCAGGGCGGCAGAAGCGCCGATAAGCCCTTGGGCCTTCGTCGGCCCGATCGCCGCGACCCGCATCGAGCCGGAGATGTGGCAATTGCGCGTCCGCCTCTACGCTGCGTCGACCAAGCCCGGCCGCGACGAGGCCTGGACTGTCATGGACGCGCTCACCGACGCGATCGAAAACTCGCTGCTGACGCTGCCCGCGCCCTATGGCCAGCAACAGGCGGCGTGGATCATGCTCGGCGGCGACGTGATCGACCCGCTAAATCCCAAGCTCGTTTATTGCGATATTTCCGCCGTCGTGGCGGGCTAATAGGAGACTTCACCATGACCACGCCGGCCTATCCAAATCTCCAAAGGGGCATATCGTTCACGATATTGCTCGGCAATGGCGCGACGCCGGAAGTGTTCACGCAATTGGTGATCGCGACCTCGCAAAACTTCGCCCGTGCGATCGAAACCGAAAAGCATGGCGAGGTCGACGCCAGCAATCCGACCAATCTTCCGGGGCGCTTTTCCGTCGCCAAGATGCAGAGCTTCGACCTCGATATTTCCGGCCGTTGCGATTATCTCGCGATGCAGACTCTCGAGGGCTGGCTCGACGGCAATCCGCATAATGTCGAGATACAATACGGCAATGGAACGCTGGCTGGCGCCAAGGGCGGCGGCTCCTATCTAGGCGCGGTCGTTCTAACCTCGCTCGGCAATGTCAAGCAGGATTCGGGCACGGTGACCTTCACCGCCAAGCTCGAAGGTCAGGGGCCATTGCCGGCCTGGACCGCGAATAGCTGATCGCCATGACCGCCAGCAAGACAGCCCCCAAGGCCGTCGCCAAGACGACGGTGCTTTACGCCCATTTCGCCGGCAAGCGCCGCCGCTTTTGCCTGCGGCTCGGCGAGGTCGGCGAACTCGAACAGCTATGCGAGGCCGGCGTCGGCGCGATCCTGAAACGCTTCGCGCTGGCCGAATATCGCTTCGCCGATGTCCGCGAGACGATCCGCCTCGGATTGATCGGCGGCGACAACGGCGAACTTGGCCCCGGCCTCGCGGATATTTTGATGGAGAATTACGTCGACTCCAGGCCGCTCGGCGAGAACGCCGGCCTCGCCGCGCAAATCCTGCATGCGCTGATCGAGGGCATTGTCGAGTCGGCGGGGGCGTTGCCAAAAAAAGCGCCGGAGGAGACGACAAACGGCCCGGCGACCTCTCCTCCCTGATCTTCGCCGGCGCCGCCGCCGGGCTTTCCCCGCGGGCGGTGCGGGAAATGACCTACCCCGATTTCGTCGCCGTGCTGCGGGCGCTGCGCGCCAAGAACGGCGAGCCCGACGACGAAGCGCCGAGCGCCGATGACTTCCACCGCGCGCTTTACAATTTCAAGGAGCGGCAATGAGCGGAGCGTCGGCGCCCCTAACGCTGAAATTCGGCGCCGACACGTCGGGGATGCGCGAGGCTATCTCCGCGCTCGCCGCCGACGCGCCGCGCAATTTCGCGTTGATCGCGCAAGCGGCGATCGGCTCGTCGAAGCAAATCCGCGAGGGGCTGGTCTCGGCCGGCGCGGACGGCGCGAAACTATTGGGGCGCGAACTGGTCGGCGTCGTCACCAATATGAATAACGTCAAGCTCGGCGCGCAAGTCATGGCGGAAGGGCTCAAGGTCGCCTTCGCGGTCAATCATCCGCTGCTGGCGATCGGCATCAAGCTGCTGTCCGATTATAAGCTCGCGCTGCTTGGCGTCGCCGTTGGCGGTCTCGCCCTGAAAGAAGCCCTCGATATCATGGAGGAGCAATTCCAGGCGATAAACAACATCATCGCCGGCGCCGCCAAGACCGGAACATCCGCGACGCTGTTTCAGGCCTGGATCGAACAGGCGGCGCATTTCGGCCTGTCCGCCAAGGAAGCCGAGTCGGCGCTGACGCATCTCGGCGACGTCGCCAAGAAAGAGCTTTCCGGTGACGACATCGGCCCGCTGATCCGCGCCGCCGACGAACTGCAAAACCACTTTGGCCTCGCGACGCAGGCCTATGGCCACTTGCATGACGCGATGACCGCCGACGACGTGCAACGCGCCGCGCTCGAACTGGTGCAAGACTATCTCAAGGGCGCGGACGCGATGCGCGAACAGGGCCGCGAGGTCCGCGCGACGCAGCTCACTCTCGACGCCGGCAAGATCGCCGCCGAGGCATGGGGCGAGGCCGGCTACAAGATCGTCGACGCGATCAAATCGGGGAAGGCCGATATCGAAGGCTATGTCGAGTCGTCGAAACAGGCCGGCTACGTCTGGGGCAATGACATCCTGCAGGCGCAGAAAGACTCGAATGAGGCGCTCCGTATCGCGCAAGAGCACTTAAAGAACGAAATGGCTCCCAATCTCGCCGGGCTGGCGGAGGCGAGCATCAAGATCGAGAACATCTGGACCGGCATTGTCGAACTATTCGCCAAGGCCGCGCATATGATGAACGAGGTTGCCGCGGCGACCGGTCTCGCGACCACGAATCCCTTCGCCGCGACAGAGCAAAAGTCGCTGCCGGACCTGTTCGAGTTCCAGGGCGCGGGCAATGACCGCCACCCCGCCGATGTGCCGCTGCCGCCCAAGCGTCCGAGCATCCGCGATATCGAGCGTCCGGCGATCGTCGACACGTCGAAGGAGGCGAAGGCCCCGCATGAAAAAGCCGCGTCGGAACAAACCGACGACGTGGAAAAATACATCAAGACGCTCGAAAAAGAGAACGCCGCGCTGCAAGGCGAGGCCGATGCGATCGGCAAGACGGCGAAAGAGCGCCAAATCTCTATCGACCTCGCCAAGGCGGAGGAGGCCGCCAAGGAAGCCGCCGCCGAAGGTTCGCGCAAGAGCGCGGCGCTGAGCGACGAAGAGCGCCAGAAAATCATCCAGCTGGCCGAGGCGCATGTCGAGCTGAAGCAAAAGATCGAGGACGCCACCAAGGCCAAGCAGGCGATGCAGCAGGCCGAGGCGATGTTCGCCGATGAGGCCTTCAAGACCGTCGACGACTTGATCACCAAGCACGCGCGGCTGCGCGATGAAATTAAGAACGTCGCCAGGGCCTTCGCCGAAGCCGGGCTGAAGGCCTCGCTGATGGGGCAGGGGCCGCTGGCCGGCATATTCGGGACGGCGGCCAAGGATGGCGCGACCGGCGGGTTGTTCGGCCAGATTTTCGCGGCGGGCGGCGCGGCGTTTTCGGGCGGCGCTCCCAATAATTTCGCCGGCCAGCCAGCTGGCGCGATGGGTCCGTTCCCGCAAACCGGCGGCGGCGACATCTTTTCGATGCTCGCGGCGCTGCTGCCGCATTTCGCCGACGGCGGCGCGGTCGGCGCCGTGGTGCACGAGGGCGAGATCGTCATGAACCAGGCGCAGCAAAAGAACCTCGCGGCCAATATGTCTCACGCCGGTTCACCCAATATCAACGTCCACAATTACGCGGCCGGCGTCGATGTCGCGCCGCAACTCACCGCGGGGCACGTCGACTTCATCGTGACCAGCCGCATCGAGCAAAACAACGCGCGGCTGCCTTCGATGCTCGATTCGCAATCGCGCCGCTCGTCCTGATGGCGCTCAATCCGAACATCCCGATCTGGCCGGCGATGCTGGCGCCGCGCACGATAGAGCGGCGGCGGGCGCATCCCGTCAATATCGGCCCGGAGTCGGTCGGCGGCGGCGCGCAAAGCATGGTCGCCGACGCCGGCCTTTGGCGGTTCGAGTTCATGGACATCGAACTCGCGCGCTTGCCGGCGCGGCGTCTCGTATTCCGCGCGCTGACGGCGGCGGTTTGCGCGCCGCTGATGCCGGTCTACGTGCCGATGTTCGATTATCTGATGACGCCGCGCTATCTCGCCAACATGGCCGAGCCCGGCTCGGTCCCGTTCTCGGATGGCTCGATCTTCTCCGACGGCTCGGCGCTGATGGATCAGGCGGTCGACTTCTCCATCGCCGCCGCCGCCGACCCGCGCGCGACGCTGATCACCATCACGCCGGGTTCCTCGCTGAACATTCAGGCGGGGCAATTCATCGGGCTCTACGAGCGTTCGCACATGCTGACCAGCGTGCTGCCATCGTCCAGCGTCCCCGGCTCGTTCGACTGCCAAATCTGGCCCTATTTGCGAAACCCGGTCGCGGTTGGCGATCCCGTCTGGACCGAGGCGCCCGTGGTCAAATGCACGGTCGACCCGCGCAAGGCGGAAGTGGTCGAGCGCATGGCGTTCGAGCGCGTCGGCGCGGTCGATATGAGCTTTATCGAGATGCGCTGGCCATGAGCAATCTCTCGGCGCTGCTGCAGGCCTGCGTCACCGAGCAAAACGTGCGCGGCGCGTTCGGCCTGTGCTTCAATTTCGCCAGCGGGACGCAATATGTCTGGAAGGGCAACGGCCCGCTCACCGATCAAAACGGCAATGTCTGGCAAGCCGTCGGCAATGTCGGCGACATCAAGGGCATAAATCTGGGTGTCGGCGATACGTCGCAAGCGCTGGAAATCATCGTTTCCGGGCTCGATCCGTCGTTCGCGGCGCTCGCCGCCAATCAGGGGACGGAGCTGAAGGGCCGCACGCTCTCGCTCTATTTCCTCGGCTTCAATCCCGATTGGACGCTCGCCGATGTTCCCGAAGTGATGCAAACCATGGTCATGGATCACATGGTGACGCGGTTCGACAATCCCGCGCGCAGCGTGACGATCACGCTCGTGGCCGAATCCTTCCTGGTCTCGCGCTGGCGCGCGCCGAACGGCTATCTGAATTACGCCGATCAAGTCGCCCGCTATCCCGGCGACAACGGTCTCGCGCGGCTCGCCGGCTACAGCGGCCCCGCCCGCGTCAGCGCCTGGTCCTGATGACCCCCGCGGCCTTCTACCGCGCCTTTCCGATGTCGGCGCGGACGCTGTGCAGCGAGCCGGTCGTCGCCTGGGCGCATCTGCATGGCCATCAGCCGCTCCGGCCGCTGGCGCAGCTGCTGCTGTGGCGCAAAAACGACGTGACGACCTGCGCCGCGCTCGTCGCCGCGCGCTGGGGGCTCGATGAGATCGCGCCGGAAGACGCCAGCATCGGCGATATCGGCGTCGTCGACTGCATCAACGACGGCGCGATGGACCGCATCATCGGCCTCTCCATGGGGTCGTTTTTCGTCATCGGCGGCTTCGGCGAGGTGCGGATTGGCCGCTTCCCGATCAAAAGGGCTTGGAGAATGATTTGCCGCCCGTAGTCGGAGTTCTCGTCGCGGCCGTATTGCCGGCCGCCGTCGCCACCATGCCGCTGATCGGCTCGCTGACGGTCGGGAGCCTGTTGACGAGCGTGGCCGGGGCGGGCCTTTCGATCGGCGCGTCGCTGCTGCTCAAGTCGAGACGCGAACAGAAGCAAGAGCCCGGCCACATCATCTGGCCGACGCTTCAATCGATCGGCCCGCAAGCCATCGTGCCCCGCTATTATTCCGCCGGCCGCGTCATGCTCGGCGGCATTCAGCATCTCTACGAGGCTCCGGACGGCCTGCATCTGCTGATTGGCGCGATCATCAATTGCGAACCGATCGACGGCCTCGAAACATGGCTGGTCGACGGCGAGGATATGTCGGATTACCTCGGACCGGCCGGCGCGAACTTCCCTTATCTGACGAGCGCGATCAACGGCGTGGTCGCCCAAGCCGCCATCGGACCGAACGTCCAATGGCCCACCGGCGGCATGAAGTGGACCTATATGTATACGCAGGCCGTTACACTGCAATTTGGCAGCAGCGGTCCTTATTTCACCGATCTAAACTACCCCATCGGCTTCATGCCGGCGATGTGCTTCGAGTTCGGCAATGGTTCGCCGGACGGCTATGTCTCGCAAATCGCCAGCTATTTTTGGGGCTCATACTGGAATTCGAGCTTCAAGTGCTGCAATCTCGCCTGCATCTACGCGATGGCGATCGGGGGCGCGACCATCGTCAACCGCTTCGCCACCTATCCGCGCGGCAATCCGCAAATCTCCGTGGTGGCGCGCGGCGCGCCGGTGTTCGACCCGCGCGATACGACGCAAAGTTTCGCCGACAAGACGACATGGAAATGGTCGCGCAACGCGGTCCTGATCCTGTTCTGGTATATGACGCATTACGATGGCGCGCGGATACCGCCCGATCTAATCGATTGGGCCAGCGTCGCGACCGAGGCGGATTATTGCGACGCGCCGGTCGCGACGTTCGGCCTGACTTACCTCGCGACATCGGCCTCGGGCGACGGTTCGACCGCGACCATTCTGTTCAACGGCTCGCAAACCCTGACGGTGGGCGATTCGGTCCTCGTCGCCGGTTGCGCGCCAGAGGGCTACAACGGAACCTTCCCGGTCACCGCCGCCAGCGCGGGGAGCGTCTCCTACGCCAATCCAACCACCGGCGCGCTGACGACGCTCGGCACGGTCAATCAGGGAGCAACGCAAGCACGTTTTTCCTGCGACGTGCAATGGAACATGGGCGAGGCCGTCAAGGACGTAATGGCGCGGCTGGAGGCGGCCTGCGACGCGACAGTGTGGGAGGATGGCGCGGGCCTATGGAATGTATGGTGCGCCAAGGCGCTCGAGCCCACCATCACCCTTACCGATGAAGACATCGCGGTTTATTCGTTCCAGGATTTGACCGCCGGCCTCGACGAAGTGAATTACGTGACGCCCTCCTACATGGAGCCGCGCGAAAACTATCAGATGATTCCCGGCGTCCCGGCGACCGACGCGGCCTCGATCGCGCTGGTCGGCGAGCGCCCGCAAACCGTGACGCTGAAAGAGGTCGCGAGTCCCGATCAAGCTTATCGGCTCGCCTATCGCGTGCTGATGCGGCAAAACCCGTCGCTCAAACTGTCGATCGAGGGAGGGCCGTCGCTGCTCAAGGCGGTCGGCGAGCTGGTCGTCAATGTATCGAGCGCGGCGACGGGCATATCCGGCATTTTCCGCTTCACCTCCAAGGCGAGGGTTGCCGGCAAGGGCGAACGGATCGCGTTCGATCTCGCTCAGGTCGGCGCCAACGACTATATCGACGTGCTGATGCCCTATGATCCGGTCAGCCCGAACGAAACGCCGCTGGTCGCGCCGACGCTGCCAAGCGCGGTGCAAGGCCCGGACAATCCCGTCATCGCGGTCGTGACGATCGACGCCGCTTACTATATCGACGCCACCGCGACCGTCGGCGGTCTGCCGCCAGCCGACACGCAGTTGCAATATTACGTGCAATATACGCCGGTCGACGGCTCTGGAAATCCGACCGGCGCCACGCAGATCATGCCGACCATCATCTCGCAATGGGTGCGGCAATCGAACGCCGTCACGTCCGGCCAGCGCTATAGCGTGCAAGGCTGGTTCATCGAGAACGGCACGCCCTCGGCGATGAACGCGCCGAACTACGTCACGATCCCCTAAAGTCCAAGAGGAACAACCGATGCGATTGCTCCGCCTCGCCGCGCTGTTTTGCGCGCTGTTCACGGCCGCCGCCTTCGGCCAATCGCAGCCGACGCCGGGCTCGGCCAATAATGTCTGGCGCGATTACAACACGCCCGGCGTCATGGCCTCCGGCGTCTACAACCCGCAAAAATCGCTGATTCGCGGCTGGGGGTCGCTGGTCGAGAACGAATTGCAGACGCTGGCGGCGGCGCAGGCGAGCGGCGCGTCGGCGTTCGACACGCTGGCCAATCTCGACGCGTTCCTCACGCCAGGCCCCAATGCGATGGCGACGGTGTTCGCCGATCCGACGTCGAGCAATGACGGCATTTACATGAAGACCGGGGCCTCCGGCTCCGGCTCATGGGTCAAACTGTCCGGCCTGATCTACGGGCTCAATCCGGCTTGGTCGACCTCGACCAGCGTCGTTGGCTGCACCACCGCGCCGAGCGTGACGCTGGGCGGCACCACCCTCGCGCCGATTCTCGATTTCTCGCTGCCCGCTTGCTCCTATCCCAACGGCATAGCCTATCTGGGGACATGGAACGCCTCGACCAATTCGCCGGCGATCGCCTCCGGGGTCGGAACGTCCGGCAATTATTACATGGTCTCCGTGGCGGGAACGACCACGATCAACGGCAATTCCACCTGGTCGGCGGGCGATATCATTATCTATTCCGGGACGGCTTGGCAGCGCGTCCAAGCCGCGCCGACCGTCGCCGGCGCGCTGCTGATAAGCAACGATCTCAGCGAAATCGCCGCGGCCGGATCGGGCGCGCAATCCGCCGCGCGCGGCAACATCGGCGCGGGCGCCGGCAACGGAACGGTGACGAGTCTCACCTGCGGCGCGGGGCTCGTTGGCGGCGCCATCACCAGCTCCGGAACCTGCGCTATCGACTATTCCGGCCGCCCCGTCGCCGTGCGCCAGACGGTCACCAGCGGCCCGACGATCTTCGCCGGCGCGGTCTCGATCTCGATCGCCACGCCCGGCGTCATATCGTCGTGGGGCGGACCGCCGGTCACGGCCGGAACGCCGGTCATGTTCTCGACCACGGGCGCGCTGCCCACGGGGCTCGCGGCGGGAACGGTCTATTACGTCTCGCTGACCGGCCTGACCTCGACCAGCTTCTCGGTTTCGACCTCGCTGGCCAACGCGCTCGCAGGGACCAACATCGCCACCTCGGGCTCGCAGTCGGGCACGCAAACCGCGACGATCGACACCGGCCTGCCGACATTCCTGCCGGCGACCAGCGCCTCGCTCACCCTGACGACGCAGAATGTCACGTCGTCCGCGCCGCTTATTTTCACCGGTTGGGCCGGCGACATCGGCGGCTCCAATTATGGGCCGCATGACATCACCTGCGGGTTGGTGGGCAATTCGCTCTCGTGGACCGACACGGCCAGCGTCACCAATTTCAACTATGCGACGCTCTCCACCTCGGGCGGAGCGTGCACGGTCACGCCAGCCGTCACGACGCTGGTCCCAATCTATCAGCTCGGCGGGACACCCAGCATCGCCAACGGCCAGATCACCTGCAACATCAGCCAGCACGCCTGCTATCTCGGCAACGGGACGACCGCGCCGCAAACCGTGCTGGTCGTTTTTGGCGAGAGCATCGCCGGGTCGAGCGCGATCACCTCGACCGTGCCCTACGCCTACAACGGCTATTACGACAGCGGCTGGACGGCGACTCTGCCCACGGCGCAGATCAGTAAAAATTCAAATATTGGCGCAACCGCAGGCTCTAATAATCTATTTGTTCAATGCATAACCGCCGACAATGGCTATGCGGTCGGCGATACTATTGACTTTGCGAACCTTATCGGGGTGTTCACATCGCGAAATATAATTGGCATTCCGCCAATAATATCGACTGGATACTACGCATATAACAAATCGACGGGAGCGGATATTTCGCTCACGTCAGCCAATTGGAAATACAAACTAACAGCCTCGCGAGGATGGTGAGATGACTCAATATTGGCTCGGCGCCGCTGACGGCTCGATCTACCAGGGAGACATGCGGGTCGGCGACCGCGCCGCGACGCCGGCCGAAGTCGCCGCATGGCAGGCCGCCAACGCGCCCGTCCCGTCCTGCCAGCTTTGGCAATTGCAGGCGGCGATGACGACGGCGCAATGGACCGCCGCGCAAGCTGCCGTCGCCGCGCTGGGCAACCCCGCCGTCACGGCGTTCTTCGCCCATGGCGATAGCGTCATCCGCGCCAACTCGACGACGCTGATCTCGCTCGGCGCGACGATCGGGCTGACCCCGGTGCAAGTCACGGCGTTGGTCGCGCAAGCGGCAGCCGTGGCGATCCCATAAGCCTCGCCGAGAACCCAAAGGAAACGGCAATGACGCAGGACACAATCACAGTCAATGGCGCGGCGATTCCGGTCCAGGCTCCCGGCGGCTATGGACCTGCAATCGCGGCATATTTCGCCAATGGCGGCAACAATCCGCCAGGCTCGGCGGCCTTCGCCGCGTCGCAGGCCTCGATCGGAACCGCGGCCACGCAAATCGTGGCGGCGCGCGCGGGCGTCGCCGGGACCGGCCGCATCGCCGCGACGCTCTACAACGCGG
>JBAUVQ010000422.1:0-6767 GCA_049583305.1 Methylocystis sp.
GAACGCGCCCGCATCCTTGATGCGCGCTGGCCAGGAGACAATGAAGGGATCAGTGTTTCCGCCCGCGTGCGTATCCTGTTTCCAACGCTTGAGGGGCGCATTGCCAGCGGCCGACCAGCCCATGGGATAGTGGGGATCCGTCTCCGGCCCGCCGAGCTTGTCCAGCATTTTGCTCATTTCCTCGACCGTGTCGGGAAAGTAATTTCGATAGCGGTCTGTGTTGGCGGTGCCGTTCTTCAGCCCTTCCTGTGACGCGCCATTATCCGACACCACGATGATGAGCGTGTTATCGCGCAGGCCCATTGTATCGAGCGTGGTTGTCAAACGTCCGATCTGACTGTCGGCGTGGTCTAGGAAACCGGCGAAGACTTCCTGCAATCGCGCATAGACCTTGCGTTGCGTATCATTGAGATCCGACCACGCTTCAATGCCTGGATTGCGTGGCGGAAGCTCGGAATTCGCCGGGATGACGCCCAGTTTCTTTTGGCGTTCGAAGGTTTCTTCGCGGACCTTGTCCCAGCCCTGGTCGAATTTGCCCCTATATTTCTCGATAAAGGCTTTTGGCGCGTGCAACGGCGCATGGGCGGCGCCGAGCGCCAGATACATGAAGAAAGGCCGGCCGGTATTGGCTTGCTGCTGGTCGCGAATGTCGGAAATGGCGTGATCGACGAGATCCTCGGACAAATGATAGCCGGGACGTTTGGGTGTATCGATGAAATGATTGTCTTGCACCAGAAGCGGCGCCCATTGGTCGGTCTCGCCGCCGAGAAAGCCGTAATATTTCTCGAAACCCATGCCGAGCGGCCAATGATCGAAGGGGCCCGCCGAGGTGTAAGCGGTGTACGGCGTCAAGTGCCACTTGCCGAGCGCCATCGTGTTATAGCCGTTCTGCTTCAACACTTCGGCGATCGTGCCCGCGCTCTTGGGGATCGATCCATTGCTGCCCGGATAGCCCGTCGCCGCTTCGGTGATCGCGGCGAGCCCAATCTCGTGATGATTGCGGCCGGTCAACAATGCGCCGCGGGAGGGCGAGCACAGCGCGGTGGTGTGAAAGTTATTATAGCGCAGCCCTTCGGCGGCCAAGCGGTCGATGTTGGGTGTGTGGATCGGACCGCCATAGGAGGAGAGCTGACCGTAACCGACGTCGTCGAGCACGATCAACACAATATTCGGAGCGCCCGCGGGCGCGGCGACTGGCATGGCCGGGCCGAAATCCGGGACCGAGTCCTTGTAGGTCGTCCCGATCTTGCCTTTGAACTCCGCCGCTGGCGGCGGGAGAATGTCGCGCCGGACCACCACCTCCGCCGCCTGGCTTCCCATCGCCCCAAGCAGGCCGACCGCCAGGGTCACGCCGAACGCGGCGGTTCGCTGGATCGTCAGGCGCGAGCCGATGCGCGTCATCGCGTCCAGCAGACCCGACAAGGCAGATACGGGACCGGTCATAAAAATGCGCTTTCCCACATTCATCTCCCTTGCCCAGGGCAATTGGCTTTATTTGATCACGGAGGTTTCCGACGCCGACGGCGCCTGGTTGACGACCTGCGGAAGCTGATAGGTTCCGTTCAGGACTTCCTCTTTCGGCTGATAGAGGCGCAAAAGCAGATAGAAGGGTCCGTTCGGCGTCGGCAGCCAGTTTTCCGCGTCCTTTCCTTCCGTCGCGGTGTGTTGCAGACGAATGGTGATGGAGCCGTCGGGCGCCGTCTTCAGACCGCGCGTGTCGCTGCCGACTTTGTAGCGTCCGATCGGATTCTCAACGAGCATTTTGTCCTTGGCGTCATAAACGGTCACCGACCAGAACGCATTAACCGGAGGCGCCCGGTCGAAACGGATCGTATAGGAATTCGCTCCGGTCAGGACCTTGCCAGCGGAGTCGAAATAGCGAATGGGGTACATCGCTTCCTTCTCGCCCTGGCCGCCGATATAGGGCCCGGCGACCAAGGCGCGCAGCGGATAATCGAAGCCGAAATTGTCGAGACCCGTCGCCCAGCTCCAGCCGTTGCGGTTCACTGCGGCGGTCGAAAATGAGGATAGCGCCGCGAACGGCCCGTCGTTCAAAGTCCGCGCCAAGCCTTTGCGCCGATCGGGGCTGAGTTTGGAAGAGTCGAAGCCCTGTTCCGTGAGTCCGATGCGCGCAAACTGCGCGAACAGCGCCTTGTCCGCCGGCTTAACGGAATTCTCCTTCAACGCCGCGCCAAGGCGGACGAAGAAGCCCAGTTCATTGTTGGCGATTTCCGGCAAGGGCGGCAATGCCGCCACTTTCGGCTCAGCATCCGCCTTGCGGTAATGGCCCAGGGGAACGAGCTTGAACCCGTCCTGCAGAGCGTGGACCGGCGCGCCGTCTTCGCCTTGGGCGAGTCTGATCCGTCCCCACAGCCAGATTTTTTTGGTGGTCACGTCAAGCCGCTTCACGCCGGCCGGCAGCTTGCCCTTCCAGCCCGGAGGCACGAGCGCAAATCTCCCCGCCGCCGTTCCGGTGGCGCGGCGGCCGATATAGTGCTCGAGCTCCTGCCACATGTTGAAGACATCGACGACATAGTAACGGTCGTGCGTATCGGGAACGGAGAGAATAAACGGTTCGTCAAGTTGGACGATCGCGTTCATGTAGAGGGTGTCGTTGTTCGGCGTCTCGATTTCCTTGGCCGAGGCGGTCGAAAGCTCCCGCGCCCAGCCAATCTGATTGAGCGGCGAGCGATAGCTTGTTGACGGTTTTGGATTTGGCACGGTCGTATATTGCCGGGCCACGCTTTCCATCCGCACCAGCGCGTAGCCCCAGACATAGGCCTGAAGGCCTTGCTCGTAGGCGTCAATTTCGTTGCCCTTCGCCAAGGCTTCCGGCGTAAGCGGCGTCGTCAGCAGAGCGTCCGAATAATCGTCCGCGGCGGCGACATTGGCGCAAAGCGCCACGGCGAAGGCTGTCGTCGCGAAATGGCTGAATCGTTTACTGCGAGCGAGCATGTCTGTTGCCTCGATAGAACGCGTGACGGTTGAGCGAGGAGATCGCGGATTGCCGTGTTCAAGTCCTACGCACCCGGCAATGTTACTTTACCTCCACCGTGACCTCTTTTATCGTGCCGGTGAAGGCGAATGGAGCCTTGTCGTGATAGTCCGGTGAGACGGTGGACCCGAGGTCCATGCCGATGTCGAGGGTCTCGGTGGCCGAGAAGCGTCCCGGCGTCACATTCGCGATTTCGCCTTCGCCCGCCGGCTTGCCGTTAATGAACAGCTTGGCTGGCCCGCCGGTGCTTTCCACGAGCGGCTTGAACGGCTTCTGCGTGTACTCGAGGACGATCTCCACATCGCCGGTTGGCAGCGGGATGTCGGACACGACGCGATAATGCGCCTTGCCGAAGAAATTGTAGTCGTAGACGACCTTTCCGTCCTTGACGTAGAGCGTGTAGCCGGCGCTGCCGCCGCCCGTGGCGATGATCACGCCTTCGGTCTTGTCGTTCGGAAGGACGATCTTCGCCGTGATCTTGTGGGAGCGCTGATAGATCGGCGGGGCGCTGCCTTCGGGAATCCGGGTGGTCCCCGGCGCGTAGGTGAATGTCGTGCGGCCCCGCACCACTGACGGGCGGTCGGGCGTCAGAGCGCGCTCGACGAAGCGGTCGTCTAGCGGGTAAACGTTGAACTTGCGCGCCTCCCTGTCGAAGAGCGCCTTGAGTTGCGTCAGCCTGCCCGGCTCCTTGTCGGCGAGGTCGACGGCTTCCGAAAAATCCTTGTCGACGTTGTAGAGTTCCCACTTGTCGGCGTCGAAATTGCCGGACGATCCGGTGAGCACCCAGGGGACGCCGTGAAAGGCGGTGGCGATCCAGCCGTCATGGTAGATAGCCCGGTGGCCTCCCGTTTCGAAATACTGCGTGTGCCGAGTGCTTGGAGCCGACGCCGCGTTAAAGGAATAGAGCATGCTCACCCCCGCGAGAGGGGTTTGCGTGATCCCATCGACCTTTGTCGGCGCTTTGACGCCCGCCGCCTCGTAGATCGTTGGAACGATGTCGACCACATGGTGGAACTGGGTTCGCAAACCGCCCTTTTCTTTGATGCGAGCCGGCCAAGACACGACGAGGCCGTTGCGCGTGCCGCCGAAATGGGACGGCACCCGCTTCATCCATTTGAACGGCGAGGAGCCGGCCCAAGACCAGCCGACGGGATAATGGTTCTCGTGCTTCGGCCCGCCGATTTCGTCGATCTGAGGCAGCTGGCCCTTGACGGTGTCCGGAATGCCGCTCTGAGTCATCATATTGTTCAGCGTGCCGGTGAGGCTGCCCTCGGCGCTCGGCCCGTTGTCCCCGGCGATGTAGAGGATCAGCGTATTGTCGGCGTCCGGAAGCGCGGCGATGGCGTCGAGCAGGCGTCCGATGTGGTGATCGGCATGCGCCAGAAAGCCGGCGAAGACCTCCATATGCCGCGCATAAAGCCGCTTCGCATCCGGCGAAAGATCGTCCCACGCCTCGATCTCCTTTGGGCGAGGCGTCAGGATCGCATCCGCCGGCACGACCCCGAGCTTTTTCTGACGCGCGATCGTCTCCTCCCTGACCTTGTCCCAGCCCTGGTCGAACTGGCCCTTGAACCGATCGATCCATTCCTTGGGCGCATGCAGCGGCGCATGCGCGGCGCCGGGGGCGAAATAGACAAAGAAAGGCTTATCTGGAGTGATCGACTTCTGCCGATGAATCCAGGCGATCGCGTCGTCGGTGATGTCTTCGGTCAGGTGATAGCCCTGCTCCGGCTTCTTTGGCGGCTCGACGGGCGTCTCGTTGCGGAAAAGTTGCGGCTCCCACTGGCTGGTCTCGCCTCCATGAAATCCGTACCAATATTCAAAACCTTCTCCGGTCGGCCAGCGTCTGAACGGCCCCATCGGCGACGTCTCCCAATCGGGAGTGTTGTGCCATTTGCCCCAGGCCGCGGTGCTGTAGCCATTCTGCTTCAGCACCTCGGCCACCGTCACCGCCTCGAGCGGCCAGACGCTGTCGTAACCTGGATAGCCGGTCGACAATTCGGTGATCGTGCCGAAGCCGACCTGGTGGTGGTTCAGTCCCGTGAGGACCGCCGCGCGCGTGGGCGAGCAAATGGCCGTGGTGTGGAAGCGATTGTAACTGATCCCTTCGTGCGCCAGCTTGTCGAGATTGGGCGTCGGAATGGGACCGCCGAAAGTCCCCGGTTGGCCGAAGCCCACATCGTCGAGGAGGACGATGACGACGTTAGGCGCTCCCTTCGGCGCTCGGATCGGCTGCGGGAAGTCCGGAACCGAGTCTTTGAACGTCTTGCCGATCTTTCCTTTGAAGGGAGGCGTCGGCTTCGGCAGAGCGCTTTGCGCTTGAGCGGAGGCTGACGTCGCTAATGCCGCCAACGCGCCTAAAGTCAAAATGGAAAGAACTCGAAACGTCCTGGCCACGCGGCCCAATCCAGGCTTCATCTCACTCTCCCGGCTGCGATCCAGACGCACCAACAATAACTGATTATGCCTTTACCTTCGCCTATATCGCAGTTGGGGACAATCCCCACGGCGGATTCTCACTTCGAAATTCGGTCGAATCCCGCGGTGGCCTGAATGCAGCGCGTTACTGGAGCGCCCCTGCTCACAGCGAGACGAGTCCGAGCGCCTTATAATATTCCATACATGAAAGGAGCACATGGCGCGAATGCCGCACGCCAAACACGACGGCGTGATCAAGACGTTCGCGTCGGTTCGAGCGGATCACCCGCGTGGAGCGTCCCCAATTTCGCGGCAAACGCAGAGGAGTTGATGAGGACCCGCGACATTCTCCGCGCCGTGGTCGTTTGTTTTCATTCGGCCGTTCTTCCGACAATCACGCAGAGGCGATGCCCTGGGCATTCGGAGTGGGAGCGCTTACTTGTTGAGAGATGAGCGGGAGAGAAGACCAGGAAGACCACGTCCAGAACGCTTCAGGCATGCGAGAGCATCCTGACGAGAAACGTCAAGCGGCGAGATATTTCCGATTCCGATGATTTGAACCACGCCGGATGATGGGTCCGGAGCGCTCGGCATGAAAACAGTAACGTAGTCATTTCCGAAAGTATCCACCACGAATCCGAGTTGCCAAACGTTGTTCACCAGCACGAGCGCGGGCTTCAAATTTTCATTGGTTTCAATGCCCGCCAAGCGATCCGTGTATTTGCGGAGTAAGGCATACGGCGGAAAGAATTTAGTAATATGTTTTTCGATCATCGGCGAGATATTTATATGGGTAGGCAATGAACGAGCGATGAGTCCCGCTACGAATGCCAGAAGCAAGCATAGCAGGGTCGCCGACGCGTAAACGATAATAATAGCCTCGCTCTCGGCAAAGGGCAGCCGCTTTGCAATGGGCGCCACGGCCTTCACGGCAACTTCGCTGAACTTCATGACGACGACGATCGTCGCCGCGATAGGAAGCAAGAAGACAAGGCCTCCGATTAACGTCGTCTTTATGAAGTTCCAGATTTGTCTCATTTTGCCTCGACTCCTTGTCTGAGATGGCCCAGCGCGGAAGCTTGCTGGGCGAGAGCAAACGATACGCCGCCGTCCAATGATCCCAGAGTTTTTTCGGCGAATATCACAGATGCGTCGACTTGGTGACGTCCAGTTCATTGTTCGCTGGCTTTTCTTGATCGGCATTCGTCCCCTGCTCTTGAATATCGTCCTAGCAGGCTGTTGAAGAACCGTCCCGCGTCGCTTTGAGGACTGCCTCGTCGCCGCTGTCGTATTCGAATTCGATCTCGATGGATCCGTCTTCGAGCAATTCGGCGTTCCCCTCGCCGCAGACTCC
>JBAUVQ010000423.1:0-27212 GCA_049583305.1 Methylocystis sp.
CCGCTGGATGAAGCGCCGGCGCTGCTCGGGACGCTGATCGAGGAACGCAAACGACTGGAGCGCGAGCTCGCGGACGCCCGGCGCAAGCTCGCGATGGGCGGCGGCGACGGCGCCAGCCAGCCGGTGAGCGACGTGGCGGGCGTAAAACTGTTCTCCCGCGCCGTTAGCGGCGTCGACGCGAAGGATCTCAAGAGCCTCGTCGACGACGCCAAAAAGGTCATTGGCACCGGCGTCGTCGCCATCGCCAACGCTTCGGCGGATGGCAAGGCGGGCATCGTCGTCGGCGTGACGGACGATCTCGTGGCGAAGTTCAACGCGGTCGATTTCGTTCGGGTCGCCAGCGAGAAACTGGGCGGCAAGGGTGGCGGCGGCCGGCCGGACCTCGCCCAGGCCGGCGGACCGGACGCGCATGCGATCGACGCCGCGCTCGCGGCCATCCAGGAAGCGCTGCGCGCCAAGGCCAATCAATAGTCGAAGCCACGCGAAGGAGCGCCGGGCGGGACGCGGGCGCGAGATAATGCTAAATTAATTCGCGCGTTTGTCGGCTATCGCCGACCACGTGGGGCGGCTCGGCGGGGGAGGCTCATATGTATAAAAAAATTCTGACGCCAATCGATCTGAGCGAACCGGCGATGACGCAAAAAGGGATCGCGGCCAGCATCGAGATCGCGAGACAGAACAATGCGCAAATCCGCCTGGTCTATGTTCAGGAGCTGACGCCGCTGGCCTTCATGGACTATGTGCCGGCGGATTTCGATCAACGTCTGCGCGAGAGCACGGAGGGCGAGTTGGCCAAGGCGGCGTCCGAAGTCGACTATCCCAAGGAGCTGGTGTCGACGGCGCTCCACTTCGGAGCCATTTATCCCGAAATTCTGGCGGAAGCGGACTCCTGGGGAGCTGATTTGATCGTCGTGGGATCGCACCGGCCGAGCATGTCCACCTATCTGCTCGGCTCCAACGCCAAGACGATCGTTCGACACGCCAAATGCTCGGTGTTGGTGGCGCGCGACTAAACTCGCCGCGCGCACTCCCGATGGTCACGTTATCAACGCCATCTCGTCAAATTCCAGCCGCGGCCCGCGCGGATAAAGTTTCGCCGGCTCGCCGTAGCCGATATTGAGCAGAAAATTCGACTTCACGACGCCGCCCGGAAAGAACTCGGCGTCCACGGCGGCCCTGTTGAAGCCGCTCATCGGACCCGTGTCGAGCCCCAACGCCCGCAAGGCGAGGATGAGGTAAGCTGCCTGTAACGTCGAGTTTCGGAATGCGGTCTCCTCGATCAGTTCCTGATCGCCGACGAACCACGCGCGCGCGTCAGCGGCCGGAAACAGCCGCGGCAAATTCTCGAAGAAGTCGAGATCATAGGCCAGTATGGCCGTGGCCGGCGCGGCCAATGTCTTCTCGAGATTGCCGGGCATCAGAGTCGGCGCCAGCCTCGCCTTCGCTTCCGGCGAGCGAACGAAAACAATACGCAGCGGCGAACAATTCGCGCTTGTCGGCCCCCATTTGGCGAGATTCACCGCCTCGCGCAGCAGCGCGTCCGACACTTCCTTGTCGCGCCATCCATTGTGCGTGCGCGCTTCGGTGAAGAGTTGAGCCAGCGTTTCCTTCGACAACGGCGTGTTTTCGCGCATCGCTCCCCCTTCCGCCACGCGCGTCAAATGTCGCGTCCCTCGACGTCGAAGCGCAGGCGCTGCTCAATCTTTTGCAACGCTTCCTGCTTTGGGTCGAGCGCGAGCGCGCCTCTATAGGCGGCCAGCGCGGCTTTCTTGTCGCCGGATTCTTCCAGCAAGGCTCCAAGCAAGCTCAGCGCGTCGAACCGCCTCGGCTCCAGTCGCAACGCGGCTTCGAGATCCTCGCGCGCTCCGGGCCCATCGCCGACGGCTGCTTTCGCGCGGGCGCGGCGGACGAACCCCTCGGACCACCGCGGGTCCAGCACGATCACGTAGTCGAGCAAGGCCCGCGCCACTTCCCGCGCGCCGCCCGTCTCGGCGGCCAAGGCGCGGGCGGTCAGCAGGCCTATCGTGTCGGAGGCGTTGCCGGCGAAGACGCCGAGGATTTTGGCGCCGATGGCCCGGGCCTCGGGCTCGTCCGCGGCGTTCTTCAAACGCGCGAGCAAATCGTCCAGCGCGGCGGCGCGGGCCTGATCCGCCGTTTTCGGAGCCTTCGGCGCCGCTTCGCGCGCCCGGGGCTTCAGTTCCGCGCTGTCGCCCTCGAAACGGGGAGCCGCGGGCGGCTGAAACACTTTCGCGCCCGGCGGAATCGGAATTCGCCCGATCCCCGGTATCTCCAAGTAATTCTGGCCGTCTTCGCCTCGCAGGATCGCGGGCGCGTCCCCGCTCGCGGCGGAGCCGGCGGAGCCAAGGGCGATGAGGACCGCCGCGGTCAAAATTCTCCCGATCGAAATCCGGCGCATGGCGCGAAGTGTAGTCCTCGACCGCGCGGCTAGGCAAGTCGACGCGCGACCGTGGACCCCCACCGATCAAGCGCCGCAGGCGGGATGATCGCATTTGCGCGCGTTGGCGATGATTTCCCGCATCGACGCCTTGCCGGGCCACCCCAGCAGGGCGACGCCGGTGATCGCGAAGGACGGCGTCATCTCCATCCCGAGGCTGGCCGCGAGCCTCGCCTGCCGCGTCAACACCGCCACCACCGACGGACTGTCGCCGCTCTCCTCGATTTTCTTCGGATCGAGGCCCATCTCCCGCGCGAGGGCCAGGGCCGAGGCGCCATCGGCTTGGCCGCGTCTCGCGAACAGTGTGGCGTGAAAATCATTGGCCGCGCGCGGCCCGTGCAACCTCAGCACCGCCTGTTGGACCTTGGCCGCCTGCGCGGAGCCGATCGACAAAATCGCGTTGTTGATCAGGCCGAGGCGCAGATTTGGGTCTTGCGCGACAATGTCGTCTATTTCCCGCGCGGCTTGCCGGCAGTACCCGCAATTGTAATCGAAGAACTCGTAAAGAATGACATCCGCCGATTTCGCCCCCCGCCAGAGAATTCCGGGCAATGTCGCGGGGTCGAGCTCCGCCGGGATGCGAAAATTCGTGATCGCCGCGCCGTCGTCGGCGCGCAGCGGGTAGGCCTGCCCCTCCTGCCCACGCGCCGAGCCGGCGAGCAAGGAAAGGCCGCCGATCAGCGATAGAGCCTGTCGTCGCGTCCGCACGCGCCTCTCCGTCTATTTCTCTTCGCTATGCTCTTCGAGCTCGAGCCACATGGCGTTGAGGATCGCGAAGGCGCAAGCAAGGCCGAGCCCCAGAATCCAAGAAAAATACCACATCGGGACGCTCCTTCGGTTCAGTAATGATAGTCGTCGCCACGCTCGATCCCGGCCTCGGTGACCGGCCCGCGCAAAACATGGAACACCCAGCTTGTGTAAGCGAGCACGATCGGGAGAAAGAACACGGTCGCGACCAGCATGAGCATCAATGTCGTCGGGCTGGACGAGGCGTCCCAGACCGTCAGACTATGATCGGGATGGCTCGACGAGGGCAGCAGGAACGGAAACAAACTGAAGCCGGCGGTCGCGATCACCCCGGCGACCGACGCGCTGCTCAAGATCAGCGCAATTCTCGCCGCGCCCCTGGCGAGCGCGATGGCCGCTCCAAAAGCGCCCATATAGGCGAACAGCGGCGCGACGAGGCTCGATGGCGTGTGACGATAGGTGTTGAGCCATCCGCCGACTTCTCTCGTCACGCTTTTCCAAAGCGGATTGGACGGGCCGGCCGGATCGACGACTCCGCGCACGACGAAGCCGTCGACGCGCAAAGCGACCCACGCGCCGGCGACCGACAAAAGCGCGATGAGAATCAGCGCCGCGCAAGCGCCAAACCAGGTCGCCCGCCGCGCGACCTCGCCCTCGCTTTTCGACGCGAGGAAACTCGCGCCTT
This sequence comes from Methylocystis sp., assembly GCA_049583305.1. Classification (GTDB taxonomy): domain Bacteria; phylum Pseudomonadota; class Alphaproteobacteria; order Rhizobiales; family Beijerinckiaceae; genus Methylocystis. Next base: position 3,888 of record JBAUVQ010000423.1, read on the forward strand.
GCATCGTCAGCATCACGATGCTCACGGCTCCGCACAGCAAGGCGAAGGGATTGAGAAGACCGAGGAAATCGCCCTCGTAGTCAAGCCGCAAACTATTGTCGAAATGGAAAGGCGTTCCCAGCAGGAGATTGCCGAAGGCGACGCCGAACACCAGGGAAGGGACGACTCCGGAAACAAAAAACGCGACGTCCCAGCTTCTCCGCCACGCGGAAGAGTCGATCTTGCCGCGAAAGGTCAGCGCCACCGGACGCAAAATCAGGCCGATGAGCACCAGCATCATCGCAAGATAAAAGCCAGAGAACGAGGCGGCGTAGAGCAGAGGCCAGGCGGCGAAAACAGCGCCGCCGCCAAGAATGAACCAGACCTGATTGCCTTCCCAGACGGGTCCGATAACGTTGAGCAGCACGCGGCGTTGGGTTTCGGATCGGGGCACGAAAGGATACAGCATCGCGACGCCAAGATCGAAGCCGTCCATGATGGCGAAGCCAATTAGCAGCACGCCAAGCAGCGCCCACCAAATCACGCGCAGGGTTCCGTAATCGAACAGCATGGCGATGCTTCCTTAATGAGCCGTCGCCCGGACGGGCTGTGTGACCGAATTATCGTCCTGGGCGCGTGGACCGACGCGGACATATTTGACGATCAGAATGAGATCGATCAAGGCCAGCGCGCTGTAGAACAACACGAAGCCAAGGAGGCTAAACAAAACATTGCTCGCGGGAACCTTCGACACGCCAAGGAATGTCGGCAATACGCCGTCGATGATCCAGGGCTGGCGGCCATATTCCGCGACGATCCAGCCGAGCTCCGCCGCGACCCACGGCAGCGGCAGACTGTACATCGCCAGCTTGCGAAACCACGGCCGTATCCGGCCGCGACGGCTGACCAGATAGAAATAGGAGCCGAAAAGGACGATGAAGTAGAACCCCAGCGCCACCATGATCCGGAACGACCAGAATAGCACCGCGACATCCGGGATCGTCGACATCGCGGCCGCGTGAATTTGCGCATCGGTCGCGTTTTCTATGTCGGGCCGGATGCGCTTCAGGAGAAACGCGTGGCCAAGGTCGCCCATCGAAGCTTCGAGCGCGGCGGGAACCTCGGCCGTGGGCCCGCCGCCTTCCCTTTCGAGCCAGGAGTAAGCGGGCAGACCGTTGCGTATCCGCCGCTCGGCGTCCGCCACCAGTGGCTTGATGCCCTCGACCGTCCCGTCGATGGAGCGCGTCGCGATCAGGCCGAGCACCCACGGAATTTTCACGCCGTATTTTGTCGTTTCGCTGGCGACATCCGGCACGCCAAAAAGCGTGAACGACGCGGGTGCCGGCTCCGTCTCCCACATCGCCTCGATAGCGGCGATTTTCATCTTCTGGCTGAAACCCGCCGTGTATCCGCTTTCGTCGCCAAGCACGACGACCGAGAGCGCCGACGCCAGGCCAAAACTCGCCGCCACCGAAATGGATCGCCGCGCAATGCCTACGTGCCGCTCGCGCAGCATGTAATAGGCGCCGATGGACATCACGAACATCGCGCCGGTCACGTAGCCCGCGCTTACCGTATGGACGAATTTCGATTGCGCGACCGGATTGAAAAAAACCTCGGAGAAGGAGGTGAGCTCCATGCGCATCGTTTGCGGGTTGAAGCGAGCGCCGACGGGATTTTGCATCCAACTGTTGGCGACGAGAATCCACAGGGCCGACAGATTGCTGCCGAGCGCGACGAGCCAAGTCACCGCGAGGTGCTGGACCTTGCTCAGCCGCCTCCAGCCGAAGAAGAACAGGCCAACGAACGTGGCCTCCAAAAAGAAGGCCATCAAGCCTTCAATCGCCAGCGGAACGCCAAAAATATCGCCGACATAATAGGAATAATGCGCCCAGTTCGTGCCGAACTGGAACTCCATCGTCACGCCGGTCGCGACGCCCATCGCGAAATTGATGCCGAACAGCGTTCCCCAAAACTTCGTCGCGTCGCGCCAGACCTTTCGCCCGGTCATCACATAGACGCTCTCCATGATCGCGAGCAGAACCGAAAGGCCGAGCGTCAGCGGCACGAACAAAAAATGATAAAGCGCGGTCAACGCGAATTGCAGCCGCGACAGCGTCACTACGTCGAGATCGAGCATCGCCTTCTCCCATCCTCCCAATTTACCGAGCCGCCGAATGACTCTCGCCAAAAAACGCGACCATCTCGGACGGCGTCACCGCCACGCGCGACCCGCTGAAAAACATCAAATAGAGCAAGGCCAGCGCGATCGCCTTGAACCCCAGCGCCATCGATATTTCTCGTGACAACGATCCCTTGCCCACGGTCCCCGCTCCCCGAATCTTCATGCTTCCCAAGCTTATCGCGATTCGAACGAAGACGTCTTCCTCGCAAAGACCGTCTTCGTTCAACGCCAGCGACAACTAGCGCGACCTTACTCGAACACCAGTTGCCCCGAGGTGACCAATCGCGCGAAACCGCCGCTTGGCAGATAACAAATCGGATTGCTGGCCACCGGAGCCTCCCGGCAATGCTGATGATCCGTCGTCCAGACATAGCCCGCCGACTTCATGCAACCAACGATGTGGTTGAATATCATTCCGTTCGAATCGACGCGTCGATTGGCGGGATGCGCGCCCTCGCCCTCGAGTTCGCAGGCCGACGTCTGTATTTGTTGAGCCTTGAAGAACGACGCGCTGGAGCCGGCGACCGCGACTTCCCCGCCCGACACCATGCACAATCCCCCAACCAGCATTGCGATCGCCTGAACCCGATGCTTACAGAACTTTATGTCGAAGAAATAAAGGAGGCCGGCCGCGGACAAGGCGCTGCCGACAAAAACCAGGACGAGAATCATGACACTCTCCATTCGTTCGACTTCGTCGCGAATCCGCCCGCCCGCGCCGGCCCAACAAGACACGGCCGACGCGCGTCACGACTTTCGTCGTGAACGCGCTCTATTCGAGCGAGGCAGCGCGCATTCGCGACTGACGTCTCTCTTATCTCTCCTTTTTGTACAGTCGTCCGAGACTTAGTCGCGCTTGCCGTCGATGAGCGCCGCGAGAGCGCGCGCGTCGATCACGCTGATGATCCCCCGTGACAGACGGACCCACCCCGATCGTTCGAACGCGTTGAGCGTCCGCCCGATCACTTCTCGCGCGGTGCCGAGATCCGCCGCGAGCGCGTGTTGCGTTGTCGCGATTTGATGATCGGCGTTCATCGACTCCAGGAGTCGCTCGGCCAAGCGAACGTCGATCCTCGTGCAAATGAGGTCTTCGATTTTGGACATCAGCGATGTAATCCGGCGACTATAACCCTCGAAAACAAGGCTACGAAAGCCGGTGGATTGATTCATTAATTCTCTAAACGGGCCGGCTCGCAGCACATAGGCCACGACCTCTGTTTCCGTAATCGCTTCGGCCGCGTAGGATTCCGTCGCGAGAAGAGACGCGATTGTCAAAATGCAGGTCTCGTTCGCGGTTACGCGATACAGAACAATTTCCCGGCCGCTTTCCGTCACGCGCTGGACTCTTATGGTGCCTGACACGACGAGAGGAAATTGCACGCAAGCGTCGCCAGGCCGGAAAACGACTTTTCCTTGTGGCAGAGTCACCCGGACGGCGGAGGATCGCAGCGCCGACTTGGCGTCTTCATCGAGGCGCCTCAATGATGGAAGATCTTCAATCCAATTCGAGATCATGGGTTTACTCTGAACCTGCGAGAGCGACCATGGTCACCGCTTTGACATCAGACGACGCTGGTCGGAATTATCGTCCGTCTGGCGTATCAAGACCGAACCATTTCTCCTTGACTTGCTCGTAATGGATCGTCGGATCGTATTCCGCCACGTCGAGATTCAATTCGCGCGCGGACAAGCGACCGACGGCGGCGAGCGCGGCGAAAGACGCGACCACCCGATCATGTTGCGCGATCACGAGGCTCACGCGCGCGCCGAGCAACGCCTGTTGCGCGTTGAGAATGTCCAGCGTCGTCCGCTGCCCGACTTTCGCCTCCTCGCGCACATCCGAGAGCGATTTCTCCGAAGCCGCCACCTCCGCCTGACCAGAGACAATCGACGCCTTCGCGGCTTGCAGTTGCGCATAGGCGAAAACGACGCTCCTGCGCACATTATCCCGCTGCGCATCGGCGCCCAGTCGCGCCTGGCTCAACTGCTCCTTGGCCTTGCGGATCGAAGCATATTCCGAGCCGCCCTGATACAATGGGACGTTCAGCGTCGCCGCCGCCAGAGCCGAGAACTGCCGCGTGCCCGTCCAGCCCATGAACGAATCCCCTTGCGGTGAAACTTGCGCGCCCACCGCCAGCGTCGGCGATAAAGCGCTCTCCGCCACTTTCACCGCCTGCTCCGCCGCGTCGACCTGATGCAGAGCCGCGACCACCATTGGATGCTCGATGATCGCCAGGGAGACCGCGTCGTTGAGCGATTTTGGCAACAGTTGTTCGACGGGCCCCGCCGGCTCCAAGCGCTGGGGTTCGACGCCCACGATCTGACGGTAGGTGGCCGCGCTCATTTGCAGAACGGCCAGGGCGCCAGAGAAATCCGAGCGCCCCCGCGCCAAGGCGGCCTCCGCTTGCGCCACGTCCGCCGCGGTCACCTCGCCAAACTGGTAACGCACGCGGGTATGCCTGAGCTGCTCCTCCAGCACGGCGTTGTTGTTCTTGCGCAGCGCAAGAATCGCCGTATCGCGCAACACGTCCATATAGGCGCTGACGCCGTTTTGGAGGATGCTCTGCTCGCTGGCGCCGAGGTTCGCCCGCGCGGCGAACATTCCGGACTGAGCCTGCCTGACGGCGCTCTGGGTGCGGCCGCCATCAAAAAGGGTCTGCGACACGGAAAGCGCCGCGCTACGCGGCTTGCCCAAATATTCGTCGGCGAAATAGGCGCGCTGCCCCGTGCTGGTGCGGCCCGCGGGAATCTTGATCGTGGAATATTCAGGACCGATGGAAGCCGCAAGGCCCGCCTTCGGCCGCATGCCCGCGAGCGCGTTCGGCGTGTCCTCGTCCTGCGCTCGGACGCCCGAACGTTGCCGATTGATCTCGGGGTTGCCGGAATAGGCCCGCGCCAACGCCGAATGCAAGGTTTCAGCGGCGGCGTCTTGGCCCAAGCATCCGATCGACGACGTGATTACCACGATAGCGCGCCATCCCAAGGGAGGCCATCCCAAGGGAAACAGGCGTCGAGGCGCCACGAACCGACACGCGAGACGGCGAAACGTCGTGGGCCAGCAGGTCATCGACAGCCACCGCCTCAATGGATCAAGCCTCGCTCGTGTCGCTTGCGCGCGTTCAGATCGCCCCGACGACCCGCGAAAGCCGCTCCGCGACCTCGGAAGCGATTTCCGTTAGCGCGGGATTGCCAATCTGTCGCATGGCCGTTCGAGGGTCAACGGCCGCGACGTCTATCACGCCGTCCGCCTTCTCCTGGACAATGACGTTGCAGGGAAGCATCACGCCGATCTTTTCTTCAAGCTCGAGAGCTTTATGCGCGAAGCCTGGATTGCAGGCGCCGAGAATGCGATAGCGCTTCATCTCGACGCCAAGTTTTTGCTTCAACGTGTCAGCTACGTCAATCTCCGTGAGAACGCCGAAACCTTCGCTCTTCAATTTTTCCACCACTTTCGTCACAACGGCGTCGAAGTCGCCTTTTGTCGTTTTCGTGATGCAGAAGCTCATGGCCGGCGTCCTCTCGATTGGCGATTAGGCGTTCGTTCCCGCGCGCAAGCGAACGATTCCAAGCGCCTTCATGATGACACGCTCATAGATGGGCTCCGCTTGGCCATTGCGAACCTTGCGGATGAAATATTTTTCATAGGCCACTTTCGCCAGATGCACCCAGTAGCCCTTGCCCGACCAGTTGACATTGCGCGGCGGGATTTGCGGCTGAGCCACGAAAGCGATCCCGCTATCGCCGAAGTCCGCCAGGCAGACGGCGTTCCATGTTCCCTCGTGCGTCGGCTCCTTGTTGGCCACGAGGTCGCGAATGTTGTGGGCGGCGGCCGTGCACATCGATTCGATCATGTAGCCGGTCTTGGGCATGCCGACCGGGACCGGCGTCGGTTCGAACGGCGGCAGCGCCACGCATACGCCGACCGAGAAGATGTTCGGAAATTTAGCGTTGCGCTGCTTTCTGTCGACGGTCACGAATCCGCGCGGATTGGTCAGCCCTTCGATCCATTTGCCGTCGTCGCCCTTAAGGCAGTCGACGCCGCGGAACGCCGGGAGCAGCATCGTGAATTTCGTCGCGATCTTATGTTCTTTTTTCTGCGTTCCATCGTCATTCAATTCCGTCGCCTCGACCGAATCGGCGTTGACGCGGCTGATCTTGGCGTTCGTGACCCATTTGATGTCGCGATCACGCATCAAGGATTCCAGCATGCCCTTGGTGTCGCCGACGCCACCCAGCCCGAGATGGCCGATATAGGGCTCGGACGTGACAAAGGTGATCGGCACGCGGTCGCGAATTTTGCGCTTGCGGAGATCGGAAACGATCGTGAGAGCATACTCATAAGCGGGACCGAAGCAGGACGCCCCCTGCACGGCGCCAATAACGATCGGTCCGGGGTTCTTGCAAAACTCTTCCCAGCGCTCGCCGGCGAGTCCCGCGTGATCCACGTGACAGACGGACTGGGTGTGTCCATTCGGCCCCAGCCCTTCGATTTCATCGAAGGCGAGATCCGGACCCGTCGCGATGACGAGATAGTCGTAAGACAGGGTCGAACCATCGTTGAGCTCGACCGCGTTTTGGTCCGGCCTCACGCGCTTGGCGCCGACGGAGGTGAAGCCAATCCTCAGCTTTTTGAAGACTTCGGGAAGACTAACCTTCACGTCGCCAGGCTTGCGCCAATTGACGGCGACCCAGGGGTTCGACGGCACGAACTGGAAATAGTCCGTTTGCGAGACCGCGGTGATATCAGCCTTCTTGCCGAGCAACTCCTTCAACTCGAAGGCCATCGGCACGCCGCCGATGCCGGCGCCCAGCACTACGATCTTGGTCATGACGTTTCTCTCTCTTTTGCGCGGGTTTCATGACGCAAGGCGCTGATCCGCGGCGTTGTAGTTAGGTTGCGAAGTTAGACGATCATTCGCGCGAGCGGGTGCTCACACCGAATAGGCTATAGAGCGGGCAGTTTCCGATGAACGCCGTCAGCACGGGCGCGACGCCAATCCACCCCACCCAATTCCACCCCGTATTGGGCAAGCCAAGCCTGAGCGCATACGCGATCAGCAACAGCTCAATCGCGATTCGAAGAGCACGGTCGACCGCCCCGATATTCCTCGTCATCGCCATGCTCCACATGATGGAAGCGCGCATGCTCCCGCGCCTTTGAGGGGGTTGATCTCGCTCTCAGAACGCCGCGCCCGGCTTCACGCCAAATTTCTTCAACGCCAGCGCGAGCGGGCAAAACCCGGTGAACGCGGCCTGGAGGAGATTTAGTCCGACGAAGCCCGCCAGCAGCAGCCACCAGGGGCTAACCGTCAGAGCGACCGTCAGGCTTGCGAGAATCATCACGCCCGCGAAGGCCATCACGATGCGATCAATCGTCATGTAGCGCATCCTCTTGGTTTGACTACATTCAGCGAACACCTCGCCCTTTCGGCGGGGCGTCGCGACGTGCTTGCTTTTGGCGCGCGGTCCGCCGCGCAATAAAGTTCGTAAAGAATCGCGATGATTCGCGAGACATTCGGGTTCGCGAGCGAATAGAAGATCGCCTGCGATTGACGTCGGGTCTTGACCAATTCGTCCGCGCGCAACCGGGCGAGATGTTGGGACAAGGAAGATTGCGTAAGACCGATCGCCCGTCGCAACTCCGAGACCGACATCTCCCCGCCATGCAACTCGCACAAAATCAGCAGCCGATGGCGATTCGCCAGGGCCTTCAGGAAGCTCTCGGCCTGTTCGGCTTTTGGGGCGAGGCGCTTTAAATTCATACTTGCTAATTAATAGATACCGCATATATATGTCAAGGCCATTCCACGGGAGAATCGACGCGAATGAATTTTTCCTTATTGTCGCGGGCATGTTGCGTCGCGATCGCGGCGCTTTCGGTTTTGATCGCGGCCGACGTCCGCGCGGCCGAAGTCACCGTCCATGTAGCTCTGCTTGACGACCTCAAATCGGTAATCGCCACGGTGGAGCCCGTTCATGAACTCGTCGCGCGCGCGCGGATCGGCGGCACCGTGACCACGCTCAAGATCAGGGAAGGCGACGTCGTGACGGCCGGCGCGGAGATCGCGTCGGTGGCCGATCAGAAATTATTCTTGCAGACGCAAGCGATCGAGCAGCGCATTCGCTCGCAACAAGCTCAGCGCGACAAGGCGAAGGTGGATTTCGACCGCGCCAGGGATTTGCTGGCGCGCGGCGTGACGACGAGGGTGATCTTCGATCAGGCCAAAACCGCGCTCGACGTGGCCGAACGCAACTTCGCGGCGATGAAATCCGATCGCGGCGTCATCGAACAGCAAGCGGCCGAGGGCGCGGTTCTGGCGTCCGGAGCGGGGCGCGTTCTCTCGATCCCGATCTCGGTTGGTCGCGTCGTCATGCCCGGCGAGACGATCGCGACGATCGCGGAGGATCGTTACATACTTCGCATGCAACTGCCGGAGCGACATGCCCGTTTCCTGCGCGCGGGAGACCACGTCCAGATCGGCGAGCGCGGATCGCGCGATCAAGCAAACACCGCGCGCAAGGACGGCGTCGTCCGCATCGTCTATCCGGAGATTAAAGGGGGACGCGTCGTCGCCGACGTCGATGTCGAAGGCCTCGGCGACTATTTTGTCGGAGAGCGCGCGCGCGTCTATGTGAGCACGGGACGGCGCGACACGATCCTCGTCCCGCGAGAGGCCGTGTATCGTCGCGCCGGCGTCGATTTTGTCCGCTTAAAGTCGGGCGCCGAGATCGTCGTGCAGACGGGAGAGCAACGCTCGGAAGGCGTCGAGATCCTCTCCGGCCTGCGTGACGGCGACGTGGTGGTGACGCCATGAAGCTCGGCATTTCCGGCGCGCTCACCCGCGCGTTCATAGCTTCGCCGCTCACGCCGCTGCTGTTGCTGGCCGCGCTGCTCGTGGGCCTTATCGCCCTGCAAGCCCTTCCACGAGAGGAAGAGCCGCAGATTTCCGTTCCAATGGTCGATATTCTCGTGTCGACAAACGGCTACAAGGCCGAGGACGCGATCGAACTTGTGACGCGCCCGTTGGAAGACATCATCAAGGGCATCAACGGCGTCGAGCACGTTTATTCGCAGACGCAAGACGACCATGTGATGGTGACGGCGCGCTTCTTCGTCGGCACGCCGCAGGATAACGCGGTGCTGCGCGTTCACGACAAGATCAGATCCAACATCACCGGCCTGCCCAAGGGCATTCCAGAGCCGCTGATCATCGGACGCGGCATCGACGACGTGGCGATCGTCGTTCTCACATTGGCGGCGAAGCCGGAGCGCGCGGCGCGTTGGAGCGACAATGGGCTGTATCAAGTCGCCGAGGAGCTTCAGCACGAACTGACCAAGGTCGATAATGTCGGCGGCAGCTACATCGTAGGCGGCGCCGCGAACCAAATCAGGGTCGAGCCCGAGCCCGGACGGCTGTCGCTGTTCGGGATCACGCTCAACCAACTTATCGACAAGCTCACCAACGCCAACAGGTCTTTTCTCGTCGGCGCGTTCAGCGAGAACGACCAGTCCCTGCCGGTCGTGGCCGGGCAGACGCTGCAAGGGGTTCCGGACATCGGCCTGTTGTTGCTCACCTCGCGCGACGGGCGTCCGGTCTATGTGAAGGACGTGGCCGATGTGCGCGTCGGCTCGGCGCAGCCCGAGCGCTTCGGTTGGACGATGACGCGCGACGCGAAGGGCGCGCTAGACAAGCGTCCGGCGGTGAGTATCGCCATCGCCAAGCGCAAGGGCGCCAACGCCGTCGTGATGGCTTCCGAAATATTGAGCCGGCTCGAAACGGCCAAGGGCCGCATCGTTCCGGACGATCTCGAAATCGCGGTCACGCGCAATTACGGCGAGACCGCCACCGAAAAGGCGAACGAGCTGCTGTTTCATCTGGCGCTCGCCACGCTTTCCATCGTCGCGCTCATCGCAATAATGGTCGGCTGGCGCGAGGGCGTCGTCGTCTTCGTCATCATCCCGACGACGATTCTGCTGACGATGTTCGCCTCTTGGATGATGGGCTACACGATCAATCGCGTCAGCCTGTTCGCGCTGATTTTCTCGATCGGCATTCTCGTCGACGACGCCATCGTCGTTGTCGAGAACATCGTGCGCCATTGGCATATGCGCGGCGATCGCGGCCTTGTCGAAACAGCCGTCGAGGCCGTGGCCGAGGTCGGCAACCCAACCATCGTCGCGACGCTCACCATCGTCGTCGCCCTGCTGCCAATGCTGTTCGTCTCCGGCCTGATGGGGCCTTATATGAGCCCCATTCCCGCCAACGCGTCCCTGGCGATGGTGTTCTCCTTCTTCGTCGCGATGACGATCACGCCGTGGTTGCTGATGAAGGTCGCGCGCTCCCGCTTCGAGGGCCCGGACGCGCATGAGGATGGAGAACACGACATTGGTGTGATGGGCCGCTTTTATTCGGGCGTCGCGTCGAAGCTGCTCGCCGGGCGCGAGGGCTCCAAGCGCGTTCTGCTCTACGTCGGCCTCGCGACGCTCGCCTCTTGCATGCTGTTCGCGACGAAAAGCGTGCGCGTGAAACTGCTGCCCTTCGACAATAAATCGGAGATCGCCGTCGTCGTGGATCTTCCGCGCGGCGCCCCGGTGGAGGAAACCGACCGACTGCTCACGGCCGCCGCCGAGAGGCTCAAGGATCTGCCGGAACTCGTGTCGATCCAGGCTTACGCGGGAACCGCCGCGCCCTTCAACTTCAACGGACTCGTGCGGCATTACTATCTGCGCGACGCGCCGGAAATGGGCGATCTGTCGATAAATCTCCTGCCCAAGGACGAGCGCAAGCGCGCCAGCCACGCGATCGCGCTGGATATTCGTAAAAGACTGGAGAGCCTGCAAAGGCCCGAACACACGGCGATCAAGGTCGTCGAGGTTCCGCCAGGACCACCAGTGCTCGCGACATTGCTCGCCGAAATCTACGGTCCCGACGCGAATGCGCGCCGCGCGATCGCGACCAAGACGCGGCAAGCCTTTTCATCCGTCGATTTCGTCGTCGACACGGATGACAGCTTTGGCGTGCGCGGCGAGCGTCTGCGCTATTCGATCGACCAGGAAGCGCTTGAATATCACGGCGTCGAGGAACGGGCGGTCTACGACACGCTTGGCGCGCTGGTTGGCGGCGTGAAAATCGGCTTCTCGCAGCGCGGCGGCGGCGCCAAGCCCATCGACATCACCGTGGCGCTGCCGCGCTCCGCCATGGCGCCGGGAGAACGCATTCTTTCGACGCCGCTGCCCGCCGGCGGAACGCCGCGTCAAGGCGCGAATGTCGAGCTTGGCGACGTCGTGAAAGTCTCGCGCGAACTCGGCTCCTTTCCGATCTTTCGCCATAATGGCCGCTTCGCGGAAATGGTCAGCGCCGAGGTGGCGGGGCGATTCGAGGCGCCGATCTACGGCATGTTCGCTGTCGAGGACGCCATCGCGAAACAGGACTGGGGCAAGGATGGTCCGCCGACGATCAAATATCACGGTCAACCGCTCGACGATTCCAAGCCGACGCTGCTGTGGGACGGCGAATGGGAAGTCACCTATGTCACCTTCCGCGACATGGGCGCCGCCTTCATGGTCGCGCTGCTCGGCATCTATCTTCTGGTCGTCGCGCAATTCGGCTCGTTCAAACTGCCGCTGGTGATTCTGGCGCCCGTGCCGCTGACGCTGATCGGCATCATGCTCGGGCATCTGCTGTTCAACGCCGCCTTCACGGCGACGTCGATGATCGGCTTCATCGCGCTCGCCGGCATCGTCGTGCGCAATTCGATCCTGCTGGTCGACTTCATCCGCCATTTGCGGGCGAAGGGATTGCCGCTACGCGCCGCCTTGGTCGAAGCCGGCGCCGTGCGTTTCAAGCCGATCTTTCTGACGGCGGCGGCGGCGATGATCGGCGCCGCGTTCATTCTCACCGATCCGATCTTTCAAGGGCTGGCGATCTCGCTGGTGTTTGGCCTCGCCTCTTCGACGGCGCTCACGTTGCTGGTGATTCCGGCGATTTACGTCGTGCTGCGCGACGACGAGGGGGCGCCGAAAGCGCAAAACAAGGAGATGAAGACATGGTTCAAGATTGGCCGGAATTGACGAAGGCGCTTAACGTCGACGTGCGTCAGCTGCGCGCCGGCGCGCCCGATGTGATGAAGGCGTTTGGCGCGATGGCGATGGCGGCGGGCGCGGCGAAGGCGCTCGACGCCAAGACAAAGGAGCTGATCGCGCTCGCCATCGGCGTTTCGACGCGCTGCGACGATTGCATCGCGTTTCACGCCAAGGCCGCCGTCGACCAGGGCGCGACGCGCGACGAAGTGATGGAGACGCTGGGCATGGCGATCTACATGGGCGCCGGGCCTTCCGCGATGTACGCGAGCCACGCGCTGGCCGCGTTCAATCAGTTTTCCGCCGCCAAGGCGGGCTAGGATCCTCAACTCCAAAGGAGCAACAAATGTCTCTCGGCAGTCTTCTATCCCGATTAAGCGGCGGCGGCGTTCCGACCATCGATCATGACGCTTTCGCGCAAGCGGTCGCGTCGAAATCCCACGCCATCGTCGATGTGCGCGAACCGCACGAATATGCGGCCGGCCATGTTCCCGGCGCCGTCAATCTGCCGCTGTCGCGTTTTGCTCCCGCTCAGTTGCCGAGCGGAAAGCCGATCGTGCTGGTGTGCCAGGCGGGCGGACGCTCGGCGAAGGCTTTGCAACAGGCGCTCGGCGCGGGCCATAAGAACATTTGTCACTACGCCTCGGGCACCGGCGGATGGAAGAGCGTTGGCGGCGCCGTTGTCGCCTGATTCGATGAGCGTCGGAGCGGGCCGCGAATGAGCGCGCTCGCCGTGCTCGCCGGCGTGGCGATCGGCCTCGTTCAGGGGGTGATCGGCGGCGGGGGTTCCGTTCTTGGCGTGCCCGCGCTGATTTACGTCGTCGGCGTCGCCGATCCGCATATCGCGATCGGAACGAGCGCGCTGGCGGTGGCGATCTCCGCCCTCGCCAGCCTGCTGGCCTATGTGCGCTCGGGCCATGTCAAATGGCGATGCGGACTGGCGTTCACATTCGCTGGCGTTCTCGGCGCGGCGGCGGGCTCGTCGCTGGGCAAGAGTTTTCCGGGCGACAGACTGATCAGCTTGTTCGGCGTTTTGATGATTGCGGTCGCGCTGGCGATGGCCATCGGACGCCCCATCGGCGGCGATCCCCATGTGCGCCTCGACGCCAAATCCGCCCCGCGGCTGGCGCCGTGGCTGCTGCTTTATGGAGCCGGCGTCGGATTCCTGTCGGGCTTTTTCGGCATAGGCGGCGGCTTTCTGGCGGTTCCCGGCTTGCTGATGGCCGCCGACATGCCGCTCGTCTATGCGATTGGCACGTCGCTGATTTCGGTCGCCGCGTTCGGCCTGGCGACGGCGCTCAACTATTCGGTCTCCGGCCTCGTCGATTGGACCGTCGCCACGCTGTTTTTGTTGGGCGGCGTCATCGGCGGCATGGCGGGAACGCGGCTCGCGCGCCATCTTTCCTCGCGGCGCCACGCCTTGTCCCGACTTTTCGCGATCATCGTCGCCGCCGTCGGCGCGTTTCTGATCTTCAAAGCGAAAACCTAAGCTCTCGCCACTTTGTGCATCCGGCCGGCGTTTCCTATATAGAGCGCGGCGGAGGCCACGCCCTCGGAACCCAGGATTTACAAAATGTCGTCGTCAAAGACGCCAATGCGCCAGTTGCTCGCGGTTTTCGCGCTCGTCGGAGTGATCGCCTTCGTCCCCGGACTGGCCGAGGCCAGGATGGGCGACCTGTTTAAAGGCGGCGCCGGAAGCCGCGGTTCCCGCACCTTTTCGGCCCCGCCGCCGACCGCCACCGCGCCGTCAACCGCCGCGCCGATTCAGCGCACGATCACGCCGACGCCCGGCGCCGCGCAACCTGGATTCAACCCCGGCATGCAGCGGCCCGGCTTTGGCCGAGGCCTGATGGGCGGCTTCGCGGGCGGTCTGCTGGGCGCGGGATTGCTGGGTCTTTTGACGGGACACGGCTTTTTCGGCGGCATCGAGGGCCTTTTCTCCGTCATCGGATTCTTGTTTCAAATCGCGCTGTTAGCGGTGCTGGCGCGCCTCGCCTTCAATTGGTGGCAGACCCGCAACCTCGCGCCGGCCGGCGCCGGACGGCACCGCTCCACCTCCGCCTTCTCCGGCGGCGCCGGCTTCGGAGCCGCGCCGCAAAGACCGAAAGCCCAGCCTTTACAATTGTCCGCGGCGGATTTTCCGGCGTTCGAGCGGTTGCTCGGGGCGACGCAGGAGGCCTATAGCCGCGAGGACTCGGCCGCGCTGAACCAGTTCGCGACGCCGGAAATGGCTAGATATTTCAATGAGGAACTAGACCAGCGACGCCAAAAGGGCCTCGTCAACCGCATCTCCGGCGTCAAGCTCTTGCAGGGCGACCTGGCTGAAGCTTGGCAGGAAGGTCGGGACGAATACGCCACGGTCGCGATGCGCTTCGCGCTGATCGACGTGACCCAGGACCGCGCCACGGGCAGGGTTGTTTCGGGCGATCCCGCGCAACCCACTCAATCGACGGAGGTTTGGACCTTCCGCCGTCCCGCCGGGTCCGGGCCCGACGCCTGGAAGCTCTCGGCCGTGCAACAGGCGGCGTGAGCCTCGAGCGCCGCGCATTTTCGCGCATCGGCACGCCTTTTTCTCCCGGTCAAACGCTCGGGGGCGTATTTTCGCGCCCCCCCGCCACCTCCGATTTCGCCCGAATTGGACTTGCCCGCCAAGCAATCAACGTATATAGATATCTTTATGTCTTATTCCGAAAAGCCGCCGATCATCCGGCGCACCCTCGCCCTCGACCCCGTGCTCGCCGCGCTCAACGCCGCGGGTGAAGAGACAAGGCTTCGCCTTCTCGCGCTACTCGCGGAGTCCGAACTGACGGTCACCGAGGTTGTGACGATTCTAAGCCAGTCCCAGCCGCGCGTCTCGCGTCATCTGAAACTTCTGGTCGAAGCCGGCGTCGTCGAAAGGCGGCGCGAGGGGGCCTGGGCGTTTTTCCGTCTCGCCTCCGGCGGCGCCCCCGGCTGGCTCGCGAGAAGCGTCGTGGACTGGCTCGATCCCTCCGACCCCGTGCTCGCCGGCGACCGCGCGCGGCTCGCCGAAGTCCGCCAAGCGCGGTCGGAAAACGCCGCCCGCTACTTCGCCGCCCATGCCGACGAATGGAACGACATACGCTCGCGCCATATTCCCGAGGCGCGGGTCGAGGAAGCCATTCGCGAAACGCTCGGCGACGCGCCCATCCGGCAACTGCTCGATCTTGGCGCGGGCGCCGGACGCATGCTGGAACTGTTCGCGCCGCGGGCCGAGCGCGCCATCGGCGTCGACCTCTCCTCGGCGATGCTGGCCGTCGCGCGCGGACGTCTCGAGGAACGCGGCCTCCGCAACGTGCTGCTGCGCCAGGGCGATATCTACGCGCCGCCCGTGGAGCGCAATTCGGTCGATGTCGCGATCGTGCATCAGGTGCTGCATTATCTCGATGATCCCGGCCGCGCCTTGCGCGAGGCGGCGCGCACGCTGGCGCCGGGCGGACGGCTGATCGTCGTCGATTTCGCGCCTCACGACGAAGAAGCGCTGCGCGAGAAACATGCGCATCGTCGACTTGGTTTTTCGGCGCGAGAAATCTCCGATCTTTTGGCGCAAGCCGGGTTGACGGTGCTCATGCACCGCGACCTCGCGCCCGGCGCCGGCGACGCCGCGAAACTCACCGTGTCCTTATGGCTGGCGCGCGATCCGCGCGTCGTATCCGATCTCATTCCCACCAAGAACCTCGAGACCGCCTGATGACGATAGAACCGCGCCACCCGCTGTCCCCGACGGGCGAATTCGTCATCAGCTACGAATTCTTCCCGCCCAAGACGCCGCAAATGGAAGTCCAGCTTTGGGAGAGCATCAAGCGCCTCGCGCCGCTGCAACCCAAGTTCGTATCGGTGACCTATGGCGCCGGCGGCACCACGCGCGAACGCACCCACGCCATCGTCGAGCGCATCGCGAGGGAAACCACGATGAAGCCCGCGGCCCATCTCACGTGCGTGTCATCCACGCGCGAGGAGGTCGACAACATCATCCGCTCCTATCGTGACATCGGC
The DNA here is from genome assembly GCA_049583305.1 of Methylocystis sp. Lineage (GTDB taxonomy): Bacteria > Pseudomonadota > Alphaproteobacteria > Rhizobiales > Beijerinckiaceae > Methylocystis. The sequence goes on from JBAUVQ010000423.1 coordinate 20,147, forward strand.
GTGCGCCACATCGTCGCCCTGCGCGGCGATCCGCCAAGCGGCGTCGGCACGCATTTCATGCCGCATCCGCTCGGCTATCCCTCGTCGAGCCATCTCGTGCGCGGCATTCGGGCGATTGGCGATTTCGAGATTTCGGTCTCCACCTATCCCGAGGGCCATCCCGAAAGCTCTTCGATCGACCGCGACATCGACGCCCTGAAAGCCAAGATCGACGCCGGCGCGACGCGGGCGATCACGCAGTTCTTCTTCGACAACGAAATTTATCTGCGCTTCCTGGAGAAGGCGCGCGCGCGCGGAATCACCATTCCGATCGTGCCGGGCATCATGCCGATACGCAACTTCAAACAGGTCGCGGGCTTCGCCGGCAAAGCCGGCGCCAGCGTGCCGCGATGGCTCGCCGACCGTTTCGACGGGTTGGAGAACGATCCCGAGACCCATGCGCTGATCGCCGCGACGACGACCGCCGAGCAGGTCATGGATCTCGTGAAATCCGGCGTGAACGAATTTCACTTCTACACCAACAACCGCGCCGATCTTGTGTTCGGCATCTGCCATTTGCTGGGCGTTCGCCCTGCCCGCGAGAAAGCGACAGCATGACTTTCGACAAATCCCACGGCCCCAAGATTCTCGCGACGCTCGACAAACTGGCGAGCGAAAAAATTCTGATTCTCGACGGCGCCATGGGCACGATGATCCAGCGCCATGAATTCGGGGAAGCGGATTTTCGTGGGCTTCGCTTCAAGGATCACGCGAAGGACTTGCGCGGAAACAACGATCTGCTGACGCTGACGCAGCCCGGCGCGATCAAGGATATTCATATCCAATATCTCGAAGCCGGCGCCGACATTATCGAGACCAACACCTTCTCGTCGACGACCATCGCCCAGGCCGATTACGGACTTGAAAGCCTCGCTTACGAACTCAATCTTGAAGGCGCGCGGCTGGCGCGGCAGGCGTGCGACGAGGTTGAAAAGCGGACGGGCGTGAAACGCTTTGTCGCGGGCTCGATCGGACCGACCAACCGCACCGCGTCGATCTCGCCCGACGTTTCCAACCCCGGCTTTCGCGCCGTCACCTTCGACGATTTGCGCGTCGCTTATCACGAGGCGGCGCTCGGACTCATCAACGGCGGCGCCGACATTCTCTTGGTCGAGACGATCTTCGACACGCTGAACGCCAAGGCGGCGCTCTATGCGCTGGAGGACGCTTTTGATGAAGTCGGCACGGTGTTGCCGATCATGATTTCCGGCACGATCACCGATCTTTCGGGCCGCACGCTGTCCGGCCAGACCGCGCAGGCCTTCTGGAATTCGCTCGCCCACGCCAAGCCATTCTCCATCGGCTTCAACTGCGCGCTCGGCGCGCGCGAAATGCGCCAACACATCGCGGAAATCGGCCGCGTCGCCAATACGCGCGTCTGCGCCTTCCCCAACGCCGGCCTGCCCAATGAATTCGGCCTCTACGACGAGAGCCCGGAATATATGGCGGAACTGACCGGTGAATTCGCGCGCTCGGGCCTCGTCAATATTTTGGGCGGCTGCTGTGGAACAACTCCGCCGCATATAAAAGCCATCGCGGAATCGGCGAAGGGCGTGGCGCCGCGGGCGATACCTGAAATCGCACCGCTGTTGCGACTGTCGGGACTCGAGCCCTTCACGCTGAGCAAGGACATTCCCTTCGTCAATGTCGGCGAGCGCACCAATGTCACGGGCTCGGCGAAATTCCGCAAGCTGATCACCGCCGGCGATTACGCGGCGGCGCTGGAGGTCGCGCGCGATCAGGTGGCCAATGGCGCGCAGGTCATTGACGTCAACATGGACGAAGGCCTGCTCGATTCGAAGCGCGCGATGGTCGAGTTCCTGAATCTCGTCGCCGCCGAGCCCGATATCGCGCGCGTGCCGATCATGGTCGACAGCTCGAAGTTCGAGGTCATCGAGGCCGGCCTCAAATGCCTGCAAGGAAAGGGCGTCGTCAATTCGATCTCGATGAAGGAAGGCGAGGACAAGTTCCGCGAGGAGGCGCGCAAGGTCAAGCGTTACGGCGCCGCCGTCGTCGTGATGGCCTTCGACGAGCACGGCCAGGCCGACACCTTCGAGCGCAAATTCTCGATAGCGAAGCGCGCCTACAAAATCCTCGTGGACGAAGTCGGCTTCCCGCCGCAGGACATCATCTTCGACCCCAATATTTTCGCGGTGGCGACCGGCATCGAGGAGCACGAGAATTACGGCGTCGATTTTATCGAGGCGACGCGCGCCATCAAGACTGAAATGCCGCTGACCCATGTGTCCGGCGGCGTCTCCAATCTCTCGTTTTCGTTTCGCGGCAATGAGTCCGTGCGCGAGGCCATGCACACCGTGTTCCTCTATCACGCGATTCACGCGGGGATGGACATGGGCATCGTCAACGCCGGCCAGCTCTCGGTTTACGAGAAGATCGACCCGGAGCTGCGCGACGCCTGCGAGGACGTGGTGCTCAACCGCCGCGAGGACTCGACCGAGCGGCTGGTGACGCTGGCCGAAAAATTCAAGGGCGCCGGCGCCAAGACGCAGGAGAAGGACGCGGCGTGGCGCGAGGCCAGCGTCGACAAGCGGCTCGAATATGCGCTGGTCAACGGCGTCGCCGATTATATCGACGCCGACGTGGAGGAAGCGCGCCTGCGCTCCACGCGCCCGCTCGACGTCATCGAGGGGCCGCTGATGGCCGGCATGAACGTCGTCGGCGATCTCTTCGGCCAGGGCAAGATGTTCCTGCCGCAGGTGGTGAAATCCGCGCGCGTGATGAAACAGGCGGTGGCGCATCTGCTGCCGTTCATGGAGCAGGACAAGAGCGAGCGCTCCAGCGCCGGCAAAATCCTGCTGGCGACGGTGAAGGGCGACGTTCACGACATCGGCAAGAACATCGTCGGCGTCGTGCTCGGCTGCAATAATTACGAAGTCATCGACCTCGGCGTCATGACGCCGGCGGCGAAGATCATCGAGACGGCGAAGCGCGAGAATGTCGATATCATCGGCCTCTCCGGCCTGATCACGCCGTCGCTCGACGAGATGTGCTTCATCGCCGCCGAGTTGGAGCGCGAGGGGCTGGATACGCCGTTGCTGATCGGCGGCGCGACGACCAGCCGCGTGCATACGGCGGTGAAAATCAGCCCGAACTACCTGCGCGGACAGGCGGTCTACGTGACCGACGCCAGCCGCGCGGTCGGCGTCGCGCAGTCGCTGCTGTCGAAGACGCGCCACGACTATGTCGCGCAAACCCGCGGGGAATATGAGCGCGTCGCCGAGGCCCACGCCAAGGCGCAGATCGATAAGCAGCGGGTGCCGCTCGCCAAGGCGCGCGCGAACGCGTTTAGGGTCGACTGGGACACGTTCACGCCGGCGAAGCCCGGCTTCATGGGCGCGCGCGCCTTCGCGACCTATGATGTCGCGGAACTCGTTCCCTATATCGACTGGACGCCGTTCTTCCAGACCTGGGAGTTCAAGGGCCGTTACCCCGCGATTCTCGACGACCCCGAGCGCGGCGCGGCGGCCAAGGCGCTGTTCGACGACGCGCAAGCGATGCTGAAACGCATCGTCGGGGAGCGCTGGTTCACGCCGAGGGCGGTGATCGGCTTCTGGCCCGCGAACGCCGTCGGCGACGACATCGCGCTCTATACCGGCGAGTCGCGCGAGGAGCGCCTCGCGACGTTCTACACCTTGCGCCAGCAGCTTTCGCGCCGCGATGGCAAACCCAATGTCGCGCTGGCCGATTTCGTCGCGCCGAAGACGAGCGGCAAGGCCGATTACATCGGCGCCTTCGTCGTCACGGCGGGCGCGGAGGAAGCGAAAATTTCAGCGCGCTACGCACAGGCCAACGACGATTACGGCTCGATCATGGTGAAGGCGCTGGCCGACCGGCTCGCCGAAGCCTTCGCGGAACGCATGCACGAGCGCGTGCGGCGCGAGTTCTGGGGCTATGCGAGCGCCGAGAATTTTTCGCCCGACGAACTGCCAAACGAGCCTTACCAGGGCATTCGTCCGGCCCCCGGCTATCCCGCGCAGCCCGACCACACGGAAAAGGCGACGCTATTCGCGTTGCTCGACGCGGAAAAGCGCACCGGCGTGCGGCTGACGGAAAGCTTCGCGATGACGCCGTCGTCGACGGTCAGCGGACTCTATCTCGCGCATGAGCAGGCGCATTATTTCGGAGTCGCCAAGGTCGAGCGCGATCAGGTCGAGGATTACGCGGCGCGCAAGGGCATGCGGGTCGCCGAGGTCGAGCGCTGGCTGGGACAGATTCTCAATTATGAGCCCGCGACGGAGGCGGCGGAGTAAGCCGCCCACAGGGCGGCGTGGACTCGCGACGTCGAGGGGCGACGCCCGCGCCCAGCGCGGATGGATGACAGGCGATCCGATCGCGTTTAAGTTGGTCGGACCAAACCAGTAATTTTGCTCCGCGAGGGCAAGCCGTTCAGTCGGAGTTGGAGGCCCACCATGGGAGACAATCCTTATAGCGCGCTGCCCGACCATCGTTTCTGGCGCAAGGCGGTCACGGCGGTTCCGCCATTCGCGCTTGATCCGCTGGTGACGACGCCCTTCAAAATCTCGCGGCAAGACAAGGTGGCGACCGCCGGTAGTTGCTTCGCGCAGGAGATCGCGCTTCGACTGCAGGCCAGCGGCTTTCATTATTATTTGGCGGAGCAGCCGCCCGAAGGCATGTCAGCGGCGGAAGCCGAGCGGCGCAATTATTCGATGTACTCCTGCCGCTACGGCAACCTCTACACGACGTTGCAGTTTCTACAGTTGATCGACCGCGCCTATGGTCACTTCAAGCCGGAACTCGATTTTTGGACGCGCCTCGAAGACGGCCGTTTCGTCGATCCCTTTCGGCCGCGCATCGAACCCGACGGTTACGCCACCGCCGATGAAATGCGCGCCGACCGTGAGAAGCACCTCGCCGCGGTGCGCCATATGATCGAGACCATGGATGTTTTCGTCTTCACCTTCGGGCATACGGAAACTTGGCGGCACAAAAAGGACGGGGCGATTCTTCAGCTCGCGCCGGGCGTCGCCGGTGGGGAGTGGGATGAAAACGTCTATGAGTTCTACAATATGTCCGTAACCGAGGTTATCCGCGACTTCCTCGCCGCGGTGGACAAGCTTCGCGCCATCAACCCAGCGGTGCGGATCGTGCTCAGCGTCTCGCCCGTCGGCATTATCGCGACCTATGAAAATCGCCACGTCATCGAGTCCAATTCCGCCGTCAAAGCCATTCTGCGCGCGGCGGCCGACGAGGTGAAGCGCTCGCGACCCGACATCGCCTATTTTCCGTCCTACGACCTCGCCACGGTCTCGCCTAATGTCAGTTGGTATTATAGGGACGACACCCGCAGGATTACGTCGTTCGGCATCGACCATACGATGCGCGTTTTCTTCGAGCATTTCACCGAGAATGCGTCTTCCGGGAAAAACCCCGTCGCGAGCGTGAACATCGACGTTGCAAAAGAGGCGGAGACTAACTCGAAGGTCGTATGCGACGAAGAGGCGATCGAAACCGCGTAACGCCGGGGCGGCGCCGACAGCGGCTTTAGGCCCTCCACTTGATGATCAACCTCCGCAGAGGAGAATCCTGTTTCGTGATTACGCCAATCGACAAACAAATCATCCGAAGCTGGTATCGATATGCGGCGGAGCCGCATGTCGCCCGATTTACGGGGAGAGTGTTGCGCGCGACCGGACCGCGCATCGCCGTGGTCGGAACCTGCCAGAGTTTCAGCATCGCTTACGCCATCAAGCTGCTGCGCCCCGAAGCCGCCGTGGACCATTTTCCGATCATTTCGCGTTCACATGCGCCCTTAAAAACATTCGTCGAAACGCTCAAAACCTACGACTACGTTTTGCTGAACGATTTTCCGGCGGGCTTCATTCCCGGCGGCGGCTCACGTGAACTGCGCGATCAATTGACGAAAACGTTCGTTGTTCCAACGATAACCTTCTCCGCCTTTCATCCCGATTCGATTTCCGTCGGCGATGATGAAGTTCGTTCGCCGATCTTCGGACCACTCGGCGTCTATCATTCCGCCATCGCGTTGTTTGCCTTCCGCAAAGGTTTAGCGCTCGAGGAAGCCAACGCGTTGTTCAATCGCAATGTTTTCGAGGCTCTTGGATATTTCGACTTTTGGAACGACGCCAGCGCCGAACTCATCGAGAGATGTAAGCGAGAAAGCGACTTGGATTTGAGCGCGGAGTTCATGGTTTGGACGCGGCGCGGGATATTCATGCACACGATCAATCACCCAAAACCTTTCGTGCTCGTCGATGTCGCAAGGAAGCTGCTCGCGCATCTGGGCCTTCCGGCTCCCAATACCGACTGCGACGCGTATATGATTGACGATTTTTTGCGTTATCCGATTTTTCCGGTCTACCCGCAGCTCGCCGCCCATTTTGGACGTCTCGGCAGCTTCACCTTCCGACTGACGACCGCGGATTTCGACAAGCGCATCGGGGATTATCTGACTTTACCGGAGTTTCTCCATGGGTCTTACGATAAATACCGGCGGTATGACGACAAGCGCCTCACTAACCCACGCGTTGATGCGTGGTTGGGCAATTCCGCGACGACCGAGATGATCGTGTCGTTCGCGCGGAAAAACCTGGAAGCAGGCCTTTTGCCTGTGCGCTAACGTCGCCGGCGACTCTAGAGTGCTTCCGTTTCAAGTTGAAACGGAAGCACTCTAAACTCCTTGTTTTATCGTGTTTTCTTCACGCGAACCGGTTCCCACTTCGCTCGAAAACACTCCAGCGCATTTCAGGAAAAACTCGATCGTCGGTCCGCTAGGAATGGTTCGGTCCTCGTTCGAGCGTCGAGGGCCGCTTCTGGCGTATTGTCGACCCCAACAATCGCCTCCGCTGGATGCGTCAAACAGGGCTCCAAGCATCGAAGCCCGCCCCCGAAATCACCCCGCCTTGCCCTCCTCCGGCGTCACCTTCAGCGAGGTGATGCGGTTGCGGATTTTGCGCAGGACCTCGAAGCGGAACCCGTGGAAGCGGAAGACCTGGCCCGCCTCGGGAATGGCGCCGGCTTCGTGGAT
>JBAUVQ010000424.1:0-3669 GCA_049583305.1 Methylocystis sp.
GCCAAAAGCCGCTTCGCGCCCCTCAATCCAGGCCGCTCCGACCCTCATCACGCCCAAAACCCGAATTCTTCGAGGTCCCCCAAGGTTTGAGAACGCCCACAGGATCCTTTGCCGGGAAGTTTGTTATCGGCTTCATCCATGGTTCGGGCGCAAGGTCTTCGTCCACGCGGCCATTGATAAAGTGGATGGCGCTGTATTCCAATGTTCGGTTGACGGCTCGGATGCCGAGCGGTGGCTCGAAATTTCCGCATGGATGTTCGATCACGGCGCTTATGCGGGCGACAGAAGCTTTTCAGCCGCTCCCTTCATCTGTTTGGAAGCGCTCGGCGCGTTGTCTTCGCTGCTCGATCAGGTGTTGAAAACAACATCGGGATCATCGAATGCCCAGCTTTCCGACGCATCTGGGATCTCTCACGATCAGAATCGAGGGGACAACCATCGCGCGGAAGTCCATGGCGGAGGCGATCGGGCATCGGCGCAAGCCGCGCCTCGCTCCACAATGGTCTGGTCAGCCCCGACGACCGACGCGCGGTTGAAGAAGCGCATCGTGCGCACGTTGATTCACGAGGTCGTGGCCGATATCAACGACGATGCTTCCGAGATCGTTATCGTCGTCCACTGGACAGGCGGCGTTCACAGCGAGATCCGGTTGCCCAAGCGCCGGCGCGGACAGCGCAACAGCACATCCGCTGACATCATCGCCGTAGCCCAGTTGGGCTGATCGCGAGCGACGATCTGATCGCCGGCCTTCTCATCCGCAATGGCCTTAAAACCGGCCATGGCAACGCCGGGACCCGCGAACGCGTCACCTCGCTGCGCAGGCATCATCGAATCTCGGTGTTCAAGGCCACCGAGAATGGCGTCGAGCCCTGGCTCTATCTCTCCGACGCCGCACGCCTATTGAAGGTCGCGCCCAAGACCCCGCGGTTGGCGGCGGAAGCCGGCGAGATCGAGGCGGACCGCCCCTTGCCGGATGGCCCCTGGATCTTTGCTCGAGCCACACTGGCGACCGACGCGGCAAAATCAATCGTCAATCGCGCACGCCGACGCGCCAGATACCCCGCGGGACCAGAACGCGGCCAGCGAAACCTCTTCCCCTCAATGACATAGACAGATGGGTGTTCCGATGCGCGGTTGTAGTCGGTGGCGCATGCGCCGATCTATGCTTTCGCGTGATCCAGCTCGAGGAATAGCGTCTCGTTCAAGAGTTCGTCGCGCATGCGGCCGTTGAAGCTTTCGCACAAGCCGTTCTGCAAGGGCATCTCCGGCGCGATGTAACGCCATTCGAGCTTGTTCTCGTTCGCCCACGAGAGGATGGCGTTCGAGGTGAACTCCGTTCCGTTGTCGGAGACGATCATGCCTGGCCTTGCCGCGCCGCGCGATCAGGGCCGTCAGCTCGCGCGCGATGCGCTTGCCAGAGATCGATGTGTCCGGGATCGCCGCCAGGCATTCGCGCGTCACGTCGACGACGACGTTGAGGATGCCAAACGCCACCCGCAGCCGAACTGATCGCGCATGAAGCCAGAGACCAGCGCGCGTTCGGTTTCGCCTCGGCGGGGATCGGCGCCCGCGTTCCGACTGCCCGACGGCGGGCGCGACGCTTCCTCACCGCCAACCCTTCCTCGCGGTAGAGCCGGTAGGTGCGGTTCCGGCCGGACGTTTCGCCCTCTTGCCGCGGGAAGGCAAACAACCGCCGATAGCCGAAACGCCGGTGGGCCGTTCGCGAGTTCACGCAGCTTGGCCCGCGGTTCCGCGTTCGCTGGTCGCCGAGGCGAATAGCAGACCGCCTTGCGGTCGACGGCGACGATTTGGCAGGCCCGACGTTCCGACAGGCCCATGGATGGCCCGAAGCTGCGCGACTCTCTCGCGCTTGACGGCGGGCCCTACCACCTTTTTCCAGAAGTTCCCGAAGCGCCGCCGCGTCCAGCATCTGATCCGCCAGGAGCTTCTTCAGCCGGGTGTTTTCCTCTTGCAGCGCCTTGGGACGCTTGGCTTCGGAAACGTCCATGCCGACGAATTTGGCTTTCCAGTTGTAGAGCGTCATCTCCGACACCGCATATTTGCGCGCAAGGTCTGCGGCCTTCGCGCCGGCCTCATGCTCGCGCAAAACCCCGATGATTTGCTCTTCCGTGAACCGTTTCTTCTTCATCGTGTCCGTCATGCAATAGGCCGGACTCTAATCGCTTCTGGTGGAATTTCTCAGGGGCAGGTCAGAGAGGCGCCCGATTCGGAGAGAGTCACCAGCGCCACGCTGCGGCGAATTTCGCTGTAAATCAATGAAAATGAGAAGCCTCAAATCAGATACTTAAGTTGGCTCTGACTCTATTCAGCAGGCCTCGGCGCTGTTCATATCCGACCCCGTTCGTCAGGAGTTCGTTGTAGACGGCAATAGTTCGTTCGATCACAATACGCTCGTCGAACTCCGCCAACGCCTTCTCGCGTGCGGCCAGCCCGAGTCTCCGCGCGAACGGGCGGTCATCTTGTAGACGAGCAATTGCGCGCGCCAACGCCCGTGGGTCCCGCACCGGCACCAAAAGTCCCGTCAATTCATGGACCACGACGTCCCGACAACCTGGCACATCGGCGGCAATCAATGGCTTGGCGCAGGCGGCTGCTTCGGCCAAGGATCTGGATAGTCCTTCTCGATAGCTGGGCAGCACCACAATGTCAGCCTCGCCGAGCAACGCTGGCATATCCGAAACATGGCCCAGCCACTCCACCAAACCCTCATTTTGCCACTCCCGGACAATTCGTTCGGACACCGACGCGGGGTTGCCCTTGTCCGCGAGGCCCGCCAGAACAAACTCGACTTGCCTTCCCTCGGCTTTCAGTAATCGCGCGGCCTCGACAAATTCCGCGAGACCCTTGTCCCACAGAAGCCGGCCCGCCAGCACGACTCGCAATGTGCCGTTTCCGACACAGGTGTCGCTGGGCGGCGCGAAGCGAAGGCAATCCACTCCAGATCCCGGAATCAACCGAATTTGCTCGGGCGCCACTATGTTTGCGTCCAAAAAAAGACGGACATCGTCGGGATTTTGTAAAATCAACCGAGCCCGTCGGCCCGCGAACGCCGCGCGCATTAGCGCCCACACGACCGGACGCAACAGCCGCGCCCTTGGTGCATCACAAATAAAAACGTAGCCCATGCCTACGACGGCGCTGACCCGCGCGGCGCCCACCAAACGAGCCGCCAGCGCTCCGTAAATCGCGCATTTGATGGTGAAACCATGCACAATATCGGGGCGCTCACTGTGCATTACCTTCCACAGCCACAACAGCAGCGCAATCTCCCGCAACGGATTCAAACTCTGGCGATTCATTGGAGCCGGCGTCCATTTGAAGCCAAGCGCTCGCAGTTTTTCGCCGTAAGGCCCACATGGAGACATGAGAAGCACGTCATGTCCCGCGTCGCGAAGCGCGGCGGCCAGAGATAGACGGAAGTTGTATAGATACCAGTCGGTATTGGCAAAAAGCACGATTTTCATCACGCAAACCCCAACCAAACGTGACGCGCCGCCTCGATAGACCGCTTGACTACTTAGAGCATCGACCGCACCCCATAATGCCTTCACAAGCCACCTAACTAGTTACTCTAACACATCTTACATCCTTCACAAGCCACCTGTTTTTTGGGCGGGCGGGGGCGTTTCGAATTTGAGTCGTGTCGCG
>JBAUVQ010000425.1:0-6470 GCA_049583305.1 Methylocystis sp.
GCCGGCTCGGTCGAATTTGCCGCGCGGCCGCCAGCCTTGCGCGCCCGAACGCGGGGCCGCGTCGCCGCTGAACAGCTTCGACAGCCGCGCGGAAAGATCCTGTTGATAATAACGCCGCAGGCCGGCATCCTGGATCTGGCCGGCGATTTCGGCGAGACGGCGCTCCAGGGCCATGCGCCGCTCGGGCGTATCCAGCGGGCGGTCCCGCGTCTCGCGCCGCCACAGCATTTCGACCAGCGGCAGCGGGGCGCTCATCGCCCGCGCCACCGCGCCGGCGCCGCCCGAGCGCAAGAGTTCGTCCGGGTCTTGCCCGCCCGGCAGCAGCACGAAGCGCAAGGTCTTGCCGGGGCCAAGCAAGGGCAAGGCGGTGTCGACGGCGCGGTCGGCCGCCTTCAGGCCGGCCTTGTCGCCGTCGAAACAGAGGATCGGCTCCTCCGCCATGCGCCACAGCAGCGCGCATTGTTCGGGCGTCAGCGCCGTGCCGAGCGGCGCGACGGCGTTGGGAAAACCCGCCGTCGTCATCGCGATCACGTCGATATAGCCCTCGACGGCGATGACGGCCCCGGCCTCGTGCGCCGCCTTTCGGGCGTTATGCAGGTTGTACAACGTCGCGCCTTTGTGGAATAAAGGCGTCTCGGGCGAGTTCTTGTATTTCGCCGGAGCGTCCTTGTCCAAGGCGCGCCCGCCGAACGCGATCACCGCGCCGGCGCGGTCCTGGATCGGGAACATCAGCCTATGCCGGAAGCCATCGTAAGGGACGGCGATGTCGTCGCCGTGGCTCAGCAAACCCGCCTCGCACATCGCCTCCACGCTCACGCCCTTGGCGGCGAGCGCGTCGCGCAATTCATAGCGGCCTCGCGGCGCGTAGCCGACGCGAAAATGCGCCTGGGCGGCGGGCGAAATCCCGCGCTGGGCGAGATAATCGCGGGCGTCGCGCCCTTCGGCGCCTGCGAGCCGCTTTTGAAAATGCTCCGCCGCCCAATCCATGACTTGCGTCAAGGAAGCGCGCTTGCGATCGTACTCGTGCTGCTCTCGCGTTTCGACCGGCATCGGCAGGCCGGCCATGCCGGCGAGACGCTCCACCGCCTCGGGGAAGGAAATCCCTTCCGTCTCCATCAGAAAGGCGAAGCCGTCGCCGGTCTTGTCCGAGGAAAAGCAGTGATAAAAACCTTTCTGATCATTGACATAAAAAGACGGCGTCTTCTCGGCGTTGAATGGCGACAGCCCGCGCCACTCGCGCCCCTGCTTTTTGAGCTGGACCTTTGTCCTAACGACTTCCGACACGGGCACGCGCGCCCGGATTTCGTCGAGAAAGGAGGGAGAAAACTTCATCGGCGCCCATGTTGGCAGGAGGCCTTCCCTATCACCTTCACGCCTCGCCCGCGCGTAAAATTCGCGCGGCGTCCCCGCTGTTCACATGAGGCGGCTCACATGGGCAGGCCTCTACTGACCGACCCATATGATTCGCGACATCCAACGGATGTCCGTCCGCGCCAGCGCGCGCTCGGAGCCGCTTCCGTCGAGGAGCGCGAACTCCACGCCTTCCTCGTTTTCCCGCTTGATCTCGACGATCAGCAGGCGGCCATCGCCGGTTTCGACGACCACGCGGTCGCCGGGCCGCGCCGGCGCGCGGGGCGAGACGATCAGTATGTCGCCGGGGCGATACAACGGGGCCAGCGCGTCGTCGGTAACTTCGATCGCGAAACAATCGTCGTCGAGGCCGGCGAACAGTTCGACATCGGTCCAGGACTCTCCAACGGGATGGCCCGCGCCGTCGAACGCCCCGCCTTTCGCCGCGTCGGCGAGGCGGATCGCGCGCCGCGACGCGGCGCCGTCGGCTTCCTTCGCGCCCGCGATGAACTCGTCCGGCCCCTCGCCCGTCGCGGCGAGCGCCTTGGCGATGGATTCGGTCGAGGGCCAGCGCTGACGCCCGCCGGCCAGGGCGCGCTTGGAGGGGTTGAAAGTGGTTGGATCGAGGCCGGCCTTACGGGCGAGGCCCGACGCCGACAGTCCGTGGCGTTCCGCCAGCGCATCGAGCGCCGCCCAAATTTGTCGATGCGAGAAGCCGGGAGACATTTCGAATTGTTTTCCTTAGCCTAAGAAATAGCGAAGAGCCGGCCGTCCCGCAACGCCGGCTTTTCTCATAACAGCCGATGGCCTCAAATCGCGCGTAACCCTTCAATGGTCCCCGAGTGCCGCGCCGACCGACTCCGGCGTCAAAAGCTGCGCCGCCGCCAGCGTGGCGAAACGTCCGCCCTTTTTCACCAGATCGTCGAAAGTGCCGCTCTCGACGATCTCGCCATTGTCGAACACCAATATGCGGTCGGCGCTCCTGACCGTCGCCAGCCGATGCGCGATCACGAAGGTCGTGCGCCCCTTGGTGGCCGCCTCCAGCGCCTTTTGAATCTGCTTCTCGGTCGTCGCGTCGAGCGCGCTCGTCGCTTCGTCGAACACCATGATCGGCGGATCTTTCAGCAGCGCGCGGGCGATGGAGAGGCGCTGGCGTTCGCCGCCGGAGAGACCGCGTCCGCGTTCGCCGATGTTGGTCAGGGCCCCATCCGTCTGGCGCGCCACGAAGGCCGAGGCCTGCGCCAACTCCAGCGCGTTGGCGATGTCGGCGGACGTGGCGTCCGGCTTGCCGATGCGCAAATTCTCCTCGATCGAACGCGCGAACAGCATGGGCTCCTGAAACACCACGCCGATGTTGCGGCGAAGCGACGCGAGCGTCAGATCGCGGATATCGACGCCGTCGATCGTGACCGCGCCCTCGATCGGATCGAACACGCGATGCAACAGACCAAGCGTCGTCGATTTGCCCGAGCCGGTCGCGCCGACGAGCGCGATCGTCTCGCCCGGCCGCGCGGAAAAGCTGGCGCCATGCACCGCCATGCGCTTGCCGTCGTAGGTGTAGCTCACATTCTCGAAGGCCACGGCGCCAACAAGGCGGCCGGCGTCCTTCGCGTCGGGGCGGTCGGCGATGGCGGGATGGGTGTCGAGAATCGCGTAGAACTCGCGCAGCTTGGCGGATTGCGAGAACAGGAAATTGACGAAACCGACCGCCTGTTCGAGCCGTCCGATCAGCATGGTCGCGAAATTGATGAAGGTGACGATCTCGCCGACCGAAGCCTGCCCCTGCATGTGCAGCCAGGCGCCGAGCAGGAAGATCGACAGCACGGTGATCGTCGCCGAGGCGCGGCTCGCCACCACGACCAGAGCCCACCAGGACAACACCGGCAGCTGCGCCGCCAGCAAATCCTCGCTGATCCGCCGCAGAGCCTGCGATTCGCTCTGCACGCGGGTAAAACTCTGCACCACCGGCACATTGCCGAGCGCGTCGGAGGCCCGGCTGGCCAACGCCGCGTTATGGGTTTCCACCGCCGCCTGCAGCGTGTCGGTGCGGCGCAAAACCCATGATGTCACCACGTAAAACAGCGCCACCATGACGATCAGCAGGCTGGCGAGCCGCCAATTGTAGAACAGCGTCGCCGGCAGCAGCAGGAACAGCGCGAAGAACGAGGCGCAATTCTCGCGAAAGAACGACAGCCACAGGCCGAACATCGCGCCCGCGCCCTCGAGCATCGACTGCAACAGCCGGCCCGAATGGACATTGGCGTGGAAGCTGAGCGGAAGATTGAGCACATGATCGAAATATTGGGCCATCACGGCCAATCGGCTGCGGTGCGCCAGCCGATCCGAGTTGAGCCCGACCGCCATCGACGCGAAGATCGAAAACAGCCCGAAGCCCGCCCAGGCCGCGACGGTCGGGAGCAAATCGGCCCAGGTGAGCGCGGCCCCCTGCGCCTGCGCGCCGCTCATCAAATCGATGATCCGGCCGAACAGGATCGGCTCGGCGAATTGCGCCCCGGCCAGCACGAGATTGGCGACGACCAGAATATAGGCGAGCCTCGCATCGGGCCGCAGCTGGCCCAGCACGCGCAGATAGACTGAGAATACGGACATGAGGCGTCCTTCGGTCGAGCGGACGACCGGCTTACAAGGCGTGGAGGCGTGAAGCAAGGGAGGCCGGCGCTCGCCACGCGCGAGGTCTCGCGTAATGTATTGCAAGCGTCATTTATATCGATTATTCTCGATATATGGAATCAATCGAAGCCATAGCCGCCTTGTCGGCGCTCGCCCAGACCACGCGGCTCGAGACCTTCCGCCTGCTGGTCGGCCGCGAGCCGGACGGCGCGCCCGCTGGCGAGTTGGCGCGACTTTTGGAGATTCCGCAAAACACCATGTCCACGCATTTGGCCATTTTGTCCCGCGCGGGATTGCTGCGCGGCGAGCGGCGCGGCCGCTCGATCGTCTATCGCGCCGATCTCGAACGCTTCCACGAGCTGACGCTGTTTCTGCTCAGGGATTGCTGTGGCGGTCGCTCCGAGCTGTGCGCGCCTCTGCTGGCCGATCTCGCTCCAGCTTGCCCGTCAAAGGTCGCCGTCCATGACTGATCGCGTTTTCAACGTGCTGTTTCTCTGCACCGGCAACACCGCCCGCTCGATCCTCGCGGAAAGCATCTTGCGCAAGGATGGCGCGGGGCGTTT
This sequence comes from Methylocystis sp., assembly GCA_049583305.1. Lineage (GTDB taxonomy): Bacteria > Pseudomonadota > Alphaproteobacteria > Rhizobiales > Beijerinckiaceae > Methylocystis. The sequence continues at coordinate 4,545 of JBAUVQ010000425.1, forward strand.
CAACGCCTATTCGGCGGGAAGCCATCCCAAGGGCGTGGTCAACCCGTTCGCCCTCAAAACCCTCGCCGCGCACGGCTATCCCGTCGAAGGCCTGCGTTCGAAGAACTGGGACGAGTTCGCCGCGCCCGACGCGCCGAAAATGGATTTCGTGTTCACCGTTTGCGACAACGCGGCGGGCGAAGCTTGCCCGTTTTGGCCAGGACGCCCCCTGACCGCGCATTGGGGCATCGAAGATCCCGCGGCGGTGGAGGGAACGGACGTCGAAAAGGAACGCGCTTTCGCGCTGGCGTTTCGATATTTGCGCAACCGCGTATCGCAATTCGCGGCGCTGCCGGTCGCAAGTCTCGACAAATTGTCATTGGCGAACCGCATGCGCGAAATCGGCCAACTCGAAGGCGCGACCCATTCCTCGCGACAGGCGGACTGATCCATGACCGAAGCCACGACAACACCCGACACCATGACGGCCAAGGCGCCCGCGATGGGGCTATTCGAACGCTACCTCACCCTATGGGTCGCGCTGTGCATCGTCGCGGGAATCGCCCTGGGGCAAGCGGTTCCCGCCGTCTTCCACGCGATTGGCGCGGCGACGGTGGCCGAAGTCAATCTGCCGGTCGCCGTGCTGGTCTGGCTGATGATCGTCCCCATGCTGCTCAAGATCGACCTCGCCGCGCTTGGACAGGTGCGGGAACATTGGCGCGGAATCGCCGTGACCGTCGGCGTCAACTGGCTGGTGAAGCCGTTCTCGATGGCGCTGCTGGGCTGGCTGTTCATCGCTCATCTGTTTAGGCCGTTCCTGCCCGCCGATCAGATCGACGGCTATATCGCGGGATTGATCCTGCTGGCGGCGGCGCCCTGCACGGCCATGGTGTTCGTGTGGTCGAACCTCGTCGACGGCGAGCCTCATTTCACCCTGTCGCAAGTCGCGCTCAACGACACGATCATGGTCTTGGCCTTCGCGCCGATCGTGGCGCTGCTGCTTGGCTTGTCCTCGATCGTCGTGCCGTGGAACACGCTGTTTTTGTCGGTCATGCTCTATATCGTCGCGCCGGTGATCGTGGCGCAGCTTTGGCGGCGCGCGCTGCTGACGCAGGGCGGGCAAACGGCGCTTGGCCGAACGCTTCGCGCCCTGAATCCTCTCTCCCTCTCCGCGCTGCTGTCGACGCTCGTGCTTCTGTTCGGCCTGCAAGGCGAGCAGATCATGCGCCAGCCGGACGTCATCGCGCTTCTCGCGGCGCCGATCCTGATTCAGGTCTATTTCAACGCGGGGCTGGCTTACGGGTTAAACCGCGCCCTCGGCGTCAAGTGGTGTGTCGCCGGGCCTTCGGCGCTGATCGGCGCCAGCAATTTTTTCGAGCTGGCCGTGGCGACGGCCATCGCCCTCTTTGGCTTCCAGTCCGGCGCGGCGCTCGCGACGGTCGTCGGCGTTCTCGTCGAAGTGCCGGTCATGCTGTCGGTGGTCCAGATCGTCCGCCGCTCGCGCGGATGGTATGAACGGGGCCAAACGCGGGGCGCATAACTCTTGCTTTGAAACCGCTGGCGTCAAATCCCGCCGCGGGCGTCAAATAGTGCGATTTTTCCTTATTTTGTCGGCGCTCCCGACCGCTTCAAAAATCTTGAGGACCGCGGCGGAGCGTACAGCCGTCGCGGTCCACGACGGCCGAAACGGCTCGGAAGACATGGGCGGTGGAGCCGAAACACCCCACCGCCTTGCCCACGCGAAACGTCGCCCCTTTTTTAGGCGCCCACGCCCCAGTCATGCGCCATATTGCGGGAATTTCTTCCAATCGCACGGCTTTCGCGCACAAGCGATTGACTCCCACCGCCAGCGGAAACCTAATCTACCCCATGCGCGCCGCGCCAAGCCCCACGAAAGGCCGTCAGCCCCGTGTCGATCCAGGTCGCCCTGCACCACGTCACCCATTA
>JBAUVQ010000426.1:0-2264 GCA_049583305.1 Methylocystis sp.
GCCGGAGCCCCGCGCGTCGCCGGGCCGGTGCGCGTCGGCGCGGCGCTGGCCAATTCACCGCTGTTCACGGGCGTCAAGCCCCAGGTCTCCGCCCGCGAATGCCTTATTTTGCTTATTCTTATCAACCATCCGCCGTTGCTCGCCGATCATATCGAGGATCTCGCGGGGATGGAATTCGAGGCGCGGGACGCCAATTTGCTCCGCGACCTGATGGTGCGCGGCGCCTCGTCGCAGGCGGAAAGTCACCCGGCGTCGACCGAGGTCATGAGGCAAGAGATTGAAGAAGCTGGGCTTTCCCCGTTCCACGCGCGCCTTGAAGGCATGGTCGCCCACGCCAATCTCTGGAGCGTGCGGCCCGAGGCGGCGACCATGGACGCCGCGGCGACATTGAGGCAAGCTTTGAGCTTGCATCACAAAGTTTGGGCGCTAAATAGAGAGTTGCGTGTGATCGAGGAGCGTCTTGCGGCGGATCCGAGCGAGGAGGACACCGCGAGACTGGCGGATATCCAGACACAATTGTCGGCGCTTGATGGAACCGAAGCCGCGCTCGAAGGTTTTGGAGCCATGTCGGGGCGCGCGAACCGTGTGCTGTGACGCTTCCGCCGTGAAAGACAGACGGTTAAGGGAGCGTTAGTCCGTCGCCGGCAAGTGTGGGTCTTAAACGATTCGGCGGCGATATCACAACCATTCGGGTCGATGGGCTGTTCGACGGTCCATCCTTACGGAAATTCGAGGCGCTGCGCGCGGGGCTCTCCGGGAGTTTCGACGCGACGCCATTATCGGGAGCGCGCCCGCCAGCGGCGCGCCTTGCGCGGCGGCGGCCCCTCCTTGGACAGTTTCGGAGCGAATGAATGGCGAAAAAAGACGAGGACAAGGTCGAAGGCGAAGTCGCCGTGATCGCGGAGGTCTCGGACGGTCCTCTGCTCGACCTGAACGACGCCGCCGTCAAGCGGATGATCAAGCTCGCCAAAAAGCGCGGCTTCGTGACCTACAGCGAATTAAACGCCGTTCTGCCGTCGGAGGAGGTGTCCTCGGATCAGATCGAGGACGTTTATTCGATGCTCTCCGAGATGGGCATCACCGTGTCCGAGGGCGACGACGCCGACGAGGCGGAAGAGGAGGCGGCTCCGGCGGAAGAGGAGGAGCCCGAAGGCGGCGAACTCGTGGAAGCCGCCCGCCCGACCGCCGTCGCGACCCGCACGACCGAGCCGACCGACCGCACCGACGATCCCGTCAGAATGTATCTGCGCGAGATGGGTTCGGTCGAATTGCTGTCGCGCGAGGGCGAAATCGCGATCGCCAAGCGCATCGAGGCCGGCCGCGAGGCGATGATCGCCGGCCTGTGCGAAAGCCCGCTGACGTTCCAGGCGATCATCATCTGGCGCGAGGAGCTCGAAGCCGGCAAGGTTCTGCTGCGCGACATCATCGACCTCGAAGCGACCTACGCCGGCCCCGACGGCAAGGCGACGGCCAAGGCCCCGGGCGCCGAGACGACGGTGGGACTGGCGCCCGCGACCGCGCCGCGAACGCCTCCCGCCGGGCTGGGCGCGGAACTGGGCGACGCCGCGCCTCCGCCAGAGGAAATTTTCGACGAAGAGGACGACATGGACAATTCCGTGTCGCTCTCCGCGATGGAGGCCGAACTCAAGCCCAAGGTCCTGGAGACCTTCGCGCGCGTCGCCGACGCCTATAAGAAATTGCGCCGGTTGCAGGACCAGAATGTCGAGAACCGCCTAAAGAACGAAACGCTGACGCCGGCGCAGGAGCGCAAATACAAGACGCTCAAGAAAGAGATCGTCGCCGACGTGAAATCGCTCGCGCTGAACCAGAACCGCATCGAGGCGCTGGTCGAGCAGCTTTACGACATCAACAAGCGGCTGATCGGTTACGAGACCAAGCTGCTGCGGCTCGCCGATTCGCACGGCGTCGCGCGCGAGGATTTCTTCGACAAGTTCCACGGCTCCGAACTCGATCCCAAATGGGTGGCCCGCGTCGCCAAGCTGGGCTCGCGCGGCTGGAGGGAGTTTGTCGCCGAGGACAAGGACCGCATCAAGGATTTGCGCTCCGACATCCACGCGCTCGCGACCGAGACGGGGCTGGAGATCTCCGAGTTCCGCAAGATCGTGCATATGGTGCAAAAGGGCGAGCGCGAAGCGCGCCAGGCCAAGAAGGAAATGGTCGAGGCCAATCTGCGCCTCGTGATCTCCATCGCCAAGAAATACACCAATCGCGGCCTGCAGTTCCTCGACCTCATTCAGGAAGGC
>JBAUVQ010000427.1:0-2823 GCA_049583305.1 Methylocystis sp.
AGGCGAAGCGTTGCGCGAAGGCGCCGGCCAGGGCCCGCCCGCGCGCGTCATGCAGCGCGCCCGGCGCGATGGTCAACTCGTAGATGCGATCCGACAAAAACTTGCCGGCGATCTTCAGACGTTGGCGGTCGACCGTGACATCGAGATCATCGACCGGCGGCGTGAAGCGCAGCGCCTCGCGCGCGTGCAGAATGTCGAGCGGCGCCGGCTCGGCGGAAAATTGCAGCGACAGGCGCCGCTTGTTGGCGGGCGCATACTCCGACCCGGCGTCGCCGTCTTCGTCCGCGCCGCTTTCGGGCGCCGGCGCCGAGGCGCCGTTCGACGCGCAGCGCAGCACGCCGTCGATCTTGTCGTCGTTCCAGCCGCGGCCGCAGGTCGAGTCGACAACGGCGAAGGGCGTCGCCGTGCGCGCGCGCAGCTCGAAGGTTTCCTCATCGAAACCCGGCTCGTCCGCGAGCTTCAATCTCAAGACGGCGACCTGCCCGTCGGCGATCGCTTCGCGAAACTTGACGACATAGCTTTGCGCGGCCGAGCGCGCGCCGCGTTCGAGCGGAAGAATGTCGAAATCGGCCGATGACAACGTCCGCCCTCCGCGTCCCGAAATGCCGGGCGAGGGACGTATTTCGATCGCGAGCAAACGCGCCAGCGCTTTTACGTCCACCGGCGAGGGAAACGTCAGCGCGATTTGCGTCAGCTCGGGAATGGGGTCGGCGCCATCGGCCGGATTCGTGGAGCTTGGCGTCGGCAGCAGCGCGACCAGCCGCGTTTCGCTCGACCCGGATTTCACCACGACCCGCGCCAGCGGCGTCCAGGGCTCCGCGGGACGAAACTGCAAGGCGCGGGGCCCAAGCCATCGCCATTCGCCGGCCGGCTCCGGCGAGAGAGTCGCGAATTTTTCATGCGCGTCGGCGGGGCCGCCATTCTTGGGACCGGCGTCGGAGTCGAAGAAGACCGTGATGGGGTCCCAGTCGCGCAAGAATTTTTCCGGCACGACGCGGGCGCCGTCGGCGCGCTGGACGCGGTCGAAACTCGTCGCGGGACTTTGCGGCTCGGCGCGCGGCGCGTCGGCGATAAAAGCCAGCGACGCCGCCAGAAGAGCGAGAATTGCGTTTTTCATTGGAGCGTCTCGTTCCCTATCGCGATTTGGCTTTTTTCAGCCCGGCCTTATCCAAAAATTCCGCCACCACCTCATCAGGCGGACCCGCCGGCGGTGGCGAGAGTCCGAGCACGGCGAGCCGGACCACGCTCAAGGGCGCGTCGGCGGGAACGCGCGCCTCGACGAAATAGCGACCGGCGGGGAGCTTGCGTGATTGCTCCACGCCCTCGCCAAGCGAAGAGCCGTCGGCGTTCAGCAGCCGCATCGTCGCGCGGTCGGGCTCCGCGCGGAGCCCAAGGCCGATCTCGCCTTCGCGCTTGGTCTCGAAGGTGAACAGCGCCGCCGCGCCCGGCGCCAAGGTCACGGCGTCGTTGACGCCCTCATGCGTCTCGACGGCGGGGCTGGTGAGAATATCCAGCGCGCCGCTCAAGGGTCTGTCGGTCAGCGAATAAAGTTCGATCGTCGTGTCGCCAGCCGCGACGACCAGGTGAAGTTCGACGCCGTCGCGAAAGAGTTGGGGATCGGGCGCCGCCGCTTTTTTCGTGACGGAGACGATCGCCGGCCCGCCGCCGCGCAGCGTGAGAAGAGACGGCGCCGTCTGTCGCAGCGTGAAGCTCGCCGCGGCGCCGTCCAACACGACCCGCAGCGGAGGCGCCACGACTTTCGTCGGCGGCGCCGGCCAGGGCATCTCTTTGTCGCCGGACAGCGCGAGGGCGGCAAACCCGGGAGGGTGATCGAAGATGACAAGGCCGGGGCCGTCGATCATCGGCTTGAAATCGCGTTGCTCGCCCAGAGTCGCCGCGTTGGAAACGGACCCATTTTGTGAAACGAGCCGCAAATCGCCGGCGCCGATCGCGAACAGCCTCTCGCGCGACCCCGCGCCGCTCGCGGGTTGGAACGGGACAATGATCTCTCCCGCCGCGCCGAAAAACCGCTTCATCGCGTGGTCCCTGGTCAAGGTCTCGCGTTGCCCCGGCGCCGGCGCGATCAGCACGGCGGCGGGCGCGTTGGAGAGATTGACCAGCCAATAGGTCGCGTCCTTGGGCGGCGCGCCGTGATAGGTCACGGACAGCGGCTTCGCGCCACCGTAAATCGCGAGTCCCGGCGGCTCGCGCGGCGAGGAGAAGGCGGCGACCTCGGCGGGCAGTTCCAGGGTCAGCGGCGCCTCGCCCGTCGCCAGCGTCACCGGCCGCGCGGTCAAGGGCGGAATCACCGCGCGATACAGCGCGCCGCCTTGCGCCAAGGGCGCCACATCGACGTCGATGGCGCGCAGCGAAACGCGCCTTGGCCCTGAGCTGGAATTGAATCCCGCGGGCGAGACAAACAGCGTCTTGTCATCAGGCAAAGCGAGAGCGAGCGTCGCATCTCCAGACGCGGCCATGTGATGGCCGGCGTCGAGAACGATCGGTTTCGGCATGTGAACGCCGGACGCGTCCGCCGCCTCCATCGAGCGCGCGACCCACATCCGCGCCTTGTCTTTCGGCGGCGCGAGCGACGACAGCTCCAACTTCAAATCGCCCGCGAGATCGAACGCGATTTTCTCGCCGCGCCACTCCAGATTTTTGATCGCGATGTCGCCCTTGCAATCGCCCGGCGCGACAAGCCACGCCTGTTCCGGCCGCTGAGCCAGCGCGCCCGCGCGCACGTCTTGCAAGAGCTGCCCGTTCGTCACGCTGGCCGTCAAGCCGGCGGGCGGCGCGGCGATCTCCACGACGCCGCCATGTTCC
>JBAUVQ010000428.1:0-2784 GCA_049583305.1 Methylocystis sp.
CCCACTTCCAACACCAAATTCGCGTTCCAGAGCTTCTTGAAAGTCGCTCCCGCCGCGGCGGTGTTTCGACCGACGGTCTTCTGATAAACCGCTCGCGAAAATAGCGGTTCACGAGCCAGCTAGCCGATTCGGAATGGCGGCGGCCGGGGAGGGGCGCGGCGACATCGCGTGAAGCTGCATAAAAGCGTCCCGATGCGCTTGCGGGCGTGATGGATCGCCATGAGCCCAACGCCTTGGTCGTCGCCAATGGAATTCTCCTCGGATCCTTCCGGCGCGGAGAAGGGCGCGATACTTGCGAATTCATCGCGGTTGGAACAATAGTATCGCGCCTATCCGGTTCGCGGCGCGGCCGGCGAGGTTCGCGTTCAAGCTCGCGAATCGTGGCGGTGAACGTGTTCGCTGGAACGCCTCTGGCGGCGAGCATCTTCGACGTTATGCGCCGACGCTCTGGAAGCTGGGAAACCCGCGCCTGAAGGGAACGCTTCATGCCCGGCCCCTTTGAAGTGATTGGGTCTTCGACGGTTTCGGGGCCGTCTCGGCCGAGCTGTTTGGACCTCGGAGATCGACGCCGAGAAGCGCGAGCAAGGGAAAGCGCCATATGCACCGCGAAAGCTCCAAAATTCAAGAGCGCGAGCCGCTCCTCGCGCGGATGGAAGTTCGAGCGTCGGGCGGGCGTCGATCATGAGTTCTGTCCCGCCGCGAATGAGAGAGCAAATCGGCGCGCTCTTCTATTTGTGCGCGATCGGTCTGGTGGCGGCGATATTACTGGGTGGCGGAACGCACGGCGGGTTCTTATCGGACGCCATCCTTCAATTCATCTCGGTCCCGATTCTTCTGACAGCTCTGTGGCGCCTCGGGAATGGATCGCTGACGCGCGAGCAACATGGGGCCGTGTGGTTTTGCGTGGCGATCGCGGCCATTCCGTTGTCGCAGATGATTCCGCTTCCCCCATCGATCTGGTCCGCGCTACCCGGTCATTCGGCGCTGGTTACTTCGTTCGAGCTGATCAAAAGCGTTCTACCCTGGGCGCCGATAAGCCTTTCGCCCGAAGCGACGTGGCTCAGCTTTCTCTCTCTGTTGCCGACTTTCGCGATATTCCTTGGCGTGCTCCAGCTCGACTACAACGAACGCAGACTTTTGAGTCTGATCACGATCGTGATGGGCTTTATTAGCGTACTGGTCGGCTTGATTCAGGTCGCCGAAGGGCCTTCGAGCCCGCTGCGATTCTTCGAGGTCACCAATAGCTTGGACGCGGTCGGATTTTTCGCGAACAAGAACCACTTCGCGGCCTTGCTTTATACCCTGACCTTGCTGGCGGCCGCTTGGGCCGGAAACAATGGCGTCGCCTTCGGACTCGAAAAAAATCGGACAAAGTTCAGCACGGCGTCGATCGTATCGCAGCTCGCGAGCTTCAGCGTCCTCGCGGTGCTGATCGGGGCGCAAGTCGTGACGAGATCGCGGGCGGGCATGGGTTTGACGGTTGGCGCGCTGCTCGGCTCGTTCCTTCTGGTGCAGCAAGCTCAACGCTCGACAAACGGCGTGCGTCCAATTTGGCTCATGATCGGCGCGGCGAGCCTGGCGTTGGTGTTGTCGCTGCAGTTTTCGATGTTCCGCGCCATGGAAAGATTCGCCGCCGACACGAGCCAGGATGCCCGACTGGCGTTCGCGCGCAACACCACGGAAGGTGCGAAAACCTTCATGCCCTTCGGCGCCGGCGTTGGATCATTCGTGCCCGTCTATCCGATGTTCGAAAAGCCGCAAGATCTGTTGATGGACGGCTACGTCAATCACGCCCACAACGATTATCTGGAGATCTGGCTCGAAACCGGAATTTTTGGGCCAATCCTCATCGGCGCTTATGGAGTTTGGCTGATCTGGCGATCCGCTCAGGTTTGGCGACCTTCCTATAGGGGCGGGCTCGATATCGACCGGTTTCTTGTCCGAGCCGCGACTTTGGCGATTGCGCTCCTGCTGATCCACTCCATGGTCGATTATTCGCTTCGGACGGGCGCCATGATGGCTGTCTTCGCGTTTCTCAACGCGTTATTGATTCGTCCGGATCATCCGTCACGGACCGGCGCTCGGGAAGGCCAGATGGTCGCGCGCGGATCGCAAAATCCGCGGCCGAGGTCCAAGACCCGAACCGCGCCTGCGCCCCCTGCGCGGGGGGCCCCGACCTTCTCTTCCGCTCGGGCCGAGTTTCCTTCGCCGCGCCCCTCGCGGCCAAGACCCGTTAGCGCGGACGAAGACGAACACTGGCCGACACAGTGGCGAAAGTCGCTGGCCGAACCTCCGGCGGATGACGAGTCGACGAGGTCTTCGGATCCGCCCTCGAGAGAGTAAATTCTGGGCCGCCCGAGTTGGAGGATTCGAGCGCCTTCTGGACGCCCGCCGGGGAGGTCCGGCGATGAGTGGAAAAGCCCGGGCGTCAAATGCCTCATCCGCAGCGAAGAACGGGCGACCCATCTTCGCTGCAAATCAGGTTCCGCCAGCGCTATGGGCCAAGCTTCACGCGGATCGCGTGGCGCCGCTATCCGGAGCGTGTAGAAATGCAGAGTTTTTGGAAGACCGGACCCGCAAGCTCTTTCGTGAACGGAAGCGTTGCCGACGTCCTTTCGCTGATTAACGGCGACGGTAAACGATTATCTGGGGTTGCAACTCTTCAACGAGGTAGAGAAACCAAAGACGCGCCTCACGCCCAGAGTAATATATGTAGTAACTCTGCCCGGATGTGGTGTTGACGACGACTCTTTCGACGCCGAAAAATGCCGGTTTGACTGTAAT
>JBAUVQ010000429.1:0-1524 GCA_049583305.1 Methylocystis sp.
CCGCCGTCGCGGACGCCGGCGGGTTCAACTACAAAGAGATCTACGCGGAGATGAAGGACGCGAACTTCACCGTTCCGGCGGTCAAAATATCGCAGATCGGTCCGGCCTTTCTGCGTAAGAACGTCGCCTACGCGACGAATGAAGCGCCCGGCACGATCGTGATCGATCCCGGCAACCACTTTCTCTATCACGTGGAAGGGGGCGGCCGGGCCACGCGCTATGGCGTCGGCGTTGGCCGCGAAGGCTTCGTCTGGGTCGGCGAGGCGACGATCAAGAGCAAGCAGGAATGGCCGGACTGGTATCCGCCCAAGGAGATGATCGAGCGTCGGCCCGACCTCAAGAGGGAGGTGGTCGATCTGCAAAGCGGCGTCGGCATGCATGGCGGCCCTTCCAACCCGCTTGGCGCGCGCGCGATGTATCTGTGGCAGGGCGATCAGGACACATTGTTCCGCATCCACGGCACCAACGAGCCCTCGTCCATCGGCCTCAGCCAGTCCTCGGGCTGCATCCGCATGATTAACCAGGACGCGATCGACCTCTATCAAAAGACGTCGGTCGGAACGCGCGTGGTGGTGCTTCCGTCCCGCGGCGCCGTGCCGGTCAAGCTCGCGCGCGCGGACGACGCTGGAAAACGCTCCCCGGCCCGATAGGCCGAGTTGCGGAATTGGCGGCGGAGCCTCCAAGGCTCCGCGCGCCGCTCCGATCACATGACCTCGCGGCAGACCTCGCGGGTCACGTGGCTGCTCACGCCATAGCCTTCGTCGATTTCGACGAGCACGTGACGGCATTCGCGCTTGACGGGCGCGACTTGCGCCGTGAAAGCCGGTCTCGCGCCGGGCTCGACGGCCCGCGTGGCGACGGCCGCCACCATTTCTCCGCCATGGCTCAGCAGCGCTTTCGCGGCGACGAGGCCCACATCGGCGGCGAGCAAGCAAAGTAGGATTTTCATCGCCAAAACGACGCCGACGGGACGCGAGGCGAGTTTGGTCGGATTGAAGGTCATGGCGGGACTTCCGTATCGTCGGGGCGTCGCATCGAGCCCTTTGGCCGTTCGCCCATTCGCGAACGTTTCGACACTACGGCCGGTCGTTCGGAAAGACCGTGCGCTGGCGCACGGGATAAGCGCACGCGTTTGGTCGCAAATCCTGGGGAGCCGCCAACCCGGCGGAGAAAACGCCTTCCAAGCCGTCGAGCTTCATCGATGCGCCCCTTGCAACGCCCTATCTAGCGCGCCATATGGTCACGATGCGACGTCCGCCAATCGGCCCGCGGGGCCGAAGCGCGGTCCCGCATCTCCAACAATATGGAGGCCGCTTGTCTCCCGTCGATGCTCCGAACCCGACGTGCAGCATTTTGATCATAGAAGACGATCAAGATGACGTGTTTCTGCTCAGACGCGCTTTCGACGATGCGCGCCGCGTCCTCGACCGCGACATCCAAACCGAGCATGTCGAAAACGGGCTCGACGCGCTTTATCTCGTGTCGCGACAGGATTTGACCGAAAGGCTGCCGGACGCGTTGGTT
>JBAUVQ010000430.1:0-2746 GCA_049583305.1 Methylocystis sp.
GTGCCGGCGAGGCGCGAATAGACGCCGATCAGCGCGCGGCGGTAGGGCTCGTCGTCGCGGTGCGGATTGTCGTCGCTGGCGCGTATGGCCAGCTCCTCCAGCGCGCGCGTGGCGCCGGCGTATTTGCGCGAGATCGACAATTCCGCGCCGAGCGCGTGCACCTCGGTCAGATAGAAGCGCAGGGCGACCTCGGCCTGCATCTTCAGCGCGGTCTCCAGCGAGCCGGCGTTGACGTTGGGATTGCCGTCGCGGTCGCCGCCGACCCATGTGCCCATGCGCAGGAACGGCGGCACGCGCAGCCCCTCGATGCGCCGCTCGATGTCGGCGTAGATATGCGGAATCTCGCGCAGGAAGGTGGAGCGGTAATAGCTCAGCGTGTTTTCGATTTCGTCGCGCACGGTCAGGCGCGACTGGCGCAACAGCTCGGTCTGCCACATCTGCGAGACGCGGGCGCCGAGCTGCGCGTCGTTTTGGGCGAGATCGCTCTTGGCGCGCATGTGCTCGCGCGCTTCGAGCAGGCCGAAGATCGAGCGTTCGGCGTCGAGCAGGCTCTTGCGCCGCACCTCCGTCGGATGGGCGGTGAGCACCGGGGACACCCAGCCGCGCGCGAGAATCTGCGCGATTCTGCCGGCGCCGACGGACGCCTTGCGCAAATGCGCGAAGGCGCGGGAGAGGCCGGGCTCGGCCAGCGCGGTCTTTTCGCCGGCGGCCTCGGCGCGCGCGCCCTGGTGGAGCATGTGCAGATCCTCGGCGATATTGCCGAGATGCAGAAAATAGCTGAACGCGCGAATGACCGTCAGCGCGTCCTTGGCGGAGAGGTTGCGCAGCAGTTGATCGAGCTTGCGGTCGGCCTCCATGTCGCCGTCGCGACTGGCCGCGACCGAGAGTCGGCGGATCGTCTCGATGCGCTCGAAGGCCTGATCGCCCTCGTGCTCGCGCACGGTGTCGCCGAGCAGGCGGCCCAGCAGCCGCACGTCCTCGCGCAGGCGGTCGTCCTTGCGCGGCGCGGCCTTCGGCGGCTCGACCTTCGGCGGCGCGTCGGCCTCGGGAGCGGCGGCGGAAAGAGCGGCGGGAGCCTTGTCTTCGACGTTCATGACGTATCGCGATCCTTGGCCAGATATGACGGCGGAAGCGTCTCTATAGCAGGTTTCGCGCCGGTGTAGACGAAGGCTCCGACCGCGACGCCGGCTTGCGCGCCCGGTTCGAAGTTCCGCGAACCGCCGCCAAAAGCCGGCGCGGACGCGCGAACGGAAGCGCGGCCAGGCCCGATCACGATTTTATCGTATTGATTCATATGGTTACGCGAGAACACCAAATTGCCGCCTTTAAGCTGTAATTCTTAACGCCGCTACCTATAGCGAAACAAAAACAAAGGATTTGAACCCACCAAACGATTGCTGATTCATCGCCGCTGTTGATCCAGGCTCGTTGGCTCCCTCGAATTGTTCCTACGCGTCAATGTTCATCCCATGAGCGCCTCTGGCTTCTTGCGCCTCCTTCACGCCGCGGCGTCGCGTGTTCGCGTCGACGCGGAAACGACCCAAGAAGAGCAAAACCCAAGGAGAATTTAACATGACGAAAAGGATTGTCGCGGTTACGACTCCGCTCGCCGCGCACCCATCGCGGCCCCCCATGAACTCCATAATGGCCGCCGCGAAGACCGCGCATGATCTGGATATCGCTCATCGAAAGGCCGCGAAGGCCAAGGGCCTCCGATACGCCTCGAACCGGAGTCCAACCGGCCAATTTCGCGCGATCCCCCCGGCCAGGGGACGCGATGAATCGTTGATACAATTCGTTGTGCGCGTCGGCCGCCTTATCGCCGTTCAATTTCAAGAGCGCGGAAAATAATAACAATCGGGCCGGGACGCGTCGCGCCTGATTGCGTGGGCCCCTTTTTCTCGCCCTCGAGGGCTTGCGGCGACCCAGTCCCCGAGACCGCTTCGCATAGAGTGCTTCCGTTTCAAGCTGAAACGGAAGCACTCTAAACTCCTTGTTTTATCGTGTTTTCTTCACGCGAACCGGTTCCCACTTCGCTCGAAAATACTCAAGCGCGCGAAAACAGTCCCCGCCCGCTTGCGTCGCGCCGGACATTGCGTAACATCGCCGCATCTCTCACACGGGACCCCTTGATGCCGATTTACGCCTATGTCTGCGCCGATTGCGCGCATGAATTCGAAACGCTGGTGCGCTCGGGCGAAACGCCCGCCTGTCCCAAATGCGGAGCCGAGCGCCTCGACCGCCAGATTTCGCTGATCGCCAAGCCGGCGGCCGGCGGCCCCAGCGCCGCGAGCGAGGCCCACGCCTGCGCGGCGATGGAGGGCGGAACGCCCTGCGGCGCTTGTCCGGCGATGGCCGACATGGACTTCGGCTGAGCTAGACGACAAGCGTCGAGGGCATTCCCGCCGCGCGGCGTTCCGCGAAGCGCGCTGGCGCGCGGCGCGGCGATCCTTTATTGCGGTCGCCATGCTCACCACCCGCGCGCCCGCCAAGATCAATCTCACCCTGCATGTGCTGGGGCGAAGGGAGGGCGACGGCTATCACGAGCTGGAGAGCCTCGTCGCCTTCACCGGCGCCGGCGACGCGCTGTCGCTGGAGCCGGGCGCGGCGTTGTCGCTCAAAGTCGATGGCCCCACCGCGCTGGCGGCGGGCGCCGGGCCCGACAATCTCGTGCTCCGCGCCGCGCGCGAACTTTTGGCGCTGGTCCCCGGCCTGACGCTCGGCGCGTTCCGCCTGACCAAGCTTC
>JBAUVQ010000431.1:0-4975 GCA_049583305.1 Methylocystis sp.
ATTGATGCAGTTGCGCGAGGCCGAAGCGTTCGGCGTGTTCGATCACCATGATCGTCGCCTCCGGCACGTCGACGCCGACCTCGATCACCGTGGTGGCGACGAGAATGCGCGTCTCGCCCTTTTGAAAGGCCTCCATCGCGGCGTCCTTGTCGGCGCCCTTCATGCGGCCATGCACGAGACCGACGCGCTCGCCGAAGATGCGGCGCAAATCCTCGAAACGCTCCTCCGCCGCGGCGAGATCGAGGTCTTCGTTCTCCTCGACCAGCGGGCAAACCCAGTAGGCGCGCGCGCCTTGCTCCAGCGCGCGCTTGAGGCCGTCGACGACCTCGCCGATGCGCGATTGCGGCAGCGCGCGCGTCTTGATCGGCGTGCGCCCTGGCGGCTTTTCGTCGAGGATGGAGCTGTCCATGTCGCCGAACAGCGTCAGCGCCAGCGAGCGCGGAATCGGCGTCGCGGTCATGACAAGCACATCCGCCGCCTCGCCCTTCGACCCGAGCGCCAGACGCTGCGTCACGCCGAAGCGATGCTGCTCGTCGACCACCGCGAGGCCGAGATCGTTGAACTCGAGATCGCCGGTGATCAGCGCATGCGTGCCGATGACGACGCGCGCGTCGCCGGAGGCGATTTTCGCCCGCAACGCCGCGCGCTCCGAGGGCTTCGCGCGCCCGGTGAGCAGGACGGCGGGAACGCCGACGGATTCGAACACGGGCGCGAGACGTTCGAAGTGCTGGCGGGCGAGAATTTCGGTCGGCGCCATCAACGCGGCCTGCCGCCCGGCCTCGACCACATGCGCCATCGCGAGCGCGGCGACGATGGTCTTGCCGGAGCCGACATCGCCTTGCACGAGACGCAACATGCGCTGATCGGAAGCAAGATCGGCCCGGATTTCGCCCAGCGTGCGCTTTTGCGCGCCGGTCAATTCGAAGGGAAGATTCGCCTCGATCGCCGCCGCCAGCCGGCCCGCGCTTTTATGCTCGCGCCCCGCCGCGCGTCGTAGCTTTCCGCGCATCAACCGCAGCGCCAGTTGTTGCGCGAGCAATTCGTCGAGCGCGAGGCGCTGGCGAACGAGACTCGTCGGCGCGATGTCGCCCGGCTCGCTTGGATGATGCAGGTGGCGCAGGCTCTCGGCGAAGCCGCCGAGCTTGTTGGCCGCGAGAATCGATGGGTTTTGCCATTCGGGAAGATTTGGCAGGCTCTCTAGCGCGCCCTCTATCGCCTTTTGCACGAAGCGCTGCTGCAGGCCCTCGGTCAACCCGTGCACGGGCTCGACCATCGGCAGTTTGGCGAGGCCGGCCTCGTCGACGACGCGGTCGGGATGCACGATCTGGCGGTGACCGTCGTAAAGCTCCAGCCGCCCCGAAACCCAGCGCGTCGCGCCAACCGGGAGGCTGCGCTCGATCCATTCGGTGTTGGCGAGGAAAAACACCAGCACCGCGTCGCCGGTCTCGTCCTCGACCAGCACCTTGAACGGACCCTTGGCGTTGCGCTCGGGATGGCGATGCTCGGCGACCCGGACTTTTAGCAGCACCATCGTGTCGAGCGGCGCCTCGGCCAGCGTCGGCCGCGCCCGGCGGTCGACGACATTGATCGGCGCGTGAAACAATAGATCGACCGCCCGCGCCTCGAAGCCAGGCTTGGCCAGAAGGCGGTTGAGCAGGATCGCGGTCTTGGGCCCAACGCCGGGCAAGGCCTCGGCGCGGCCGAACAGGGGATCGAGAATGGAAGGACGCATGCGAAGCGCAATCTAACCGAAGGATGGCCAATCGCGATAGGCGGGATGAATCGGGAGGCGATTTGCGTCACATTAACGCCTCGGTGAAACCCTGCCATGGGGCGACCGAGCGGCGGAGGCTCGATGACGTGAAGGGGCGAAGAGGGATGCGGATCGATTTCGCGGCTGGCGATTCAAATCCCGGCGCCGAGGATTTTTCCAGCGCGGTTACCGGACGCATCGTCGTCGTCGCGAACCCCGGCGCCGGCAACCATGACAAAGACACGATCGCCAGCGTCGTGAAAAAATTACGCGGCCATGGATGTCACGTCGAGATCGTCGAAAGCCATGACGCCGATCACATCGACGAAATCGCGCGCACGATCGACGCGCGGGCGATCCTGATCGCCGGGGGCGACGGGTCCATCAGCGAGGCGGTCGGAGGCTTGCTGAAGAGATCGGGACCGCGCCCCGTTCTCGGCGTCATCCCACAGGGAACGGCGAATGTGCTCGCGCATGATCTCGGGCTGCCGAGCGACGCTTCCGGCCTGGCGGACGTATTTTTGCGCGGTCGCGTGGCCCCGTTGCACATTGGCGTCGCGAACGGCAGGCCCTTCATCCTGATGGCCTCGGCCGGCTTCGACGCCGAGGTTGTCCGACGCGTCGAAAAGAGGCTGAAGACGCTGACGGGCAAGTTCGCCTATGCCTACGCGGCCGCCAAAGCGGCGTTCAGCTATGGGAATCACGATATTGAAGTGACGGCCGACGACGCGCGATTTCTGGCGAAACTGGCTGTTGTCACGAACTCGAGATGCTACGGCGGAAACTTCGTCATAGACAAGGAAACGAGCGCGCTCGCGCCCGGCCTGAAGCTTATTTACGCGCGGGAATTTTCCCTGCTCGCGTTGATCAGACTCTCGGCCGCGATGCTCATGGGAAAGCTCGGCGACTTGCCCCTGCTCGAAAGAATGCCCGTCCGAAACGTGCAATTGCGATCCCAACGCGAAGTCGCCACGCAAGTGGACGGCGATGTTTTGGGAACGACGCCGGTGACGGTTTCCGAATGTCCGGAGACGGTGGAGATATTTGTCTGACCGCGCGGCGAGAAAGAGCCGGCGTCCCGAATATTTCACCGCGACATGCGCTTCGCTCTCTTGCCCGCGGACCGGTCGGCGCGCGGCCGTGGCTGGGTCGTCGAGCGATAGGCGCCGGCCATCATCTTGTCGCGCGATAAATTTCCACTCGTCGATGGAACTTTCGCGCCGCGCGTTTATTATATTTTGACGAAGGTTTTATGACACTTTTGTCACCCTCATCCCTGGTGGGGATTCCAATCATAAAAGGAAGTCGTCATGACCCAAGTTGGCATGCTTCGCATTCTCGCGGCAATCGCGGTGGGGGTCGTTTTCGCGGTTTCCGGTTCGACGCACGCGCTCGCGCGCGACAATAGTTTGATCCAGACTGTCGCCTCGAGCGGCGGGGGAGACAGCTGCACGAGATATGAGGAAACCGAAAAGATGAAATGCTTCGATTGCCTCGAGAAGGAATGGACCAATTCGGGCTGGCAATGGGTGAACACGTGCCGGAAGTGAGCTAACAAGCGCAACGCAAAGAGAAGGCGGACAGCTTCGCGGCGGTTCAGCGTCGGAGCGCCGCCTTTGTCGTCGGCGCGGCGGGCCGAAGGCAATGTGGATAGATTCGTTATTATCTCCCTTTTTGACTTTGCCGGGGGAGCCCGCCTTAAAACCCTGCGGGTGGGCTGTGGATTGGATCTCCCTGCCCGTTGGCGACAAGGTCTCCAAACAATCTCGTGGGCGGACGCGGACTATTATGTTGTCGTGCAATTAATTTTCGCTCGCCGCTGGAATTTTTGGAGCGCCCCGTTATTCTATTTTCATGAAGATATTATGACATCCTCATCCCTCCGGTGGGGATACAACAAAAAAGGAAGGCGCGATGACTCAAGTTAGGGTGAGGCCCCTTGTCGCGACAATCGTGATGCGTCTTGTTTTCGCGGTTTCCGGCTGGAGTCAGGCGTCCGCTCGAAACAATCAATTGATCCAGAATGTCGGGGGCGGTGAGTATGACGCCAGCTGTAGCGTAAAATATGAGGGCGGCGAACGGATGCGCTGCTTTGACTGCGTTCGGAAAGTTTGGAACGGCAGGGACTGGCGGTGGATCGACACCTGCTCGAAGTGAGATAAAAGGCGCAACGAAAAAAGAGGGCGGAAAGTCCGCCAATCTTCAGCCGCGTGGCCGCGCCCGCGTCGTGGGCGGGGCGCTGGCGGGGTCGTCGGGCCAGAGATGGCGCGGGTAACGGCCCTTCATCTCCTTCTTGACCTCTTTCCAGGAGCCCGCCCAAAAGCCCGGAAGATCGCGCGTGGTCTGTATAGGGCGATGCGCCGGCGACAACAGTTCCAGCGTCACAGCGGCGCGCCCGCGCGCCAGCGTCGGATGTTTGGCGAGGCCATAAAACTCCTGTACGCGCGCCGATAGCAGCGGCCCGTTCGGCGCCGCGTAATCCAGCGCTATGCGCGAACCCGCGGGCGTCTCGAAAAAGGCCGGCGCCTCGGCGTCGAGACGATGCGATAACTCATAGGGCAACAGAGTCGCGAGCGCCGCGTCGAGATCGTCAGGCGCGATGGCGGCGAGACTTGCGCGGCCAACGACGAAAGGCGCGAGCCATTCCTCGGCGCCTTGCGCCAACGCCGCGTCCTGAAGATCAGGCCATTCGTCCCCCTCGGCGGCGCGCAAGAAAGCCACGCGGTCGCGCAATTGCGTCTGCGCCTTGGTCCAGGGCAGTCGCCCCACGCCAAGTGCGGCGACGCCGCGCGCAAGAATTTGGGCGTTCTCCAAGGTCGTCTCGACCGAAAGATTCTGCTCGGCGAGGCGGATCGCGCCAAGCCGGCGAAAGCGCCGACGACGTAGCGCGCCGCTCGCGGGATCGAACAGAGTTTCGTCTCGCGTCTCGATGCGATCCGCGGCGAGTTGCTCCACCTCTTCGAGCGTCAGCGCGCAAGCCGCCAGAATACGCGCCTGCGCGGCGCGTCCGGCGACCTCGGCGACCGCCAGAAAGTTTTCGCGCGACAGGGCGTGCTCGGGCGGCAGGGACGCCGCGCGGCCATTGGCCATCGTGAAATCGCCGCCGCCGCGCGCCTTGGCGATGCGGTCGGGAAAGGCCAGCGCGATCAGCGCGCCATCCGAGAGATGGGTCTTGTCGCGGGTTGGCTGGGTCGCCTCCGCTTGCCGCGCCCAGCCCGCCGC
>JBAUVQ010000432.1:0-5709 GCA_049583305.1 Methylocystis sp.
GAAGCCTTATGGCCCGCTGCTGGTCGGTCTGCGCTCCAGCGCCCGCACCCGCGCCGCCGCGCTCGCGCCGAGCGCTCCAACCAAAGCCGCCCTCGCGCCGCCTAAGGCGACGCTGGCGCTCATGACTCCGATGCTCGCCGCGGCTCCGGTTCCGACTCTGGTTCCGGCCGCGGAAAATCCCGCCGCGAAGTCGCCCTTGCGGCTGTCCGACAATAGCGCCGCTGATGTGACCGGAAGCACGCCGCTGCCTCCGCGCCGTCCGGCCGAAGCCAAGCCGGAGCCGCTTGCGTCGGTTCCAGCCGCCGAAAATGTCCCGACGCCGCCCGCGCGGCCGTTCGACCGGCTCGCGCTCGAAAATCCGTCCGTGGCCAACTTGGCGCCCTTGCCGCCGGCGCGTCCGGCGGAATTGAAGCCCGAGGCGGCTCCGGCCGCGGAAAACGTCCCGCCGGCGGCGCCCGTCGTTCAGCTCGGCCAGAACCAGAACATGCTGGAAAACGCCCCCGTGCCGCCGCGCCGTCCAGATGAACTGGCGGCGACAGTGAATCCGCCGCCGCCCGTTCGCCTTTCGGAGCGTGAGATCGCGCCGCGCCGGGGCAGGGGACGCCAGGCGAGAACCGTGGTCGCGTCGGCCCCGCCGGCCGACAACCGCGGCTTCTTCGAACGGCTGTTCGGCGCGCCGCAAACCTCCAGCCCGGCGCTCGGCTACGCGCCGTCGGACGGCGGCGTGACCACCGCCGCGCGCAGCGTCGCTTCCGGCTCCAGCCTGATGGGCCGCTACGATCAATACACCGCCATTTACGACATTTCGGCGCACACCGTTTATCTGCCGAACGGAACGCGGCTGGAAGCGCATTCGGGCCTTGGCGAACAGCTCGACAATCCGCGCTCCGTGCACATTAAAATGCGCGGCGCCACGCCGCCCACCGTCTACGCGCTGACGCCGCGCGAGGCGCTGTTCCATGGCGTGCAGGC
Source organism: Methylocystis sp. (assembly GCA_049583305.1). GTDB lineage: Bacteria > Pseudomonadota > Alphaproteobacteria > Rhizobiales > Beijerinckiaceae > Methylocystis. Next base: position 973 of record JBAUVQ010000432.1, read on the forward strand.
GCTGCGCCTCACGCCGCTCGGCGGCAACGTCTACGGCCGCGCGGGCCTGCTCGCGCACACCTACATGCTCGGGCCGAACGGCGACTCCAACGGCTGCGTGTCGTTTCGCAACTACCAGGCGTTCCTGCAGGCCTATCAGAACGGCGAGATCAGGCGGCTGGCGGTGGTGGCGAGCCTGAACTAAGGGTTCGCGCCAGTCGTCATTGAAAAGGCAAGCCAGGAAATACCGACGCGATGTTCTTTGTGCGCTTTGTGGTGAAATCTTGAACCACGAAGGCGCGAAGGACACGAAGAGTCCGCGCGCGACGCCGTTGATTTATTTCTTTCCGGCGGTCGCTGGCGACGTGGCGGAATCGAGCCCCTACTTGCGCGCGTAATAGGCCAGGAACATCGCGACCGCGGCGCGGACGTGGGCGCGGATTTCCTTTTCGCCGATTGGCGTTTTCGGCGGGTCGATCAGCGCCCGCACGCGATAATTCGCGATCACCGCGCCGATGAACAACCGCGCCGCCTGCTCTGGCCGTCGGCAGCGCAATTCGCCGCGCTGGGTCGCGCCGCGCAGATAATCCGTCAGCAGATTCAGCGTCGCGGCGGGCCCCTTGGCGTAGAGGATCGCGCCAAGCTCGGGCGTGCGCGTCGACTCGGCGATGACGAGGCGCAGCAGCGGCACGGCCTCGCCTTGCGTCATCAGCGTCAGCACGCCGCATCCCAATTCGAACAACACGCGCCGCGGCGGGCCGCCCAGCGACAGCGCGCTCTCCGAACCCGAAACCTGCGCCGCCCGGCGGCCGACGACCTCGGCGAACAGCGCCTCCTTGCTGGCGAAATGCCGGTAAAGCGTCTCCTTGGACGCGCCGGCGCGCGAGGCGATGGTCTGCATCGTCGTCTCGGCGAAGCCGCTTTCGAGAAACACCTGCTCCGCGACGCAAACCAGTTGCTCGCGCCTTTGCGGACCGCGCGGAACGCGCCGCGCGGCGCAGGCCTCGACGCTCGCTTCGGCTTGTCCCCACTTCTGTGGCGCGGTCGGATTGACTCTGGTCATGGCCACATTGTAAACGAACTCATGAGTTCTGTTAAGCGCGGCCGCTTCGTTTATCGCGATGCCGGTGAACGGTCCCGGCGGCGGAGCGATTTATTGCACGAAATAGTCCCATTGGCGGCATGACTTAGTCGAGCGGCTCGATGGCGCGCGCGGGAGCGGACGGAAACGAGATGACATACCACGCCACTGTTTCGAAGGCGGAGAAGCAGCCGCCGGCTTCGAAGGCGGAGAAGCGGCCGCCGGCGCTGACCATCGGGCTGGCGATCGTCGCGCTGCTGGCGCTTGGCGGTTTCGGCTGGTGGTGGGCCTATCGCTACATCGAGAGCACCGACGACGCCTATACCGACGGCCGCTCGGTCGTCATCGCGCCGCGCGTCGCGGGCGTCGTCGTCTCGCTCGACGTGACCGACAATCAATTCGTCAAAAAGGGCCAGCCGCTCGTCCACATCGACCCGCGCCAATACGAGATCGACCGCGAGCAGGCGGAGGGCGTGCTGGAGACGGCGAAACACCAGTTCGCCGGCCAGCAATACGGCTCGGAGATCGGCCGCAAGAACTTCCCGGCGCAGCTCGAACAGGCGCAGGCGCAGCTCGCCAGCGCCAAGGCCAATCTCGCCAAGGCGCAGGCCGATTACGACCGCCAGCGCGCGCTCTCGCAACAGGCGACGACGCGGCAGGACGTCGACGCGGCCACGGCGGCGCTCAAACAGGCGCAGGCGCAAGTGATGCTGGCGAGCGCGCAGGTGACGCAGAACTCGCCGGTGCCGCAAAGGATCGGCGAAACCGACGCGCAGGTCGGCCAGTCGAAGGGCCAGATCGAGCAGGCTCAGGCGCGGCTCGATCAGGCCAATCTCAATCTCTCCTGGACCGTGGTCGAGGCGCCGCAGGACGGCTGGATCACCAAGCGTAACGTGGAAATGGGCAATTACGTCGCGCCGGGCCAGCAGATTTTCACGATCGTCTCGCCGGAAGTTTGGGTCACCGCGAATTTCAAGGAAAGTCAGCTCGCCAACATGCGCGCCGGCCAATCCGCGCGCATAAGGGTCGACGCCTATCCCGCGCTCGATCTGCGCGGCCATGTCGACAGCGTGCAACTCGGCTCCGGCTCGAAATTCTCGGCCTTCCCGGTCGAGAACGCCACCGGCAATTTCGTCAAGGTGGTGCAGCGCGTGCCGGTCAAGATCGTCATAGACAGCGGACTCGATCCAAAGCTGCCGCTGCCGCTGGGCCTTTCGGTCGAGCCGGAAGTCACCGTGAAATGAGCGACGTCCTGGCCCCAGCGGAAGACGCGCACGCCGACTGGAAGCCGGCCTATAACCCGTGGCTGATCGCGGTCTCCGTGACGATCGCGGCCTTCATGGAGGTGCTGGACACCACCATCGTCAATGTCGCGCTGCCGCATATCGCCGGCAGTCTCTCGGCCAGCGCCGACGAAGCGACATGGGCGCTGACCTCCTATCTCGTCGCCAACGGCATCGTGCTCACGATCTCCGGCTGGCTCGGCGATCTTTTGGGCCGCAAGCGCTATTTCCTGATCTGCATCGGCATGTTCACCGTGTGCTCGTTTCTGTGCGGCATCGCAGGGAGCCTCGCGCAGCTGATCATCTTCCGCTTGGCGCAGGGCTTTTTTGGCGGCGGCATGCAGCCCAACCAGCAGTCGATCATCCTCGACACCTTTCCGCCGGCCAAGCGCGGCGCGGCCTTTGGCGTCGCGGCCATCGCCACCATCGTCGCGCCGGTGCTGGGGCCGACGCTCGGCGGCTACATCACCGACGAGGCGAGCTGGCGCTGGATTTTCTTTCTCAACGTGCCGGTCGGCATTGTCGCGGTGTTTCTCGTCTCCATCGTGGTCGAAGATCCGCCGTGGGAGAAGAACAAGAAGAAGCGCGGCATGGATTTCATCGGCCTGTCGCTGATCACGCTCGGGCTCGGCTGTCTCGAAGTGATGATGGACCGCGGCGAGGACGCCGGCTGGTTCGAGTCGAACACGATCCGGGCGATGGCCGTGCTGGCGTTTCTGGGCATCGTCGGCGCGATCATCTGGCTGAGCGTCGCCAAGAAGCCGATCGTTCACTTGACCGTCTTCCGCGATCGCAATTTCACCGCCGGCTGCGCGATGATCTCGGCGATGGGCGGCATTCTCTACGCCAGCGCGGTCATCATTCCGCAATTCGCGCAGCAGGTGCTCGGCTACACCGCGGTGTGGGCGGGGCTCATCCTGTCGCCGGGCGGCGTCGCGGTTATTCTGCTGATCCCCGTGGTCGGCCAGCTGATGAAGCGGATGCAGACGCGCTACATCATCGCGATCGGCTTCACCATCATGGGCGTCGCGCTGCTCTGGTCGCGCAAGCTGACGCCCGACATCGACTTCGACACGCTGATGTGGATGCGCATGTCGCAGACGGCCGCGCTGGCCTTCATGTTCGTGCCGATCACCACGGTCACCTTCCTGACGCTGCCGCGCGAACTCAACGGCGACGGCACCGCGCTGTTCGCGATGTTTCGCAACGTCTTCGGCTCGATCGGCATTTCGCTCGCGACATCGCAGGTCACCCAGCGCTCGCAAGTCCACCAGACCTATCTGTCGCGATGGATGACGCCGCTCAATCAGCCTTACGCGGAACTCATCGCGAGCTACGAGCGCACGCTGCTGTCGTTGGGGCGCGCGGCCGGAGCGGTGCACGACATCGCGGTCGGCCGCGCCTATCAAACCTTCCGCCTGCAAGCGGTCATCATGGCCTATTCCGACATCTTCCTCTACTGCGCGATCGCGTCCTTCCTGCTCGTGCCGCTGTGCTTTCTGGTGTCGCCGAAAAAAGCCGCCATGGGCGCGGGAGGCGCGCATTGAAGACCGCGCGTCGCTTCCTTCTCGCCCTCGCCGCGCTGGCCCTGCTGGCCGGCTGCAACGCGGGGCCGGATTTCGCGCCGCCCGATCCGGGATTGCCGAAGAGTTCGTTCTCCGCCGAGGAGGCGCGCGGCGCGGCGCCAAGTTTAGCGCCACCAAGCCCGACGTGGTGGAAGGCCTTTCGTGATCCCGTCCTGACCGAGCTTGAGGCGCGCGTCGCCAGCGACAATCTCGACGTGAAGACCGCGACGATCCGTCTCGCCGAAAGCCGCTTCCAGCGCGGCGTCGCGGCCTCGGCGCAACTGCCGTCGATCAACGCCGACGCCAAATATCAATACGAACTCTACAGCCAGAACGGCATCGCCAGCCTGCTGAGCGAACTGAGCCCGTCATCGTCTTCCTCCTCCAGCACGACCATTCCGGCGATCAGCGATTACACCGTCGGCTTCGACGCCTCGTGGGAACTCGACCTTTGGGGCCATGTGCGGCGCGCGGTCGAATCCGCCGACGCGCAGGTCGAGCAATCCGCCGAGACGCGCCGAGACGCGCTGGTATCGAGTCTGGCCGAACTCGCGCGCGACTATGTGCAACTGCGCGGCGCGCAAACGCAGATCCGCATCGCCGAGGCGAACACCCGCACCGCGCGGGACATCGAGAAGCTCGCGGAGGAGCGGCAAAGGAAAGGCGTCGCCACCGGCTTCGACGCGCAGACGGCGGCGGCGCAGCTGGAGAGCGTTCGCGCGCGCATTCCCGAGTTGTCGTCGCAAGAGTCGCAATACGCCAACGCGATCGGCTTTCTGCTCGACCGGCCGCCGGGCTCGCTTCGCGCGGAACTCGCGGCGCGCAAGAC
>JBAUVQ010000433.1:0-1698 GCA_049583305.1 Methylocystis sp.
CGGGGCGTGCTCGTGCGCGTGGTCATGCTGATGATCGCGCGAATGACCGCTCTTTCCTTCGAGGCTCGCCATTGCCTCGACGCTCGAAGTTCCGCAACCGCAGACCGTGCACATCACTCGACCTCCAATTCCCTCACGCGCATGTCCTCGCCGGACGTAACCCGCACGCGATGCCGACCGCAGTCCGGGCAGGGACCGATACGGTCGAACATCGGAACGGATTTGGCGCAGTCGAGACACCAACCCTCGCCCGGAATGACGTCGATATCGAGACGGGCGCCCTCGACAATGGCGCCGCGCGCGGCGGCGTCGAAGCAAAAGCGCATCGCTTCTGGCTCGACGCTTCCGAGCGCGCCGATCTCCAGCCGCACGACGCGCACGCGCGAAAACCCCTGTTTGCGGCCTTCATCCTCGATCATTTCGACGAGGCTCAGGGTGAGGGCCATCTCATGCATGGGCCGGCTCCACGACTTCGACGCGACAGAGCGCGCGCTGGTCGAACTTCTGGAAGCGCCTGGTAGGCCGGGAGGGACTCGAACCCCCAACCAGACCGTTATGAGCGGTCGGCTCTAACCATTGAGCTACCGGCCCAGCCGCCGCGTTCGCGGGCAGGGACGCTGTTTTCCTACACCGCGAAGGCCGGGCGCCGCAACAGGCGTCGATGGGTTTACGGCTTGTCGGCGCGGCCCCAATCCCTGTAAACGATGCGCGAGCGTGGCCGGGCGCGCGAAAAAGGGGGCGGCGATGACCTATTGTTGCGGCATTCTGGTGCGGGGCGGGCTGGTCATGATCGCCGACACCCGCACCAACGCGGGGCTCGACAATATTTCGACCTTCCGCAAACTGCAATTGTTCGAAAAACCGGGCCAGCATGTGATGATGCTGGCGTCGTCAGGCAATCTCTCGGTCTCGCAGGGGGCGGTCAACCTGCTGGTCGAGGGTCTTGACGACCCCGCCACCGGCCGCGTCGAGCGGCTGGAGGACGCGCCGTCCATGCTGCAGGCCGCGCATCTCGTCGGGCGCGCGGTGCGGCGCTCGCTGGCCCTGATGGGCGACATAGCGGAAACGGGCGTCAGCTTCGACGTCGCGCTGCTGTTCGGCGGCCAGATCGGCGCCGCGCCGCCGCGCCTGTTCATGATCTACACCGCCGGCAACGCCATAGAATGCACGCCCGACACGCCCTATCTGCAAATCGGCGAGCATAAATACGGCAAGCCGATCCTCGATCGCGCCATCACCTACGAGACCGATCTTTACGACGCGCTGAAGATCGGTCTGATATCCATGGATTCGACGATCCGCTCCAATCTTTCCGTGGGCCTGCCCATCGACATCGCGCTGATGCGCCGAGACGCGCTTCAAACCGAGGTGGCGTATCGCATCGATGGGCGCGACGACTATTTCCACGATCTGCGCGAACGCTGGTCCAAGGCGTTGCGCGAGGCGCATATCAACATTCCGCCGCCGCCCTATGGCCGCGAGTCCAAATGAGCGAGCCGCGAGCGACGCCGCTGCTTGGCGTCGACGACGCTTCGCTGGCGCGGGCCGTCGAAATCTTGGCGGCGGGGGGGCTCGTCGCCTTTCCGACCGAGACCGTCTACGGCCTTGGCGCCGACGCCGCCTCGCCGCGCGCGGTCGCCAAAATTTATGCGGCGAAGGGTCGCCCGAGCTTCAATCCGCTGATCGCCCATGTCGCCG
>JBAUVQ010000434.1:0-2102 GCA_049583305.1 Methylocystis sp.
GGAACAGCGGATTGGTGGTCTTTGCCTTGCGCATCGACTGGATGATCTTGCCGGGCATCGAGCCAATATAGGTGCGCCGATGGCCGCGGATTTCCGCTTCGTCGCGCACGCCGCCGAGCGACATGCGCACGAATTCGCGTCCGGTCGCCCTGGCGATGGACTTGCCGAGCGAGGTCTTGCCGACGCCGGGCGGGCCGACGAGACACAGGATCGGGCCCGCCAGCTTGTTGGCGCGGGTCTGCACCGCGAGATATTCGAGAATGCGCTCCTTGACCTTGTCGAGCCCGAAATGATCCGCGTCGAGCACTTCCTGCGCCTGCGGGAGATCCTTCTTGATCTTGGAGCGCTTGCCCCACGGGATCGACAGCATCCAGTCGAGATAATTGCGCACCACCGTGGCCTCGGCCGACATCGGCGACATCTGACGCAGCTTCTTCAACTCGCCGATCGCCTTGTCGCGCGCTTCCTTGGACAGCTTGGTGTTCTTGATCCGCTCCTCGATCTCCGCGAGATCGTCCTTGCCGTCCTCGTCGCCGAGCTCCTTCTGGATCGCCTTCATCTGCTCGTTGAGATAATATTCGCGCTGCGTCTTCTCCATCTGGCGCTTGACGCGCGTGCGAATGCGCTTCTCGACCTGCAGGACGGAGATTTCGCTTTCCATCAGCGACAGGCATTTCTCGAGTCGGCGGGCGACGTTGACCGTCTCCAGCACATCCTGCTTGTCCGAGATCTTCACCGAAATATGCGAGGCGACCGTGTCGGCGAGCTTCGAGAAATCCTCGATCTGCGTCACGGCGCCGACGATCTCCGAGGAGACGCGCTTGTTGAGCTTCACATAGCTCTCGAATTCGGAAATGACCGAGCGGCCTAGCGCCTCGACTTCGACGGGCGAGTCGATTTCGTCGGCCAGCGCCTCGGCGTCGGCTTCGTAGAAATCGTCCGAGCGCGTATAGCGCCGCACCTTGGCGCGGCTCTGGCCCTCGACCAGAACTTTCACCGTGCCGTCGGGCAGTTTCAGCAATTGCAGCACGGTCGCCAGCGTGCCTATGGAGTAGATGGCGTCGGTGGCCGGATCGTCGTCGCCGGCGTTATTCTGCGTCGCGAGCAGTATCGGCCGGTCGGTCCTCGTGACCTCCTCCAGCGCGCGGATGGATTTATCGCGGGCGACGAAAAGCGGCACGATCATATGCGGAAACACGACGATATCGCGCAACGGCAGGACCGGAAAGCTCTCGATCGTTCCAGGCGTGATCGCGCCGCGCTTTTCGCTCGTCATTTGCTCATCCTTAGGGGTTATCGTCACGAAGACGGTAATCGTGACGAAGCAACTCTGGCGCCGCGCCTCAAGTTGGGCGGGCATTCTTGGGTCGGCGGCGGGGGCCGCCGGGCGCTTCCTGTCGATTTACGCCCGGAAGGCCTTATCACGCAAGAAATGGGTGACCCGAACAGGGTTTCAAGACGCGGATATCGCGCGCGCGAGACTGGCGGCTGGCCCCGCGCGAGCCATGGGTGGTTCCAACTTCCAGCCTCGACGCGTGAATCGCGGCGGCCGACGCGCGCGAAACAGAGCCCCTGGCTCCGGCCCATCGAGACAGCGCCAATCGTCCGCGCGGGCGTTCGGCTCGCAACTCGATCCCCCGCGACTCTAATGACGAGGCCTACAGACGGACATGAACTCGCGACGCGATGGACACGCTAAATAACCGTCAGCCCTGTTGTCAGGGGGCGGCGGGAGCCACGCGCGGCTAAGCGCTGCTCGCTCCCGTTTTTTCGTTGCGATCCGCGTAAATATACAGCGGACGCGCCTTGCCGTCGACAACCTCGGGACCGATCACGACGTTCTCGACCCCTTCGAGGCCCGGCAGATCGAACATCGTATCGAGCAAAATGCCCTCCATGATCGAGCGCAGACCGCGCGCGCCGGTGCGGCGTTCGATCGCCTTGCGCGCGACCGAGGACAGCGCCTCGTCCTGGAAGGTGAGTTCGGTGTTTTCCATCTCGAACAGCCGCTGATATTGCTTCACCAGCGCGTTCTTGGGCTCGGTGAGGATGCGCTTCAGCGCCTCCTCGTCGAGGTCTTCCAGCGTCGCGATGACCGGCAG
>JBAUVQ010000435.1:0-3099 GCA_049583305.1 Methylocystis sp.
GACGCCTCATCGAAGCTGACGCTGGCCGAAATCGGCGCGGGCGATCGACGGGCTCAACGAGATCGTCGCCGCGAGCCTGCCGCGCCGGCGGCGAAATCTTGGCGAGAGCGCCGCCGATCTTCTCGCCCACGCCGAGGACATCCGCCGCGGCGCGACGGTTTCGCGCGCGGTCGGCACCGGCTTTCGCGATCTCGACGCGGCGACCGGCGGCTACGAGCCGGGCACGCTGTGGATCGTCGGGGCGCGGCCCGGCGTCGGCAAGACGATCTATCAGGTGACCTCTTCGCTCAAAGTCGCGCGCGCCGGAGCGAAAAGTCTTCGCGACAATGGCCAGGGCTTTGGCGCGCTGGCCTATAGTCTGGAGGTGCCCGAGCGACAGATTTGCGCGCGCTATCTCTCCGACCTTTGCTATCGGCCGCGCGCGCCGCTGGAATATGGCCGCATCGCGCGCGGGCAATATTCCGACGACGAGTCGGCCCGTCTCGCCGCCGCGCGTGAAAAGCTCGCCGGCCCGACGCTCGCGCTCGACGCCTCATCGAAGCTGACGCTGGCCGAAATCGGCGCGGGCGTTCGGGCGGAGAAAGCCGCGATGGCCAAGGCCGGCGCGCGGCTGGCGGTGGTGTTTGTCGACTATCTGAAATTCATCCGCGCCAGCGACCGCTACAAGGGCCAGCGCCATTACGAGGTCGGCGAAATCTCGGCCGGCCTGAAGCAGCTCGCCAAGGACGAGGAGCTGTGCGTCGTGCTGCTGGCGCAGCTCAACCGCGCGCTGGAAAGCCGCGAGGACAAGCGCCCGAACCTCGCGGACCTGCGGGAATCCGGCGACCTGGAGGCCGACGCCGATGTCGTGGTGTTCCTGCACCGCGAGGCGCACCGGATTTTGAAGAGCCCGGAGTTTCGAGCGGGAAGCGCCGAGGCGCACGCGCGTTACGCCGCCGTCGAGACCGAGGCCGAGCTGATCATCGGCAAGAACCGCGCCGGCCCGGAGCGCACGGTGAAACTGTGGTGTTTTCCGGCGTGTTCGACGATGGCGGACGCGGCAAGGGGAGTGGTGGGATGAAGCATGAGGCGCGAATCCTTCTCCCGCCCGCGGGAGAAGGTGGCCCCACGAAGTGGGGTCGGATGAGGGTTCTCGCGGCTTGGCGGGCTGTTTCCCACGAGCCCTCATCCGTCACCCTTCGGCGCGACACCTTCTCCCACGAGTGGGAGAAGGATTCGCGCCCTTACTTTTCGCTCTCCGCGACCGCCGCGCGGATCGCGTCGAGCGGGATGTTGCCGCCGCCGATCACGAGATCGTTGCTCAGACGAAGGATGCGATAGCCGTGTTCGCGCAGCCAGGCGTCGCGCGCGGCGTCGTGCATCCTTTGCTCCTCGCGATCATGCGGCGCGCCGTCGAGTTCGACGACGAGGCGATGCTCCACGCAGAGGAAATCCGCGACGTAGCGGCCGATGGGAACTTGCCGGCGGAATTTCAGCCCGTCCAGCGCGCTGGCGCGAAGCGAGCGCCACAGCATCGCTTCGGCGACGGTCATGTCGCGGCGAAGTTTGCGGGCGAAGGCGGTTTGGTTTTCCGAGACGCGGGCGGGCATGGCGCAACTTCGCCGAAGAAATCTCGCGGCGCAATGGAGCGCGTCTTCCTTCTCCCGCCCGCGGGAGAAGGTGGCCTCGCGAAGCGAGGTCGGATGAGGGCTCTCGCGGCTTGGCGGGCTGTTTCCCACGAGCCCTCATCCGTCACGCCTTCGGCGCGACACCTTCTCCCACGAGTGGGAGAAGGATTCGCCCGAGATTTTTGGAAAAAGCGATGAAACAACCCTGGCTCAAATTCTACCCTTCCGACTGGCGCGCCGATCCGGCTTCGCGGAGTTGTTCGCTGGCGGCGCGCGGGCTGTGGATCGAGATGCTTTGCCTGATGCACGAGGCGCGGCCGCATGGGTCGCTGCTGGTCGTCGGCAAGGCGGTGACGCCGGCGCGCCTCGCCAGTCTCGTCGGCGCCGGGGCGGACGAGGTCGCACGCCTGCTCGCCGAGCTGGAGGAGGCGGGCGTGTTCAGCCGCGACGTGGACGGCGTGATCTACAGCCGCCGCATGCGCCGCGACGAGGAGAAATCCGCGGTCAACCGCGTCAATGGCAAGGCCGGCGGCAATCCGGCGCTTAAGGGGTCGGTTAAGCCGGGGGTTAAGGCCCAGAAGCCAGAAGCCAGACTCCAGAAGCTAGAACCAGAAAACAGCGCCGCGCCGGAACCGGAAACCAGCGCCGCGTCAAAACCGTCATTGCGAGCCGAAGGCGAAGCAATCCAGGAGTCGCATGAGGCCCCTGGATTGCTTCGCTCCGCTCGCAATGACGGGGTTTGCGGAGCGAGGCTGGACGAGGTCGAGGCCGCCTGCCGCGCGGCGCTGGGCGAGGCCGCGCCGGTCGATCCGGTGATCGGGCCGATGCTGCCCGTCGTGGAAAAATTCGGGGCGGCGCGCGTCGGTCTGGAACTGGCGTCGCAGGCGCGGCGCAAGCGCCGGCGGCCCGTCAAGAGCTGGCGGCTGTGGGCGGAGATTGTTTGCGAGTCGCTGGCCGAGGAGCCGCGCGGCCCGCCCGAGCCCGGGGACACGGTGGAGCTGCTGCACTGCCAAAGCGTCCCGCGCGCGGCGGTGCTGGCGGCGATCGAACGCTGGAACGCCGGCGGCGACTGGCCGTCAAGCCTCGGCGGCCCCCCACGCCGCCACGGCTGCGCGCTGCCGGAAGAGTTTCTGGCGCTGTGCGTCGAGACGACGTAGCGCGCGAATCCTTCTCCCGCCCGCGGGAGAAGGGACGCCCGATCCCCCCAACGAAAGGCCTCTCCCATGTCCACGCATGCGCGAAAAACCTCCCGGCTTGTCGGGCGATATTCTTCCGTTGGCGGACTCTCCGGGCTCGATCTGCCGCGCGAGGGGCGGCGCGCCGGCGGCAAGATCGAGATCGCGCACGGCCACGAGGTCGACCCCTATTTCTCCGGCGAGGCGGCGGCGGGGAATGGCGAGGCGCGCGTCGTCCGCCAGCGCCGCCAGCGCGTCGCGATCAACGCGCGAATCGACACGCTGGAATACGAGGCGCGGCGCGGCCGACTCTCCGC
>JBAUVQ010000436.1:0-11350 GCA_049583305.1 Methylocystis sp.
GCGCCGTCGCGAGGCCGGTCGCGGCGAAGGCGCAGGCGGCCCAGGCGAGCGCGCGGCGGGGTTCGATCTCGTCGCCGGCTAAAAGCATCATCGCGAGCAGGATCAGCGCGTAGCCCGCGGCTGTCGCGACATCGGCGACGCTGGTCGCGGCGACGCGCTGGGCGCCGTCGGACGGCTTCCAGCCTTCGCTGGCGGGCTCCGCGTGAGCGCGCGCCGACTCATAAACTTCCGCCGCGAGGATGAGCGGCGTCGTGGTGACTTGCTGCAGGGCCGCGGTCGCAAGCCCCGCGACAAGCCCGGCGATCAGACCGATCGCCAGGACGCGCGAAATCACCCGCGCTTAATGGCAGGGGAAGGAGAGGGAATGGCGCGTGTCGTGGGCGGCGTCATGCGCCGTGTCGGAATGGGAGAAACCGACGAGATAGACGAGGCCCACGCCCAGAAACAGCGCGACGAAGGCGGCCTTGAGGACCTCCGCGCGGGCGGCGGAAAGGGCGAGCGGGGCGGCGGTTAAAAGGCTTTGCTGGCTCATGATCGTCTCCTTGACCGCCCCACCGGCGGCTTAAACTTGCGACAAGCGACGGCAGGTCTCCTGGCTTCCGGGTCGCTGGATCGCGCCGCCTTCCCGAAGCCAAAAGGCTCAGTGGCTGATGGCGCGGCCTCGCCGGTCACAGTTGCGGGGGCAGCCGCGGAGTCGGGATAAACCCTCGCCGCGTTCCCTTTTCACTTCTTGCGAAGAACCGTCACATTCACTCATATGCCGAGACCACAGGCGCGTCAAACGGCGCTCGGAGCGCGACATGAATTCGACGGACCACGAAGACGAAGCCGCCCGCCGCCATCGCGCCAAGATGGAGAAGCGCAAGGCTGTTCAGGACGCCGAGGTCGCCGGCAAGCCCATCGCCGCCAAGGGGCTGCTGATGGTTCACACCGGCCCCGGCAAGGGCAAGTCGACGGCGGGCTTCGGGCTGGTGCTGCGCGCGCTCGGCCACGGCTGGAAGGTCGGCGTGGTGCAATTCGGCAAGGGCGGCTGGCGAAGCGGCGAGCGCGCCATGCTGGAGCGCCTTGGCGAGGCGCAAGTCTCCTGGCACACGCTGGGCGAAGGTTTCACCTGGGAGACTCAGGACCGCGCCCGCGACGAAGCCGCCGCCCGCCGCGCCTGGGACAAGGCGCGCGAACTGATGGCCGACGCAGACTTGCGGCTGCTGATGCTCGACGAACTGAACATCGCGCTGCGTTACGAACACCTGCCCCTGGAGGAGGTGGTCGCCACGCTGCGAAGCCGGCGCCACGATCTTCACATCCTGGTCACTGGCCGCAACGCCAAGCCGGAACTGATCGCCGCGGCGGACCTCGTGACCGAAATGACGCTTATCAAGCATCATTTCGCGGCGGGCGTGAGGGCGCAGGAGGGCATAGAGTTCTGACGCCGCCGCGTCGACCTCCCGCCGCTCGCGAAAGGCTCGGATTCACGTTTAAGCATTGCCGGACGCGGCGGGCGGGACTTACAATGCCCGGCGGCTCAACCCGGGTGTAAGTCAATGACCGACGCGTCTTATTCCACTCCGCCCCGCCCGGAGCTCGCCTTGCGAGTCGGCGTCACCGGCGCCCGGGCGCTGACGCCGGAGGCGATCGCGGCCTTTCGGCCGCTCGTCGCCGACATTCTCGACTTTATAAAGCAGGAGATTTTGCGCCTCGCCGCCGATCCGCGCGCCAGCGTCTATGCGCCGGGCGCGCCAGCGCTGCGCATGGTGTCGCCGCTCGCCGAGGGCGCCGACCGACTCGTCGCCGAGGAGGCCCTGAAAGCCGGTTTCACGCTATTCGCGCCGTTGCCCTTCCCAAAGGCCGAATATGAGAAGGATTTTCCGCTCTCCGTCGGCACGTTTCGCGCGCTCCTCGCGCGGGCGGAGACCCTCGAACTCGACGGCTCGCACGGCGACTTGGCTGAGGAAAGCTACCGCGAAATCGGTCGTTTCGTCATCAGGAACTGCGATGTGCTGATCGCTCTCTGGGACGGAGAACCGCAACATGGCGGAGGCGGCACGGGAGAGATCGTGCAACTCGCCGCGCAAGCGGATCTGCCGATTTGGTGGATCGACGCGAAAGGCCTGAGGTCGCCGCGCTTCGTCCAAGATAGCGGGGATTTGCGCGGCGGAGGCGCCGAGGGCGAAACAGGCAAGGCGCGGCTCAAGACCCGAATCAAGCAAATCATCTTGCCGCCTGAATTTCGCCCTCCCGAAATCGGCGGCCTCTTCGGTTGGTGCGCGCACTGGTTAGGAAAGCTGTGTTCGCACGAGGAACGGCCGCTCGTCAGCTACCTCGCCGAGAAGCCGCTGGCAAAGCGCGAAATCTCGGATGGCCACGCCTCGCTGATGGATCTTCTGGCGCCAACGCAGGCCGTCGGCGAGTTTCCTCGCATCGACGCATCCATGGCTCGGACGGGAAAGTATTGGGATGGAATTTATAGCGCTCTTGACGGACTCGCCATCACATACGCCGGCTGTTTCCGATCCTCAAAGGTTTGGATCGTTTCGTCCTTTTTTCTCGCCCTCGCATTTTCCGCGCTTGGCGGCGTGTTGCCGCCAAGCTTCGGACCTCCGTTCGCGGGCTTGGAACTGGCTGCTCTTTTGCTCGCGGCGCTCCTCCTAATCGTCAGGATTGCATTCCGGTGGCATGAGAAATGGACTTCCTACCGCCTCATCGCCGAATTGTGCCGCATGCAATATTTTCTTTCTTCCGTTGGGCAGGCGCTTTCTGGAGCGGAAGGTCTTCGGATATACTCGGAAGGCGCGGCGTCAAAAGAGTCTATATTACCGCGAGACACTTGGGTGGCGTGGTATTTTTCGGCGGCGCAACGGGCGGCGCCCTTCCCGGTTGGCTCTTTCGCGGTGTTAAAGAGCTCCGCTATACTTCTCATGCGCTCACTGTGCGGCGAGCAGAGCGACTATCATACGGTCCGTTCCGCACGGTACACCAAAGCAAGTCGGCGGGTTAGACTTGGCGCCGAAATCTGCATCGTGCTCACCATTGTATTTAGCGCCATGAAAGTCGGTTGGACCCTCCGCGACAAAGAAGACTTAATGACGTTTAGTGGAGCTCTAATCATCTGCCTATCGGCGGCGTACGCCGCTTTTATCGATATCGAAGCTGATTCCGAGTTTTCGGTGTTTGCCCGTCAGTCATCCCAAATGGTTCAAGTGCTGTCGAAACAAGGGGCTGATCTAAAGGCCCTTACGGAAACTGATTGGGATACGCCTCTTTTCGCGCGGGATCTTGGGCGTTGGATGAATTCCTTGGCGCTCTCCCTGTTAGGGGATGTGAAAGGCTGGGCGCAACTCTATGGCGTCAAACATCCGGAGGGCGGGGATTGATGAGTTTTGTGTTGGCGAAAGGATGATCGCCCAAATGCCTGCTCTCAATGACTTGGGCGGACGGGGTAAGGCGCCGTTGCTCCAAGTTAGGACGCGAGGCGATCGGCGGATGAAATCACGAGTTTAAGCAAACACCGTTTCTCGGCGAAAAAGGAATCCCGATGCCCAATCGCGCCATCTGCTTCGTGATCATGCCGTTTGGCCAAAAGCCCGACGCCACCGGACGCATGATCGACTTCGACGCGATCTATCGCGAGATCATCGCGCCGGCGATTGGCGACGTCGGCTTCGACGCGGTGCGCGCCGACGACGAGATGAGTCCGGGCGTCATTCACAACGCGATGTTCGAGCGGCTCGTTCTCAGCGAATACGCCATCGCCGATCTCTCCATCTTCAACCCCAACGTCTATTACGAACTCGGCGTGCGCCATGCCGTGCGGCCGCAGTCCACGGTGTTGATTTCCGCCGGCGATCGCCTGCCCTTCGATGTGGTGCATTTGCGCGCGATGCTCTATGCGCTGGACAAGGACGGTCGCCCCAAGGACGCCGACGGCGCCCGCAAGGCGCTCGCCGAACGGCTGGACTACTGCAAGAAAAGCGACGAGCCCGACAGCCCGCTTTTCGCCTATGCGCAGGGCTGGCTTAAACCGCCGCAAATCGATCACGAGAAAACCGACGTGTTTCGCCGCGACGTATCCTATTCGCGCGAGTTCAAGGGCAAGCTGCTGCGCGCGCGCAAGGCCGGCGAGGGGCGGGAAGTGCCGGCGCTCGACGCAGTGCGCGACCAGATCGGCGACGTCGGCGCCGCCGAGGCGGGCGTCGTGCTCGATCTGTTTCTCTCCTATCGCGGCGTGAACGCTTACGATCGGATGATCGACCTCTATCTTAAAATGGACCCGGTGCTGCAACACACGACGTTGGCGCAGGAGCAATACGCCTTCGCGCTCAACCGCGTCGGACGGGCGGCCGAAGCCGAGGATGTGTTGTCCACGCTGATCAAGGAACGCGGCGCCTCAAGCGAGACTTGTGGTCTGCTCGGACGCATCTACAAGGACCGTTGGGACGCGGCCAAAAAGGCGAATGACATCGCCGCGAGCGGCTGGGCGGATAAGGCCATCAGCGTCTATCTGACGGGATTCGAGGCCGATTGGCGCGACGCCTATCCCGGCGTCAACGCCCTAACGCTGATGGCGTTGACCAAGCCGGCCGATCCGCGCATCGCTCGGCTGGCGCCGACGGTGCGCTATGCCGTGGAGCGCAAGATCGCGCGCGGCGCCGGAGACTACTGGGATTACGCGACGCTTGTCGAACTCGCCGTTATCGCCGACGATCTGGACGAAGCCGAGTCCAACCTGCCGACCGCGCTCGCCAATCTGCGCGAGGGCTGGGAGGCCGAAACCACGGCGCGCAACCTCACGTTGATTCGTGACGCATGGGCGGGAGCCGGCAAAAAAACGGCGCGGCTCGACGCGATCATCGCGGCGCTGCAAACCAAGGCTAAGGCGTGACGCGAAGACTCTCCAGCGCCCGCGCCAGCGCGACAAATCCGTCAATATCAATCTCTTCCGCGCGTCGCGTGGGCTCCATGCCGGTGGAGGAGAGCAATTCGGTAGGATCGACGCCGAGCCCCTTCAGGCTTTGACGCAACATCTTGCGACGCTGCCCGAACGCCGCCTGCGTGACGAGCGAAAGCAGCTTGCGGTTGCAATCCAACGGCGCCGGGTTGGGAATAAGCTCCACGACCGACGAAACGACCTTTGGCGGCGGGGTGAAGGCGGAGGGCGGAATATCGAACAATATCCGCGCCTTGGTTCGCCAGCCGCACAGCACGCCGAGGCGCCCGTAGTCGACGCGTTGGCGGGGTGTCGCCACGATGCGTTCGGCGACCTCGCGCTGGAACATCAGCACATAGCGGTCGAATGCCGATGGCCAAGGCTCGGCTTCAAGCCACCCCGCCAGCAGGGTTGTCGCGATATTATAGGGCAGATTCGCGCATATACGCGCATTTTTGAGCGCGCCAGACGCATCGTCGGTCGAGCCATGCGCTTGCACCAGCGCCGGCAGATCGAGGGCGAGCGCGTCGCCCTCGATGACGACCAGCCGCCCCGGATAGCGCTCGGAAATTTCTTCGAGCGCGGGCAGACAGCGCGGATCGCGCTCGATCACTATGACACGTCGCGCCCCATGAGCCAACAGCGCGCGGGTGAGGCCGCCGGGGCCGGGACCGATCTCGACGACCGTCACGCCCTCGATCGGACCCGCCGCGCGAGCGATGCGAGAGGTAAGATTCAGATCGTAAAGGAAATTCTGTCCCAGCGCCTTGCGCGCGTCGAGGCCGTGACGCGCGACCACCTCGCGCAGCGGCGGCAGATCGTCGATCATCGGCTGATCCGCCCCGCGAGCCGGATCGCCTCGATCAGGCTCGACGCATCGGCGATGCCCTTGCCGGCGATGTCGAAGGCCGTTCCGTGGTCCGGCGACGTGCGCGCGAAGGGCAGGCCCAGCGTCACATTGACGCCGCGCTCGAAGGCCAGAGTCTTTATTGGAATCAACGCCTGATCGTGGCTCGGACACAGCGCGACATCGTATTTTGCCCGCGCCGCCGCGTGAAACATCGTGTCCGCGGGATGCGGGCCGCTGGCGTCGATCCCCATCGCGCGCAGGGCTTCCACCGCGGGCGCGATCACCTCGATCTCCTCGCGCCCCATCGCGCCATTCTCGCCGGCATGAGGATTGAGCCCCGCGAAGGCGAGCCGAGGCGCCGCGACGCCGAAGCGTTTCGTCAGATCGCTCGCGACGACACGGCCGGTCTCGATCAGCAACGCTCGCGTCAAAAGACCCGGAACCTCGGCCAGCGCGACGTGAATCGTCACCGGCACGACCGCGAGCTCCGCGGCCCACAGCATCATCACCGGTCGCGCCGGAACCCCGAAGAAGCGCGGCGCGAGCTCGCCCAGGAACTCGGTATGGCCCGGATGCTTAAATCCAGCCGCATATAGCACTTTCTTGGCGATCGGATTGGTGACGACGGCGCGCGCGCGTCCTTGCGCCACATGGTCCACGGCGCGTTCGATCGAGCGGATCGTGAGCGCCGCGTCGCGAGGGTCCGGATCGCCCGGAAGGCCGTTCACCGCCCCGCCCACGGGAACAACGGGCAGCGCTCGGGCGAAAACCTCGACCGCGTCGGCCGGAGTCGTCGTCTCGACGGCCGCGTCGATCCCCAGCGATTTCGCGACCCGAGCGAACAGCGCGGGATCGCCTACGACAAAAAATGGCGTCAAATCAGCGCTCTCGCGCAGGCGAAAGGCCTTTAGGGCGATTTCCGGTCCGATGCCGGAAGGGTCGCCCTGCGTGAGAGCGAGGGGGAGAAGGCCGGTTCGAGTCATGAGCGCAAGGGTCCGAAAAAATCGTTTCGCGCCGCACAGTGACGCTGGAGGAGCGCGAACGCAAACTGTCGGGAATGACCGAACCCGCGCGCGGGAAGGCGCGCCCTTGAGTGGAAATCCCTTCAATCAACTAGCCAAATCAAATCTTTATTGCAACTTTGTCGTGGCGCGACGCTTCGCGTGGTCGCTCCCTAAAACTCCGTGTCGGATTTTCCGACCAGCTCGCTATTGACAGCGCTCCACGTGTTCCGTATTTGTTCGTTATTCGTCGTTTGTTCTGGTCCGGCGCGGGTGGCGCGAGTAGTCGAGTTGGTTGCGAGCGTGGCGCAAGGCGTTGTGGCGTAAGCGTAAAGGCGTATGGCGTCGCGGCCGCCCGGCGTGTGGTTCTGTCCCCAACAGACGCGCCGGGGGCCGCGAGCCGGTCTCGACGAAAGGGAGCGGCCCGGCTGCTTCGGGAGGGCGACGTGATGGGCTGTCTGGAGCATTTTCCGCTGGCGGCCCCGCCGCGAATTTCCGGCCCTGTCGATACGCTTCCACGCGAGGCGCCGGAACCGGCGCGCGATATCCTCCCCGCGCGGCGCGGACGCGGCGCCCTGTCGAACCAGAGCGGGCGTTTCGAGGTCTTCGCGCGCGAGGATGTCGACGACGGTTGGGCTTCGCTGGAGAGCCCGCCGCCGCTGAAAACCAACGTACATATAGAGAAGCCGCGAAGCGTCATCACGCGCAACGACTCGCCGGACATCGGCTTCGACCGTTCGCTGAATCCCTATCGCGGCTGCGAACATGGCTGTGTCTATTGTTTCGCGCGGCCCACGCACGCTTATGTGGGCTATTCGCCCGGACTCGATTTCGAGACCGAGATTTTCGTCAAGGACGGCGCGGCGCAGGTGCTGGAGCGCGAATTGTCCGCGCCCGGCTATGTCCCGAAAGCGCTGGCGATCGGCTCCAATACCGACCCATATCAGCCGGTTGAAAAGAATTGTCGGGTCATGCGGGGAATTCTCGAAACGCTTTCCCGGACAAACCACCCCGTCGGCATCGTGACGAAATCCGCCCTAGTCACGCGCGACATAGACCTGCTCGCGCCGATGGCTCGAAAAGGACTGGTCAAGGTCGCGATCTCCGTAACGACCCTGGACAAGGAACTCGCGCGCAAGATGGAGCCGCGCGCGGCTTCGCCGGCGCGGAGGCTCGAAACCATCGAGCGACTGGCCGCCGCCGGAATTCCGGTCAGCGTGATGGTCGCGCCGATCATTCCCGCCGTGAACGACGCGGAGATCGAGACGATTTTGACGAGAGCCTTCGCCGCCGGCGCGCGCGAAGCCGGTTATGTGATGTTGCGCCTGCCGCTCGAACTGCGCGATATTTTCAGCGAATGGCTGCTCACGCATTATCCCGACAAGGCGCGGCGCGTGCTTTCGCTGGTGCGCTCGGCGCGCGAGGGCAAGCTTTACGATCCGGCTTTCGGCAAGCGGATGACCGGCGTTGGGCCTTACGCTTGGATGATCGGGCGAAGGTTCGAGGTCGCCGCGGCGAGGCTCGGCTATGGCGCGGGGGCGAGACTGCGCTGCGATTTGTTTCGTCCGCCTCGTCGCGGCGCCGAGCAGCTTGCGCTATTTTAAGCCAAATTCCCCGAGAACAGAGGATATTGTGTGACGAAAGCGCTCAGGTCGCCGAGGCTAGCGCCGGATTTTTGCTTGGAAACCGCCTTGCGGGGAAGAAGCCTCTGGCCGGTCGCCGGGGTTGACGAAGTGGGCCGCGGTCCGCTCGCGGGGCCGGTTTGCGCGGCCGCGGTCATTCTCGACCCGGACAATATCCCGAGTGGACTCAATGACTCCAAGGCGATGACTCCCAAGGCCAGGGAGATCGCCTTTGACCGCATCGTCGACGCCGCGCTGGCGACAAGCGTCGCCTATGTCACCGCCGCGGAGATCGACGCGACCGACATTCGCAAGGCGTCGCTGAAAGCCATGGCGCGGGCCGTGGGCGGGCTTTCCGTCGCGCCGGCCTACGTGTTGGTCGATGGTCGCGATCTTCCCGAACTTCCATGCGGCGGTGAGGCGATCGTCAAGGGAGACGCCAAGTCGCAGTCGATCGCCGCCGCCTCGATCGTGGCCAAGGTGACGCGAGACCGATTAATGCGGCGGCTGGCCGAGGAATTTCCGGGCTACGGCTTCGAGACCAACGCGGGCTATGGGTCGAAACAACATCTCGCCGCGCTCGCGACCCTCGGCCCAACACCTTTCCACCGGATGAGCTTCTCCCCTCTGCGCCGCGAATGAGCGCGGGGCGTGCGTCCCGTTTGCGCGCTACAACCAAATGGTAAAGAAAGGCTTTTCTTAACAAAGCCGTTCGAAAAAGAGACGCGCGAAGCGCCGACCGCTAAACCCGCCCTTTACCTCGATCCCGCATAGTCACGCTCGTTGAGTAGCGTAACCGGTATCGAGTTCATGAGTAACGCACGCGCCGAGGCGATCCGTCTTAATACCCAGCTAAAGGTCACGCGTACTGGGTCACGGGTCACGGGTCTGCCTCGCGCGGCGCCGCGCAACCAAATCTTGCGTGGAGACAGCGTCGAGACGCTCCGGGCGCTACCGCCCGAGAGCGCCGATCTCGTTTTCGCCGATCCCCCCTACAATCTACAGCTAGCCAACAAATTAACCCGCCCCGATCAGAGCGAGGTCGCCGGCGTCGACGACGCGTGGGATAAATTCGCCGATTTCGCGTCATACGACGCCTTCACGCGCGACTGGCTGAAGGCGGTTCGACGGGTGATGAAGCCGCGGGCCACCATTTTCGTGATCGGCTCCTACCACAATATTTTTCGCGTCGGCGCGATCATGCAGGATCTGGGATTCTGGATTTTGAACGACATCGTCTGGCGCAAAACCAACCCGATGCCGAATTTTCGCGGTCGTCGCTTCACCAACGCGCATGAGACGATGATCTGGGCCGCCCGGGACGCGGGCGCGAAAAATTACACGTTCAATTATGAGGCGCTGAAGGCGGCGAACGAAGATTGCCAGATGCGTTCGGACTGGCTCTTCCCGATTTGCACGGGTGGTGAACGCCTCAAGGACGCGCAAGGGCGCAAGACCCATCCGACGCAAAAGCCGGAGGCGCTTCTGGCGCGAGTGATGCTCGCGGCGTCGAACGCCGGCGACCTCGTGCTCGACCCGTTTTTCGGCAGCGGCACGACGGGCGCGGTGGCCAAGCGCCTGCGTCGAGATTATCTCGGGATTGAACGCCAAGCCGCATATGCCGACGCGGCGGAGGCGCGCATCGCCGCGATTAGCCCGCTCGATCCCGCGACCTTGACGACCGCGCCCACCAAACGTGGCGAACCGCGCGTCGCCTTCGCCAGCCTCGTCGACGCGGGTTTGATCGCGCCGGGCGCGAAGCTCGCCGACGCCAAACGGCGCCACAGCGCGCTCGTGCGGGCCGACGGCGCGCTGGCGATCGGCGGGGTCGTCGGGTCGATCCACAAGACCGGCGCGCTGGTGCAGGGATTGCCCGCCTGCAACGGTTGGACCTTCTGGCATTACGAAGACGCGGGCCGCCTCGTCCCGATCGACGATTTGCGCGAGCGCGCCCGCGAGCAATTGCGCGAGGCGGCGGAGTAGCAACGCGGCGGTTCCGGCCAATTCTCGACTCCGCGACGAATTTGTGAAATATCCCGAGCTCACCGTCAAAGGACAGCCGCATGAGCTCCTTCGCCTATCACGACATCAGCCTCGACGATCTGAAAACGGGACTCGACGACGGCTCCATCATTCCCGTCGACGTGCGCGAGGCCGAGGAATACGCGGCGGGTCATATCAAGGGCGCGCGGTTCAATCCGCTGTCGAAGTTCGATCCCGCCGCGCTGCCGGTCGCTCCGGTGGGCAAGAAGGTCGTGCTCTATTGCCGCTCGGGCCGCCGCTCGGTCACCGCGATGGAACAGGCGTGGCTCGCCGGCCGCCGCGACGTGGATACGCATTTTGGCGGCGGCATTTTGGGGTGGCTTGGCGCCAATCAGGACGTCGAAAAGGGCCTTTGAGCCCGTCCTACCCCCAGAGCTCGGGTTTCGGCGGAAACAGCGTCGACCCTTCATAGCGCAGGCCCGGATCGCGATCGCGCGCCAACAGCAACGGACCGTCGAGATCGACGAAAGCGGCGGATTGTCCGATCAAAACCGCCGGCGCCATGGCCAGCGAGGTGCCGACCATGCAGCCCGCCATGATCGAAAAGCCCAGGTCGCGCGCCTCCCACGCCATGGCCAGCGCCTCGGTCAGGCCGCCGGTCTTGTCCAGCTTGATGTTTACGGCGTCGTAGCGGTTCCGTAGCTCAGCCAGCCCGACGCGGTCATGGACGCTTTCGTCCGCGCAGATTTTCACGTTGCGTTCGATCCGGCCGAGAATGTCGTCGGCGCCGGCCGGCAGCGGCTGCTCGATCAGCGCGACGCCGACATCGGCGCAAGCCTCGATATTGGCGAGCAGATTTTCCTCGCGCCAGGCCTCGTTGGCGTCGACGATCAGCGTCGCGGCCGGCGCGCCGGCGCGAACCGCGGTCAGCCGCTCCCGGTCGCCCTCGCCCGCGAGCTTGACCTTTAGC
>JBAUVQ010000437.1:0-8347 GCA_049583305.1 Methylocystis sp.
GGGTAAATCTCGACGCCGAGATTTTCGGCTTCGGCGGCCAGAAAGCGCACGACATTGCCGAGCGATCCAACGAAATTACCGTGATTGTTCATCAACTTAGGATTGATGAGATTGGGCAGGCGAAAGCCGCCGGTCTCGGTCAGCACCAGGAAGTGATCTTCACTGACTTGCGTCTTCAGTGGGCAGGCTTCGTTGGTTCGCCAGTCCGGCAGCAGCCGATCGAGACCGATCGGGTCGATGACCGCGCCGGAGAGAATATGCGCGCCGGGTTCGGAGCCTTTCTCGATCACGACCACCGACAGATCGCTGTCAATCTGCTTCAGGCGAATCGCGGCGGCGAGCCCCGCCGGCCCGGCGCCGACAATCACCACGTCGTAATCCATCGCTTCGCGCGGCGGCAGTTCTTCCTTGATCTCCGAGCCCATGATTTCTCCCTCGATGCGACGGGCCTATGGCCTGCCCGTTCGCCCATTGAGCATAGTTTAGCCGTTTTGCCCGCCCGCGCAAAAATCATGTGGCCCGGCGGCGTGGCTCACTATGGCGCGGCGGGCGATTCGCCTTTACTACCGGCCGGTGGGCCGGCTCGGCTCGCGAGGGAAGCGCGGCATGAAACGCGGTGTGATCGCGGCAATTGTTATCATCGGCCTTTTCGTGCTTTGGCAGGTCTTGCGCGGCGGGTCCGCGGACGACGGCGCGTTCCTGGGCTATGTCGAGGGCGATCTCCTTTATATCGGCCCGATCGAGGGCGAAAGACTTGGTAGTCTCGCCGTCGACGCCGGCGCGCAAGTCGAGACGGGCGCGCCGCTGTTTTCGATGGAGACGCCCCTCCTCGACGCGCAACACAATGAAGCGACCGCGCGCATCGCGCAGATGGAGGCGCAGCTCGAAAATCTGAGGGCGGCGCTGAACCGGCCGCAACAGGTGGCGGTGCTTCAGGCCGCGGTCGCGCGGGCGGAAGCCGAACTCAAACTCTCGCGAGTGACCTTCGAGCGCCAGCAAAAGCTCTACGCCGCCCGCGACGTGTCCAAGGCGACCTTGGACAATGCGCAAATGGCGCTCTCGCGCGACGAGGCGGCGCTGGCCGAGGCGAAACGCCAGGTCGACGCGGCGCTGCTCACGGGACGCTCGCAGGAAATCGAGGGCGCCGAGGCCTCGCTACGACAGGCGCGCGCGCAAGTCCACCAGCTCGACATCCGCATCTCCAGGCAAAAGGTGTTCGCGCCAGCGGCCGGCGTCGTGCAGGACGTGTTTTTTCGCGTCGGCGAAATGGTCAACCCCGGCCAGCCCGTGCTGAGCCTGCTGCCGCCGGAAAACCGCAAGGCGCGGTTTTATGTCCCGCAGGCCCAGCTCTCGCGCATCAAGCTCGGCGGAAGCGTCAAGGTTTCCTGCGACGGCTGCTCCAACGAGCTTCACGCGCGCGTGTTCTACATTTCCGGTCACGAGGAATACACGCCGCCAGTGATCTTTAGCGACGCGGAGCGCGAAAAACTGGTGTTCAAGATCGAGGCGCGCATGGAAGGCGCGGCGCGCGATCTACCGCTAGGCCTGCCACTGCGCCTGCGCGTCAAGGAAAGCGCCGCCAAATGACCGCGGCCGGCCCGGAAATCGCGATCGACGTCGAGGGCCTGACCAAGTTCTTCGGGACGAAGAAGGTCGTCGACAATCTCACGATGCGCGTCGAACGCGGCATGATCTACGGCTTTCTCGGCCCCAACGGCAGCGGCAAGACCACGACGATCCGCATGCTCTGCGGCCTGCTGACCCCGGACTCGGGGCGCGGAACCTGTCTTGGCTACGACATTCTCACCCAACAGCACGAGATCAAGCCGCGAGTCGGCTATATGACGCAAAGGTTCTCGCTCTATGGCGATCTCACCATTCGCGAAAATCTGGAGTTCGTCGCGCGGATCTACGGCTTGCACGACCCGCGCGGGGCCGCCTGGGCCGCGCTGGAGCGCCTCGGGTTGCAAGGCCGCGCCGATCAGCTCGCGAGCGAGCTTTCGGGCGGCTGGAAACAGCGGCTGGCGCTTGGCGCCTGCACTCTGCCCGATCCCGCGCTGCTACTGCTTGACGAGCCCACCGCCGGCGTCGATCCCAAGGCGCGGCGCGACTTTTGGGACGAAATCCACCGTCTCGCCGAAAGCGGCCTGACCGTGCTGGTCTCCACCCACTACATGGACGAGGCCGAGCGCTGCCACCGGATCGCCTATATCGCCTCCGGCAAGCTGTTGGTCTCCGGCACGACCGCCGACATTATCCAGCGGGCGGCTCTCGCGACCTATATCGTCACCGGCCCGGACCTTAGCTCCCTGTCGCAGCGGCTTTCCGCGACGCCCGGCGTCGAAATGGTCGCGCTGTTCGGCACGGCGCTGCATGTATCGAGCCGCGACGCGCCGCGACTCGATGAGATCGCCCGCGATTTTAGCAAAGACCCCGCGCATGTCTGGAGCAACGGCGCGCCGACGCTGGAGGATGTGTTCATCGATCTTATGATCCAGGCCGGCGGGGCGCCGCAATGAGCGTTTTGCCAAAGGAAAAGCCGCGATTTCATGCAGGGCTCGCCGCCTCCTGGCAACGTTTGTTCGCGATTTTCCTCAAGGAGTTCCTTCAGCTGCGGCGCGACCGCGGCACGCTCGGGATGATCGTCGCCATTCCGCTGATGCAGCTCACCTTGTTCGGCTACGCCATCAACACCGACCCGAAGAATCTACCGACCGCGCTGCTCGTCCATGATGACGGGCCTCTGGCGCGAAGCGTCGTCGGCGCGCTGCGCGCAACTGAATATTTCACGATTCTGAAGGCCGCCAAGAGCGACGCCGACGCCGACCGGATGATCCTCTCGAACGAGGTTCAATTCATCATCGAGATTCCCGCGGACTTCGACTATCGGCTCGTTCACGGCGAAAAACCCGCCGTGCTGATCGTCGCCGACGCCACCGACCCGACCGCGACGGTGGGCGCCATCGCCGCCGCGACCGGCGCGGTCGCTGGCGCGCTGGAACGCGAACTGACCGGGCCGCTGGCCTATCTCGCCCAGAACGCGGCGCCCTTCGAGCTGCGCGTGCAGCGCCGCTACAATGCCGCCGGCGAAGCCCGCCGCAACATCGTGCCGGGACTGATCGGCACGATTCTGACGATGACCATGCTTATCTTCACCAGCATCTCCGTGACCAAGGAAATCGAGCGCGGCACGATGGAGACACTGCTGGCGATGCCAGTCAATCCGGTCGAGATCATGCTGGGCAAGATCTTGCCCTATGTCGTTGTCGGCGCGGTGCAGATGACAATCGTTCTAGTCGTCGCGACCTTCCTGTTCCACGTGCCGATCGTCGGCTCGCTGATGACGCTGATCCCGCTGACGCTGCTGTTCATCACGGCGAATCTCGCCATCGGCTACACATTTTCGACCATCGCCACCAATCAGGTGCAGGCGTTCCAGATGTCCTTCATGTTTTTCCTGCCGAGCATGCTGCTGTCGGGGTTTTTGTTTCCGTTCCGCGGCATGCCGGAATGGGCGCAGGACCTCGGCTCGATCCTGCCGCTCACGCATTTCCTGCGCGTCGTGCGCTCGGTCATGCTCAAGGGTTCCGGCTTCTCGGAGCTTTCCGCCGACACGTGGCCGCTGGCGTTGTTCGCGCTGGTCGCGATGAGCGTCGCGATCAAGCGTTTCAGACAGACGCTGGATTAGGGCAACGATCGGCGACGGCGATGACAGTGGCGTGCTAATTTGCGCCGACAAGCACCACGGCCGCGCGCCGTTCAACGAAGCCTTCATCAGGGGAGTTGGGGATGACAATAAAAGCCTTCGGCTACGCGACGCATTCGGCTGCGTCGCCTCTTGCTCCCTTCAAGTTCGAGCGCCGCGATCCGCGTCCCGACGACGTGACGATCGAAATCCTTTTCTGCGGAGTCTGCCACTCAGACCTGCACCAGGCGCGCGACGACTGGAAAAACTCCATTTATCCGATGGTCCCCGGGCATGAAATCATCGGCCGCGTCATCGGCGTCGGTTCGGATGTGACGCGGTTCAAGCAAGGCGATCGCGTCGGCGTCGGCTGCATGGTCGACTCCTGCCTGACATGCGACGCCTGCGAGGACGGTCTGGAGCAATACTGCCGCTGTGGATCGACCTATACCTACAACGCTCTCGACCGCGAAGGCGCGCCCAACTACGGCGGCTATTCCGACCGGATCGTCGTCAAGGAAAGATTCGTCGTGAAAATTCCGGACGGCTTGGACCTGAAGGCCGCGGCGCCGCTGCTATGCGCGGGGATCACCACCTGGTCTCCGCTACGCCACTGGAACGTCGGCGAGGGCGGCAAAGTGGCAGTCGTCGGCCTCGGCGGACTTGGGCACATGGCGATCAAGCTGGCAAAGGCGCTCGGCGCCAGCGTCACGCTGTTCACCCGCTCGCCCGGAAAGTCGCAAGACGCCCGGCGTCTCGGCGCGGACGAGATTGTTCTCTCCACCGACGAAGCGCAAATGAGCGGCGTGAACGGTAAATTCGATCTCATCATCGACACGGCGCCCTATGTTCATGACGTCAATCCATACATGCCGACCCTGACGACCAACGGAACCTTGGTCCTCGTCGGCTATCTGGGCGGCCTCGAACCGGCGTTGGACACGATTCCGCTGATCATGGGCCGCAAGTCGGTCGCGGGTTCGCTGATCGGCGGCATAAAGGAAACGCAGGAAATGTTCGACTTCTGCGGCGAGCATGGGATCGTCTCGGACATCGAGACGATCAAGATTCAGGAAATCAACGAGGCATACGAACGCCTGCTGAAGAGCGACGTGAAATACCGCTTCGTGATCGATATGGCCTCGCTGAGGGAGTAACCTCGCGAAACCCCCGAGAAAGGAGATCGACATGGAAATCAAGAGAGCCGGATCTCAACCCTCGCGACCGGGTTCGCCGGAATATTTCACCGGCGCGGTTCGCCTCGACCCGCTGTTCGACGCGCCCGAGCCCGCGCGCGTCGTCGGCGCGAGCGTGACTTTCGAGCCGGGCGCGCGCACGGCTTGGCACACCCACCCGTTGGGACAGACTCTGATCGTGACCGCGGGTTGTGGGCGGGTCCAGCGCGAGGGACGCCCCGTGGAGGAAATCCGTCCGGGCGACGTGGTCTGGATCGCGCCGGGCGAGAAGCACTGGCACGGCGCCGGACCAACCACGGCCATGACGCATATCGCGATTCAGGAAAAACTCGACGGCAAGATGGTCGACTGGATGGAGCCGGTTAGCGACGAGCAATATCTCGCGTGATCTCTCGGGCGGCGGGTCAAGGGAGCGAAACAATGCAAAAACGCGACCCCGAGGGGGGGCAAGCTCGAAGTCTTGATCTTAGCCGCCCGCCGCCGTTGACACCTCAAAAGCCCGCGGCCTACCATCCCTCTTAAAGGCCGCCCCTCGCCGCCCTCGACGGAAAGACCGATGGATAAAGTCAATAAATGGGCCCTGGCGGCGGTTGTCATCCTCGTTGGCTACTATCTGTGGAATTTTTTTGTCAACAGCCGCTATCAGGCGCTGTGCAACGTCAATTATTGGGCCGCCACGGAGGCGCAGGTCGATAGCTGCAAGGATGTGAGGACCCAATTGGACGATCGACGATGACCCGCGCCGGAACGTTTTGGATGAACAGGATCCGGCTTCTGCCGCTGGCGATTTTCGCGCTCGTCCCGGGCGCGGCCCACGCGCGGGAAGTCCATCTCGACTGCGCGCGCACGGGCCAGACCGTCATGGTCGACGTCGACACCGATCGGCGCTTTTTGCAGATGATGTGGAGCGAGGGCGTCGCTCAGGAGTTTTTGAACGGCGATTCATACATCTCCGGCCCCGACAGTTTTGGCGAGACGCAAAAGGTCACCTATCTCCTCTCCGTTGACAAGGAAATCGTGACCTTCGGCGAGGACAGGTCCTGCATCAAGAGCGGAACCAAACGTCCTTGCGTCGACCAAAGTTCGCGCAATACGCTCGACATGGCGCGCGGCGAGCTCAAATACGACGAGGGCGACGAGATCGCGATTTTAAAATGCGAGCCCGCCCCGCCCGGTCGGCGCTTTTGACGCGCCGCGCGCGATCCAAAACCCGCCGCTTTAACCAAAATCCTCTTGACCGACGCAAATTGTTGCCTTCAATCGGTCCAAGAGGCAAATTAGCGCTTCCTGTCCCTATCTTTGGAGAATTCGGCCATGCGTTTTAGTGGAAGACTTCTGGCCATTGTTCTGCTGACGGGCGTCGTCGCGGCGCCGGCCGTTTTAGCGGAGGAGCTGAGCCTCGACCCCAAGGCGCTCGACGCCAGCGGGGCCGCGTCCAAGCCCAAGGCCAAGAAGCCAAAACAGACGGCCGCGCCGGCCGCGAACGCCGCCAAGCCGACCGGAAAGCCTGGCGGCGATCGTCAATTCGGCGAACTCGAGGGCTGGTCGCCCGGCAAGGCGCCGCCGAAAGAGAAGAAAGATGAAGCCCCGAGCGAGCCGTCCAAGGGACCGATCGGCGTCACGCCCTCGGGTAATATGTCCGTCGGACTGCCGTTCTGAACGGCGCGACTATAGTTTAGGGATCGGGCCGGCCCTCGCGCGGCCGGACGGAGAAAATCATGGCTTATAAGGTCGCTGTCGCCGGCGCCACGGGTAACGTGGGCCGCGAAATGCTCGATATTTTGGCGGAGCGCCGCTTTCCGGTATCGGAAGTGGTCGCGCTCGCCTCCTCGCGTTCGATCGGGCAGGAAGTATCCTTTGGCGACAAGACCCTCAAATGCCGTCATCTCGACACCTATGATTTTTCCGACACCGACATCTGTCTGATGTCGGCTGGCGGCGACGTTTCGCGCGAATGGTCGCCCCGGATCGGCGCCAAGGGCTGCGTGGTGATCGATAATTCCAGCGCCTTTCGCATGGACCCGGAGGTGCCGCTGGTGGTGCCCGAGGTCAACGCGGCCGCCGCCGCCGGTTTCACCCAAAAATACATCATCGCCAATCCCAATTGCTCGACCGCGCAGCTCGTCGTGGCGCTAAAGCCCTTGCACGACGCGGCGACGATTTTGCGCGTCGTCGTCTCGACCTATCAATCGGTTTCCGGCGCCGGCAAGGAGGCGATGGACGAATTGTTCTCGCAGACGCGCGCGGTGTTCACGTCAGGCTCGGTGGAATCGAAGAAATTCCCCAAGCGCATGGCCTTTAACGTGATCCCGCAGATCGATGTGTTCATGGAGGACGGCTTCACCAAGGAAGAATGGAAGATGGTGGCCGAGACCAAGAAGATTCTCGACCCCAAGATCAAACTGGTCGCCACTTGCGTGCGCGTGCCGGTGTTTATCGGCCATTCCGAGGCGATTAACATCGAGTTCGAGCGCCCGATTTCGCCGGAGGAAGCGACCGCCATTCTGCGCTCGGCGCCCGGCGTGCTCGTCGTCGACAAGCGCGAACCCGGCGGCTACATCACGCCACACGAGGCGGCCGGCGAGGACGCGACCTATGTCTCGCGCATCCGCGCCGATCCGACGGTCGAGAACGGCCTGGCGCTCTGGGTCGTCGCCGACAATCTGCGCAAGGGCGCCGCGCTGAACGCGGTGCAGATCGCCGAGGTGCTGATGAACCGCAAGCTGCTGGGGCCGAAGATGCGGGCGGCGTGAACCGCGGGAGGACGCCATGTCTCAAAGTCCGCTATACGAGAGCGATTTTTACGCCTGGGCGAACGAGCAGGCGACGCTGCTGCGCGAGGGCAAGCTTGGCGACGCCGACATCGAGCATATCGCGCAGGAAATCGAGAGCATGGGCAAGACCGAAAAGCGCGAGCTGTTGGACCGCCTCACGGTGCTTATGCTGCATCTGCTCAAATGGCGGTTTCAGCCGATCAAGCGGACGCCGAGTGGGGAGGTCTCGATAAAGGTTCAAAGAAACGGCCTCGTCGACCACCTCGAAGACAATCCCAGCCTGAAGCCGCTCATCGGAACCGCCATGGTCAAGACCTATCGCGACGCCGTGCCGAGGGCGATGCTGGAAACCGGCTTGTCGGAGGCCGCCTTTCCAAAGGCCTGCCCCTGGTCGTTCGAGCAAATGATGGACCCGGATTTCTGGCCGGAGGAGCAGGACCATTAAGGTCCTGTCGGCGTGGTCCGACCCACAAGCGCCATGGTGAACCGAGGAATTCTTTCGCCGCGCGCGCATAGGCGCAACGCGTCTGCGGGTTGCGGATATTGGCGGTGAAAAATTCAAAAAAGCGATAGGACGCGCGCGCCACCGGCGGCGATAAGGGCAGGGGCGCGCGAGGCGACAAGGGCGGGGAAGCAGTCATTTGGTTGGCGTTCCGGTTAGCACGGGACGACACACCGCTTCGATATCTATA
>JBAUVQ010000438.1:0-15389 GCA_049583305.1 Methylocystis sp.
CCGCGTGTTTGTCCGGCATCCGTTCGCCCCAATGAGACGCGACGAGACTGAAAGTCTCGTCCTCGCTGAAGCGAGAGCCTCCCTCATTCGCAGACGCAAAATAAATCACGCAAATAAGTCACGCCGGCGCGCCCACGCCGTAGCCGCCGACCTAACTAACTCAGAATAAAGTATAGACCCGATTCAACTGATTCGGCCGTGGCTTTTTGCCGCAAGCCATGGTGACGCTCCCGTAATGAAATTATATTAATTCTGTATCGCTTCGCGGCGCAGCATTGGGGCGCGATGAAATTTCTGGAGGACGTCTGATGATGGACAAGCGCGACACGAGTTTCCAATCGACACGGCGCCGGCTTTTGCAAGGAGCCCTTACGGGATTGTCTTTCCTGGGGCTGGGCGTGAGCGTGGCTCAAGCGGCCAAGGCGTCGCCCGCTTCCGTGGGCTATCGCGGATCGCCGAAGGGCGACCAAAACTGCGCCAATTGCTCGCTGTTCATTTCGCCGAACGCTTGCAAATCGGTTTCTGGGGCGATCAGCGCCAATGGCTGGTGCCGTATCTGGAAACCGTAAGAGTTTCCATGGATAAGTATTAAGGGCGGCGCCTTCCCCCGTTTGGTGGGGAGGGCGTCGCTTTTTTTCACGCCTCCGGCGCCAGCATCTTTTCCGGCCGCACGGTCGCGTCGAACTCGGCTTCCGTCACCTTGCCGCTGGCCAAGGCCTCTTCCTTCAGGCTCGTGCCGTTCTTATGGGCGGCGCGGGCGATCTTGCTCGCCGCGTCATAACCGATCTTGGGCGCCAGCGCCGTCACCAGCATCAACGAACGATCGAGGAAGCGCGCGATGTTGGCCGTATCGGGCTCGATACCGTCGACGCAGCGCAGGATGAAGCTGTCGATCCCCTCGGCCAGCAAGTCGATCGACTCCAGCAGCGCGAAGGCGATCACCGGCTTCATCACGTTCAATTCGAGATGACCCTGCGTCGCCGAGAATGTGATCGTCGTGTGATTGCCGAACACGCGCGCGCAGATCATCGTGATCGCCTCGACCTGAGTCGGATTGACCTTGCCCGGCATGATCGACGACCCCGGCTCGTTCTCGGGGAGTTTCAGCTCGGCGAGGCCCGCGCGCGGACCGCAGCCCATCAGCCGGATGTCGCTGGCGATCTTGTACAGTCCGGTCGCCAGCGCGCTGATCGCGCCATGCGCGAACACGATGGCGTCATGCGCGGCGAGCGCCTCGAATTTATTGGGCGCGGTGACGAAGGGCAGGCCCGTCTGCTCGGCGATATCGGCGGCGACCTCCTCGGCGAAGCCCTTCGCGGTGTTGAGGCCGGTGCCGACCGCCGTGCCGCCCTGCGCCAACGCCAGAAGATCGGGCAGAACCTTTTCCAGCCGCGCGGCCGCGTAACCGGCTTGCGCGGCGTAGCCGGAAAATTCCTGGCCCAGGGTCACCGGCGTCGCGTCCTGCAAATGGGTGCGGCCGATCTTCACGATCTTGTCGAAGGCCTTCGCCTTGGCGTCGAGCGCGGCGTGCAACTTGCGCACGCTCGGCAACAGCTTGTTTGAGAGCGCCAGCGCGCCGGCGATGTGGATGGCGGTCGGGAAGCAATCGTTCGACGACTGGCCGTAATTGACGTGATCGTTGGGATGCACGGGCTCCTTGGCGCCGCGCGGGCCGCCGAGCCGTTCATTGGCGCGGTTGGCGATGACCTCGTTGACGTTCATGTTTGACTGCGTGCCCGAGCCCGTCTGCCAGACCACGAGCGGGAACTGATCGTCGAGCTTCCCGTCGATGACTTCCTGCGCCGCCGTGACGATCGCCTGCGCGATATCTGGCTTGACGAGCCCCTTGGCGGCGTTCACCCGCGCGGCCGCGCGCTTGACCCGCGCCAACGCGTGAATGACCTGGATCGGCATGCGCTGCCCGCCGATGGGGAAATTCTCCAGCGAACGCTGGGTCTGCGCGCCCCAATAGGCGCTGGCGGGAACGGCGATGTCGCCAAAGGAATCGCGCTCTAAACGGTGGTCTTGGGTCGTCATCGGCGTCATGCTCGCGAAAAATGGGGAACGGTTCGAGCGCCGACGATGGGATCGGCGGCGCGCGTTCCCTATGCGTCATTTCGCGGGCGGCTTCAATCAGCCTCGGCGCGTGAACGCGCGCGCTGAAGGGATTCGGCAAGACTCTCGCGTCCATCGGCCGGCGCCAGGAGTTCGAGCAGTCGGTTGCGCGCGCGGTTGACCCGGCTTTTCATCGTGCCGGGCGCGCAGCCGCAAACGGCGGCGGCCTCATCGTAGGAAAGTCCGGAGGCTCCGATCAGAATGAGTGCTT
Source organism: Methylocystis sp. (assembly GCA_049583305.1). GTDB lineage: Bacteria > Pseudomonadota > Alphaproteobacteria > Rhizobiales > Beijerinckiaceae > Methylocystis. The sequence goes on from JBAUVQ010000438.1 coordinate 2,327, forward strand.
CGCGTTGATCCAGCGGCAGTTTTTGCAGGGCCGCGTGAACGTCGAGGAACTCCATGTGGCTGGTCTGAGCGGCGGGCGTGACCATGCGCGCCGCCATCACCCCGTCGGGGTCGGCGGTCTCGCGACGCCGCTTGCGGTAGTCGCTGTAATAGATGTTGCGCAAAATGGTGAAAAGCCACGCCGTGAGATTGGTCCCCTCGGTGAAGGAGTCCATTCCCACCCATGCCTTGACCAAGGTTTCCTGAACGAGATCGTCGGCGCGGTCGGAGTTACCGCAAAGCGAAACGGCAAACGCCCTCAAGCCAGGGATAGCGGACACCAGATCCGCTTTCACCCCGCCCGCGCCGGCGAAGACCTCGTGCTTCGTCAATCCGTCCCCTCGCCCTTTAGCGTCCCCTCCTTTGGAGATATCGTTCCGGACTCCAGCTTGTTCAAGAGCTCGAGGAATCGTTCCGGCACTGGCTGCGCCACGATGTCCTCGTAAAGCCCACGCAACTCTCGGCCAATATGCTCTCCTAGAAGCGCCGCTGGCGCGGCGCGGGGGTATTCCATGGCGTCCTCGCTAGGACCGGAGGACTTGGAGGAACCATTTCGCTCCATGAGAGCCAGATTTTGGCGGCGACCACTCTCCCTACGCACGGAAACCTTTCCCATAAGATCGTTGTCGGTGGGTTTTTCTCTCTGGCTTTCTCCGGCGACAATGCTTCTTAAGGGATTGTTGCGTGTTTTATTTACCATGGGCTCCTCGTGGCTAAGGCGCATCATTCCTCTAGCGGCGGCCCGCCGCCGCGTTATACTGGCGGGGCCACCTTGAAGTGAACGCTGGTTCTGGCGATTGGTTCCGAATAAATCTACAGGCGTATTGTCGCGGAACGCGTACGCAAAAGTCGGGGAAGGCGCTCTGGAGCGGTGCGGAATGTCCATATCACAGGAAATTGGTCGTTACATTCCCTATTTGAGGCGGTTCTCCCGCGCGCTGACCGGAAGTCGAGCGGGCGGCGACGCTTATGCGCTGGCGGCGCTGGAAACACTGGTCGCGGATCAGAACGAAAAATCAGGCAAGGCGCGGCTCCGCCCCGGCGACGATCCCAAGATCCTCTTGTACCGTCTGCTGCTCGATATTTGGGCAGCGGCGCCGATCAACACCCATACGGAATCGGCCGAGGCTGGCGATATCGATTCCGGCGCTAGGCGCAATCTCGACGCGATCTCGGTCCGTCCGCGCATCGCCTTCTTGCTCAACGCGCTCGAGGGCTTCGACCTCGACGAAGTCGCGCGCACGCTGGACGTTTCGCCGCGAGAAGCTGGCGCGTTGATCGACGCGGCCAACGCGGAGATTTCCGATCAAATCGCGACCGAAGTGCTGATCATCGAGGACGAGCCGCTGATCGCGGACGATTTGCGCGAGGTGGTCGAGGAACTCGGCCATCACGTCATCGGACTGGCGCGCACGCACAAGGAGGCGGTGAAGGCGATTGAACGCCAGAAGCCAGGATTGATCCTCGCCGACATTCAGCTTGCCGACGGCAGCTCCGGACTGGAGGCGGTCAACGAAATTCTCGGCGAGTTGTCGACGCCCGTGATCTTCATCACCGCCTATCCCGAGCGCTTCCTGCTCGGTGAAGCGCCGGAGCCCGCCTTTTTAATCGCCAAGCCCTTCGCCGTGGAGGCGCTCAAGGCGGTCATCGGCCAGGCGCTGTTCTTCGATCGGCGCTCGCGCCCCGCCGGACGCGCTTGACGCAACGTCAAAGGTCCCTTTTTCAGGGTGTTGCAATTAAAGTTACGAAAATACGACGCATATGACGTTTTGGCCGCAACTTTGTCTTGGCGTGAACGTTATCCCTCTGTGAAAGGCGTCGACGCCCTTGAGCGGCGGTTGTCTTGGCGAAGCGCGCGAATCGTCATTCCAGGCGCGCTCAACCATGCGTGCCGCTTATCGCGGCGCAGGCGGTGTCGGCGCGCAGGGAGGAAAGCGATGACGACAATCCAGCAACCGCGCAAATCCAATCGTGGCTTCGCCTCGATGGATCCGGAAAAGCAAAGGCTGATCGCTCGAAAGGGCGGGCAGAGCGTTCCCGACGAAAAGCGAAGCTTCTCGCAAAATCCCGAGCTCGCGGCCAAGGCGGGACGCAAGGGTGGGCAGAGCGTCAATCCCGACAAGCGCAGCTTTTCGCGCGATCACGCGCTTGCCTCGGAAGCCGGGCGTAAGGGCGGGCATGCCTCGCATGTCGGCGCCGTGAAGCGCGTCACGTCGAGCTGAACGAAGGCGCGCGCGTCGTAGCGAAAAGGCCCCGGGGATCCGAGCCTCAAGCTCGCGATCTCGTGAGAGGGAGTCGCGAGAGTCTTTCCGGTCCGCATCAAGCCGGAAGGATGTTGGGTTTGCGTGATTTTTCGGGGCGCGATTGGCGTCTGTTGTCGCCGAACGCCTCTTACGCCGCGTGAGGTTGCGAACGTTGCGCGAGCAGTGAATAGAGCGCGCCCGCGTCGCGGGTGGCGCGAATTGTCGCGACCACCGCCGGATCGCGCAACATGCGCGCGGCGCAAGCAAGCGCCTTCAGATGATCGGCACCGGAACTTTCGGGCGTGACAAGCAAGAAAATCAGATCGACCGGAGCGCCATCCAGGGCCTCGAAGTCGATCGGGCGCTCCAGCCGCGCGAAAACCCCGAATATATTTTTGAGTTTCGTCAACTTGCCGTGAGGAATGGCGACGCCGTCGCCAATCCCGGTCGAGCCGAGGCGCTCGCGCTGCAACAACGCATCAAAAATCTCACGGGCCCCGACGCCCGAGACTTCGGCCGCCTTTTCGCTCAGTTCCAGAAGCGCTTGCTTCTTCGAGGTAGCTTTGAGGGACGAGATAACCGCCTCGGGCGTGAGTAAATCGGTAAGCCGCATGTGCCGACAATCCCATTCACGACTCTAGCATTATACACGGGTGGCGTTCGATTGGCGACCGCCGCGCAGCGCTCGCGGCGTAGCGGTCACACCCTAGCTCGCCTCGGGCGGTTGCATTCGCGCGCCGCCCGGGGTCGTCAAGGCAATATTCGTGCCTATGTCCGCGGCGATCTACATGCCTTCCGGCGTGTCGATCCAGCCAACGTTCTGATCCATCCGGCGATAAACGACGTTGACGCGGCCGGTCGACGCATGACGAAAAACGACCACCGGCGCGCCGGAAAGATCGAGATCGAGCACCGCCTGCGACACCGAGCGGCGGCGCAGTTGCGTCGTCGATTCGGCGATCACCGCGGCGTTGAATTCCGCGGGCGCGTCCTGCTCCTGATCGGGCGCTTCCAGCACATAGCTCGCCACGGTCTCGGCCTTGGCGGCGTCCTTGGCCGCGTCGTGATCGTGATGACTTTTCAGCCGGCTTTTGTAACGCCTCAGGCGTTTTTCGATCCGGTCCGCCGACTGGTCGAAAGCGCCGTAGGGATCCTGCGCGCGGCCATCCGCCTGCAATAGCATTCCCGACGTGAGGTGCAGACTGCAATCGGCGCGGAAACCGGCTCCCTCGGGAGAGATCGTCACATGGCCGGTGACGGCTCCGTCGAAATATTTGCTCGTCAGGGCGTTGACCCGATCGGTCACATGAGCGCGCAACGCTTCGCCGATATTGATGTTCTTTCCCGAAACCCGCAACGACATGCTTTACTTCCGCCTTAAGTTCGCTTCCGCCGGCGCCCGAGCGCGACGTTCAATTTCTCGCATGACTCGCGCCGCGAATCCCTTGTACCGAGGTTCGCGCGCGCGGATGTCCCCGCTGGTTGGCTCCCTTCGCGCTTTCGGCCAGGGCCCCTCCCCGCCTTCGCGCTCCGTTTCGAGCGGGCCGCGACGCCGGGATCGCGCCAAATCGAAAGCACCCCACGCCTCGCCCGTTCCAAATCGACACGGCTTGGCGGGGTTATGCCTCGCAGCGATAAGATTGTCCGCCCACGAAGTCAATGGGCGCTCATTGTCGCGATATTGGAAGCCCTAAGCTTGGCTACGCGTGTTCGCGCCGCGCGGAAACCTTCTCGCGCCGACGGTCAACCGACGAGGGGATACGCAAGCTATCGCGATATTTGGCGACGGTGCGGCGGGCGATCTCGATGTCGACATCCTTGAGGCGCGCCACGATGGCGTCGTCGGAGAGAACATCGTCGGCGCTCTCCTTGTCGATCATCTGCTTGATCTTGAAGCGCACGGACTCCGCGGAATGGGCGGCGGCGCCGCTCGTCGTCGCGATCGAGGCCGAAAAGAAATATTTCAGTTCGAACATGCCGCGCGGCGTCATCATGTATTTGTTCGACGTCACGCGAGAGACCGTGGATTCGTGCATCCCGATCGCGTCGGCGATCATGCGCAGATTGAGTGGGCGCAAATGCTCGACGCCGCGGGCGAGAAAGGCGTCCTGCAACCGCACGATCTCCGAGGTCACCTTCAAAATCGTGCGCTGACGCTGCTCCAGGCTCTTCAGCAGCCAGTTGGCGTTCTGCATGCAGGTGGTGACGAAGCTCTTGTCCGTATCGCCCTTGGTCTGGGCGCTCACTTTCGCCGCGTAGGTGTGATTGAGCAGCACGCGCGGCAGCGCCTCGGAGTTCAGCTCCACATGCCAGGAGCCGTCGCCGGCCGGCCGCACGATCACGTCGGCGACCAGAGTCTGTGTTGGCGCGTCGCCAAACGCGCGGCCAGGCTTGGGATCGAGTCGGCGGAGCTCCGCCACCATATCCGCTACGTCCTCCTCGTCGACCCCGCAAAGTTTCGAGAGTTGCGCGAAATCGCGCTTGGCGACCAGCGGCAGATTGGCGACGAAAATCTCCATCGCCGGATCGAAGCGGTCGCGCTCGCGCAGTTGAATCGCCAGACATTCCGCGAGATCGCGCGCGCCGACCCCGGATGGATCGAAGCTCTGCACGATCGCCAGCACCGCCGCCGTTTCCGGAACCAAAGAGCCCAGTCGCGCCGCGATGTCCTCAATCGATTCGCGCAAATAGCCGGTCTCGTCGATGGCGTCGATGATCGCCTGACCGATGAAACGCTGACGCGGGCCGGCGCAGGCGAGCGTCAATTGGTCGGTCAGATATTCGTGCAGACTCTTTTGCGCGGCGATATACGCCTCGATATTCGGCGCCTCGCCGTCCGCGCCGCCGCCGCCCGCGGCCCCGCTCCACGATGTCGCGGAGAGGCCCGCGCCTTCCATCGCTCCCGAGGGTTCGGGCGAAGACACGCTCGGCCCGTCCGGCTCGAAAGTGTTAGAAATTTCCGTTCCCAACTCCGCCGACAGAGTGGCCGAGTCGACCGCGAACCCCTCCTCGGCCCAATCGCCCTCGCGCGGCCCCTCGAAGGGCTCCGCCGCGCTGTCGCCGCCTCCGGCGTCCACGTCCGGAGCGCCGCTCGGCTCCGAAGGAATGGAATCGCCGCCGGACGTTTCGAGCAACGGGTTGCGCTCCAGCTCGTCCTGCAGGTAGCTGGAAAGTTCGAGATTGGAGAATTGCAACAGCTTGATCGCCTGCAACAGCTGCGGCGTCATCACCAGGGCCTGGCCCTGCCGCATCACCAGTCTGCCGGAAATCGCCATTCGACCGACCCACGCATATCACAAGCAATCCGAAGCCGCGGCGCGGCCCGTTTCTTGCTTGTCATCTATAGCATGATCGCGGTCTCCGCGCAGGGCTAATTATGCGGCGCCGCCCTGGCGAGACGACTAAGGGTTAAGCAGATCCAAAATATTTCGATTAATTCACGCGACGGGCCGGAACATAAATGTCGACGTGACGCCGCCCGCGGCGCCTAATTTTTAAGCCGAGAATTTTTTTCTCGCGCGCCGCGCCGTTTCAACGCCCAACAGACCCGCCTCGATTCCCGCCGCGCCCCACCCGGTTCCTGGTCCGAGGCCACTCATCCCGCCAGCGCCGCGACACCTGGAAGCTCCTTGCCTTCCAGCCATTCGAGGAAGGCACCGCCGGCGGTCGAAACATAAGTGAAATCAGTCGCCGCGCCAGCCTGGTTGAGCGCCGACACGGTGTCTCCGCCGCCAGCCACCGAAAGGAGCTTTCCCTCGCGCGTCAGCCGCGCCGCCGTTTGCGCGACCGCATTGGTGCCCTCGTCGAACGGCGGCAGTTCGAAGGCGCCGAAGGGGCCGTTCCAGACCAGCGTTTTTGTCTTGGCGAGCAGGCTTTCGACATGTGCGACCGCCTTGGGGCCGACATCGAGAATCAAGTCGTCGGCGCCGACATGATCGACGGTCACGAATTGCGCGGGAGCATGGGCCTCGAATTTCTTGGCGACGGTCACGTCCTCCGGCAGCACGATTTGGCAGCCGACGGTCTTGGCCTTCTCCATGATTGTCCGCGCGGTGTCGAGCAGATCATATTCGCAAAGCGACTTGCCGATCGCCTCGCCTTGCGCGGCGAGAAAGGTGTTGGCCATGCCGCCGCCGATGACGAGATAATCCACCTTCGCGACGAGATTGCCGAGCAGATCGAGCTTGGTGGAAATCTTGGCGCCGCCGACCACCGCCAGCACCGGGCGTTGAGGATTGCCCAGCGCCTTGTTCAGCGCCTCCAGCTCCGCCTGCATCGCGCGGCCCGCGAAGGCCGGAAGCTTGCGCGCGAGACCCTCGGTCGAGGCGTGGGCGCGATGCGCCGCCGAAAAAGCGTCGTTGACGAAGATGTCGCCATTCCTGGCGAGTTCGTCGACGAAGGCCGGGTCGTTCTTTTCCTCGCCCTTGTGGAAGCGGGTATTTTCGAGAAGCAGGACGTCGCCGTCCTTCATCGCGGCCACCGCTTCCGCCGCCGGCGCTCCGACGCAGTTGCTGGAGAAGGCCACCGGGCGTTTCAGCAGATCCTCCACCGCCGGGGCGACGGGGCGAAGCGAGTCTTCCTCGTTCGGCGCGCCCTTGGGCCGACCAAAATGCGCGAGCAAGATCACCTTCCCGCCCTTGCCGGCGATTTCCTCGATTGTGGGCAACACGCGCTCGATCCGCGTCGCATCGGAAACGCGGCCGTTTTCCATGGGCACGTTGAGGTCGACGCGCAAAAGCACGCGCTTGCCGTGGACATTTACGTCGTCGAGGGTTTTGAAGGAGGTCATTTCGGCGAGGCTCTCTCTGATGTCTTTTCGATTTGAGCAGGCGCTTTGTTCATGGAATTCGCGATGGCGAAGCCGGCGCCCCATGTGGCGAGGATCGCGGTGACAAGCATCCACCAGGTGGGGAGCGTGGACACGCGTCCCTTGACCTCGGCAAGTTCCACTTGCGCTCTATTGAGATCGGCTTGTTTCGCGCCGCCTGATCTAATCTCGGCAACTTCAAGCTGAAGTTTATGCGAGTCGCTCTGCTTGGCCCCGGTTGCTTTGATCTCTATAATGTCTGCGGACTGCTTGGCGCAGGTTTCGAGGATCTGCTTGACCATTCCGTCAATCCGGACCACGGCCGCCTCTATGCGATCAACCTTTTCTTCCAACCTGCCGACGCGCTGCTCAAGCATGGGATCCTCCGGGCCGCCGCCGTCGCTCGACTGTGATGTAGGAGAGGGATTGTCAGACACGAGTCGTAACGAAGTCATTTCTTCCGCTCCGCACGCGCCAAGAGCTTCTCCTCGGCAAACAAAAGGAAATGGCCACAATCATCGCAGTGAATCGCTATGGTTGGGGTAAACTCAACCGCATCAGATTCGCCCCATCGATAGCTGTCCATCTGTGGAGAGCTTTTCTCATCGAAATTTCTGACAAGCGTAAACACGTCGTTTGCGCAGATCGGGCATTTCAGGTTTGGAAGCGCCGTATTGAAGAGTTGCTCGACGCTATCCACAGATCGCCAAAGGTCCGACCGCAAAAGTACACCCGATATATCATCGTAACCGAGATACCCGAGAGGTCGGAACTTGGCCATCGGCGTTTTCCCTAAATCACCTTCCCGATCGCGACCGCCGTATCCGTCATGCGCGCCGAAAAGCCCCATTCGTTATCATACCACGACAGGATCGAGACCAGCGTGCCGTCCAGGACCTTGGTCTGGTCCATGTGGAAGGTCGAGGAATGGGGGTTGTGATTGAAGTCGCAGGAGACGAGCTTCTCGGTTGTATAGTCGAGCACGCCCTTCAGCGGGCCTTCCGCCGCCGCCTTGATCGCCGCGTTGACCTCGGCCACGGTTGTCGCGCGCTTGGCGACGAATTTCAGATCGACCGCCGAGACATTGGGGGTCGGCACGCGGATCGCGTAGCCGTCGAGGCGCCCGTTCAACTCCGGCAACACGAGGCCTACGGCCTTGGCGGCGCCGGTCGAGGTCGGGATCATCGACAGCGCCGCCCCGCGGCCGCGATAAAGATCCTTGTGCATCGTGTCGAGCGTCGGCTGATCACCCGGATAGGAGTGGATCGTCGTCATGATGCCCTTGTCGATGCCGATGGCGTCGTGCAGCACCTTGGCGACCGGCGCGAGACAATTGGTCGTGCAGGAGGCGTTGGAGATCACGAGGTGCTCCTTTGTGATCTTGTGGTGATTGACGCCGTAGACGACGGTGATGTCGGCGCCCTCGCCCGGCGCCGAAACGAGCACGCGCTTGGCGCCAGCGGCGAGCAATTGCGCGGCCTTGTCGCGCGCGGTGAACAGACCCGTGCACTCCAGCGCCACGTCGACGTTCAACTCCTTATGGGGCAGCTCGGCGGGGTTCTTGATCGCCGTGACCTTGATCGGCCCGCGCCCGGCGTCGATTGTGTCGCCCGCGACGGTCACCTTGTGCGGAAAACGGCCATGCACCGAGTCGTAGCGCAGCAGATGGGCGTTGGTCTCGACCGGGCCAAGATCGTTGATCGCCACGACTTCGAGATCGGTCCTGCCGGACTCGACGATATAGCGCAGCACATTGCGGCCGATTCGTCCAAACCCGTTGATCGCCACTCGCAAAGCCATGGAAGTCTCCGTAAAAAAGAGGCCGCGGCGAAGTCGCCCGCGGCGATATTTCCGACGACGCGGCCGGTTCCGGCGCCCGTCGACGCCACGGTTTTGATAACATCTCGCGCACGCTGTCAACGCGGCGGAAACGCCCGCCCGCCGCCGACCTGGCCGGCGCGCGCGTTGGGAACGGCTCGATTCGTGCTACTTAACGCTTGGAGCCGAATCGCCATCGGTCAATTCCGGCCCCGGGCGGCCTTTTCGCCGCTTCGTTGTCACCTCGGGATCCCTCGCCGCTCATGACATCATCTCCGGTTTCCGACGCGGCGCTTTCGCCCCTGCTCGACGCAGCCTTGGCGCGTTTCGAAAAGGGGCTCGACGCCTTGGAGACCGCGGTCGCGCAACGATTGGAGAACGAAATGTCGCTCGCCGACCTCGAGGAGGAACTCGAGGTGATGCAGGACGACCGGGGCCGGCTCGCGCTCGATCTCGACGCGGCGCTGGCGCGCGCCGCGACGGTGGAGAAAACCCGCGACGAAGTTCTGCGCCGGGTCGAGCGCGCCAGCGCCAGCGTCGCTTCCGTGCTCGGCGTCGCGCCGCCGCGCGACGAATAGGAGCCCCGCGCATGGCGGTCGCAATCGTCAACATCGCCGGCCGGTCGTATCGCCTTGGCTGCGACGAGGGCCAGGAGAAGCGGCTCGAGGAGCTCGCGGCGTCCATCGATGGCAAAATCGCGGCGATGCGCCAAAATTTCGGCGAGATCGGCGATCAGCGCCTAGTCGTGATGGCGGCGCTGGAAATCGCCGACGAAGCCGGCGACGCGAGCGCGAAGATCGCCAAGCTGGAGGCGGAAGTCGCCTCGCTGCGAGAAGAGATCGATGCCGCCCGGCGACGCGACGCCGAGATCGAGGCGCGGCTCGCCAGAACCTTCGGCGACGCCGCGACGAGACTGGAACGGCTCGCCCGCCAGCTCGCGGGCGACGGTGACGCGACGGACGCTCCGCTTTAATCCGGCCGTCCGTCGGGATTGGCCGTTACTTGCGAACGGCCCAGTTCACCACCGTCGAGTCATTCTTGGCCCGCTCGATCGCGTCGGCCAGCTCCGACAATCGCGCATGTTGGTTCTCGGCGACCTGCGCCTCCATGCCATCCTTCAGGATCGCGATTTTTAGCTGCTCGGTCGCCTGATGCCCCAATTCGTTGATCCACTGATTGACGTTCAACATGAGCAGCCGCTTGCGCTCGGCCTGTTCTTCCTTTTCGCCCATGTCGTTGTTGGCGATGGCGATTTCTTCCTCGGTCGCCTTGATGTCGGCGTCGAGCGCCTTGAGCTTTTCATCGAGCTTGGCGACGTCCTCCGGCTTGGCGTTGTCGGTCTTCGCCTTCTCCAGCGCCGCCGTCGTCTCCTTTTCCGCCTTCTGCAGATTTTCAAGGCCGTTCTGCAGCCAGTCGGCCTGAATCTTCAGCAGCGCCGCCTTGCCCGGACCGGACAGCGGGAAGGACTTCGGCATCGGGAAATAGGGCCCGAGCTTGGCGGCCTCGGCCGGCGCGGCGCAGACGCCGAGGAACAGGCTCGCGGCAAGAGCCAAGGCGGATATGCGATTTCTGGACGACATAGTTTACTCCCCATCATGCCGGGCCTTTTAATCCGAGCCGGGCGGACGCGAGCGCGCCGCCGGCCGGGGACGCCGACTTATTGAGCGACAAATTGGTCCATCGCCGCGCGTCTGGCAAGGGCGCCGAAGCCAACGCGGCGTCATTGACATTTTTGTGAAACGCGGCGCTCGAACAGCGCCTTTCGGCGGCGAGACGCGCATATGTATCGAATACGCCCAAGTCGTGGGGAGACCAGAGAAAAACTCCGGCTTCGGAGGCTCCAACGGAGTCGTGAAATCCGCCGCCGAGTTTCATCCATCGCCGCGCGCGAGAAAAGCGCGCGGCGTGGAACGTTGTTAGGCGGTCTTTAGATCGGGCGGCGTCGCCTCATGCGCCAGCGCCGCCAGCGCCTCGTCGAGCTTGGCCGAGTTCTGATCCTGCGACCCCAGCCGGCGGATCGACACCAGGCGCTCCGCCGCCTCCTTCTTGCCGGCGATCAGCAGCACCGGAATCTTCGCCAGCGAGTGCTCGCGCACCTTGTAGCTGATCTTCTCGTTGCGGAGGTCCATGTCGACGGAGAGCCCCAGCTTTCGCGCCGCGGCGGCGATCTCGTAGGCGTAATCGTCGGCCTCCTGCGTGATCGTGCAGACGACGATCTGCGTCGGCGACAGCCACAGCGGCAGATGGCCGGCGTAATGCTCGATCAAAATGCCGGTGAAGCGCTCGAGCGAACCGAACATCGCGCGATGCACCATGACGGGCGTCTTCTTCTCGGAATCCGCGCCGATGTAGAAGGCGCCGAAACGGCCGGGAAGGTTGAAGTCCACCTGCGTCGTGCCGCATTGCCACTCGCGGCCGATCGCGTCGCGAAGCGTATATTCCAGCTTGGGGCCATAAAAAGCGCCCTCCCCCGGCTGCACGGAGGTCTTGAGCCCGCGCCGCGCCAGCTCCTCCAACACCTTGCCAAGGGCCGCCTCGGCCTTGTCCCAGGCCTCGTCCGAGCCGACGCGCTTTTCCGGCCGCGTCGACAGCTTCACCACCACGTCGTCGAAGCCGAAGTCGCCGTAGATCGAAAGGATGAGATCGTTGATGCGCAGCGCCTCCTCCATGATCTGGTCTTCCGAGCAGAAGATATGCGCGTCGTCCTGCGTGAACGCGCGCACGCGCATGACGCCGTGCAGCGCGCCTGACGGCTCGTAGCGATGCACGACGCCGAACTCGGCGATCTTCACCGGCAGGTCGCGATAGGATTTCAGCCCGTTCTTGAACAGCTGCACATGACCGGGACAGTTCATCGGCTTCAGCGCGAAAGTGCGTTCGTCCTCGGTCTTGGTCAGGAACATATGTTCGCGATAGGTCTGCCAATGGCCGGAGGTTTCCCACAAGGCGCGGTCGAGCACCTGCGGCGTGTTGACTTCCCTGTAGCCGCCGGCCTTCTGGCGCCGACGCATGTAGCTGATCAGCGTCTGGAACAGCGTCCAGCCCTTTTCGTGCCAGAACACGGCGCCCGGGCCTTCCTCCTGGAAGTGGAACAGCCCCATCTCGCGCCCGAGCCGGCGATGGTCGCGCCGCTCGGCTTCCTCGAGCCGGTGCAGATATGCGTCCAGGTCTTCCTTGGTCGCGAAGGCGGTCCCATAGATGCGCGACAGCATGGGACGGTTGTGATCGCCGCGCCAATAGGCGCCCGCGACCTTCATCAGCTTGATCGCCGTCCCGATCTTGCCGGTGGAGGGCATATGAGGCCCGCGGCACAGATCCAGCCAATCGCCCTGCTTGTAGATGTTGAGGTTCTCGCCGACCGGGATCGAGTCGATGAGTTCGCCCTTGAACGCCTCGCCTTTCTTCTCGAAGAAATCGAGCGCCTGGTCGCGCGACCAGACCTCCTTCACGATGGCTTTGTCGCGGGCGATGATCTCGCGCATCTTTTTTTCGATGACCGGCAGGTCGTCGGGCGTGAACGGCGTCTCGCGATAGAAATCGTAATAGAAGCCGTTCTCGATCACCGGGCCGATGGTGACCTGCGTGCCCGGGAAAAGCTCCTGCACGGCTTCCGCCAGCACATGCGCGGCGTCGTGCCGAATAAGCTCCAGCGCGCGCGGGTCGTCGCGGTTCACGAACTCGATTTTCGCGTCGCGGTCGATGGGCGCGGCGAGATCGCTGAGCGCGCCGTCCAGGGTCATGGCGACCGTGCGCTTGGCGAGCGATGGCGAGATGGATTTGGCGATGTCGAAGCCGGAAACGCCGGGCTCGAACGGACGGGACGCCCCGTCGGGGAAGGTGACGTGGATCATGCTCTCTCCTAAAGCGCTCAATCGCCGATGCGAGCCGGCGTAAGACGCGGGGGTGTCCGCGGGTGGGCGGACGGGGGAGTGATAGGAAGAGAGGGGCGGTTTGGCAACAGGACACGTGACAGCGCCACTGCAAGATTTCACACCGCGAGCGAGATGAGGAGCGAGCGTCTTGTCCCCCGCAACGTGGACTCAATCAACGCGGAATTACACTTTTGTGGCACAAACAACGATACCCCATTGCTTAACTTTCAATCCAGGTTTCAACGATGGTATCTTGATATCCTCCCTCGGCCCTCCGTCTGGACC
>JBAUVQ010000439.1:0-9956 GCA_049583305.1 Methylocystis sp.
CGTGTTGCGGCTCTTCCTCTCCGATCACCTCGACGCCAGACGACGCGGCGATCGAAAAGCTCGCGCCTTCCATCCAGTTTCAACGAAAGAACCCCCACGCCCGCCCGTCCCGCGCGAAAACTATTCGACCACGCCCATCGACACATATGGCGATGCGCCGCGAGGCTAGGCGACCGCCCCAACGTCCCCAGGCGGCGGGTTTATCCACCGATAGCCGTGACGAATTCGGAAGCGACCAGAGCGCCGATCGCTTGATTTGGGTCCGGCGATCGCCCAAGCGACATTTACTCGCTCCGTTCCATGTCGAGAGCCAACGGGCGGATGCCTGTCCCACCCGTTGGCCGGCCTGTCACATCAGTTTTGCGTCGACGGTTGCTTCGCGACGATTGCCCCGTTCAATGACGAACTCGCGGCGGATGATTTCCCCACCGGCGCGGCCTTCGCGGACTTGAAAACCTCCTTCGCGAGATCCGAATAAAGAACGCCGATCCTTGTCGTCTCGGTGATAAAATCGTCGAGGGAAGCTCTTGCGAAATCAGATTGAAGCTCGATGATTTCGTCGAGACTCCGAGCCTTCAGCAGTCTCTGTCCCAGAGCGTAGTTGGTCTCGACCCGCTTCTTCGAAAATTCTCCCGCTTCGGCCGAGAGGGCTTGCAGCCCATTGGCTGTCGCCGCCGTGGTCGCGGTAATCAGCTGGAATTGGTTGCTCCCGAACGATTGTATCTCCTGCAAGTCGATGAACATGGACCCTCCCCATCTTTATGAGCGCGCCGATGACCCCCGACGGCCTCATGCCGGGGGCGGCGCGCATGCCACGCGGCCCTGTTTCGCGCTGTCGCGTGGCGACATCGCCAGCGAGACTTGAGCTTTCGGGAAATTTTCCGCCAGACCCAACGCGAGAGGGCCAAGCAAACAAAACATCGGAATACGAGCGGAATTCAATCTCGTAATTCTACGTAATGATTGCGTCCCATCAGCGGCAGAAAGGCGCCCGCGGTTTTCCCGGCGGCTCGCCCCATCCTTCGCCTCGCGACGAACCGAGCAGGTTCTGGCCTTCGCGCCAAGCCGCCGTTCCGAGAGAACGTCCTGTTTGGCGTATTGAACAGGCGGCGCGCCAATCTCCTCTCAGCGCGAAATACGGAGCGCGAGATCCTCGGTCGATTGAGCGTCCGCGACGAGCTCCCAGACGGATCGCCGCATTTATCCGCTAGCGCTTTCGGCAAAAGGAGCCGCCGGTTTTGCCTTTCGAAAGCACGACGAAATAAGGGAATCCAAAGTTTTTCCGGTTCGATCAGAACCGGAAAAACTCTAGGGGTCCTCGGGGATTTGACTCATTCCATTAACCTGATCACACAGAACGCTCGAGGCCTTGAAGGTCACGACGCGGCGCGCCGAGACAGGGGCCGCGACTCCAGTCTTGGGATTGCGGCCGGGGCGTTGCTTTTTCGAGTGTACGCGGAATGAGCCAAACGAGCTCAGTTTCAACTTCTCTCCCGATGCGATCACTTCGAGGATTTCGGTCAAAACCAAATCCACCAAGTCGACGGACTTCGCGCCCGACACGCCGAGGCGTTGTTGAACCGCGTCGGCGAGCGCCGCGCGCGTCACGTTGTGGCCCGCGGTCTTGGAGGGGCTGTCCGTTGGAATTGGAAATACGATGCCCATCGGATGTGTTTCTCCCTGTTGTTCGAGTGAATGACGCATGAAACAAATTGAAACTCGCGGTTTGCGTCATCGATCGAAAGGCGATGTCCAACCTTCGTCGACGGTCCTGGCGTTGGACTCGGAATTCGCGCCCGCGCGTCGTTGGCGCGAACCGTGATCAACCCCGATTCTATCAACTCCGAGTCTCCCGTGACGCCTTGGCCGGCGAAATCGAACCGCACCGCGTCGCGAGGTTTATTTCCGGAACTAGCTTCCGGATATTCGGAGAGGAAACGTCTGAATACGACGCGCGAAGGCGCCGTCTGTCGAATGGCTCCAAGCTCCAAGGACTCGCGAATTTCGATAATGGTCGTGTCTGGCGTCACAGTCGCGCCTGTCTTCACTTTGAGTGGATCGCTAGTGAGACGACGACCGGGGTTGGTGGGCGGGACCACCTTCGAATATATTTCATTGAATATGATCCCGGGCCACCCAACGGATTTCGTCAAGGCAATCCCTCTTACCGAACCCGCATGACGCGTGGCGCCCTGCTCCGTTATGATCGCCGCGACGCGGCGAAGAGCGCGAATTCATCAACGCGGCGAGCTTCCCCGCGACCGTGACCCGCGCTGGACATAGAACAGCGGAAAACGAAACCTAATCAAGCCCGTACTATTACGTACGCCTGTGATTCATTGGCGCGACGGGGCCGATGGAATGGTCGGACGACCGAATCGTCTTCATCCACGACCGCGAGTATGTTCACTACGTCGTCGATAACGCCGAACTGGTCCTGGCGACGGACGCCGCGCCTCCAGACGATCAACTCGCGCTTGGGCGGATTCGAACCGATGGGGCCGCGGCGCCGCCACGAACGGGACGGCGCTCGCGCAAAGCCCGCTCGAAGCGCGCCTGCGCCGAAAATCTTCGTTCGAAACGTCGGACAATCGTTTTGGCTTGGATTGCCCGCCAATCCCCATGGCGAACGGGGGGATGAGGCGGCGCTCATGATGAGTCGCGCCAAGTTACGTATTTTTACTTAGTCAATTTTACTTAGTTTTAGTGTTGCGTGCTTCATAAGCATATGACATATTTATGGCGATTGCGACATGCGACCGTTGGCGCGGGTTCTGCTCGGATTGTTCGTCCAAGTGGCAATAAATCGCGCCAGGGTAAATATTTAGAGCGTGTTCTTGTCGCAAATGTCTCTCAACTTTTGCGACAGGAACACGCTCTGGGCAGCCGGAGTCGGAGAGTATTGCTGAACGGAAACGCGGGTGTTACTCGCGTGAACGCCAGATAGTCTCCGTTGGCCGGCTTAACGGGGGAGGGTGAGATGATGCGCACCCGCGTTCGGCGTGATCGTTCTCATTGAGCCCCGCCCCCTCATCCGAGGTTTGCTGGCTCTCGACATAGGCCGGAGATTCGACGCCAGGGTGCTTGAATATCCCGACGCCGCCAGTTGGGTTTCAGCTTCGAGCAACGTCCTGCCTTGTCTGGTGGTGCTCTGTTGTATTGGGGAAGTGGACCCAAAACATTGCTGCCGTGAAGTCTCCTCGATCGTCAACGCGGGAGGCGCGGCGCCCATCGTGGTCATGGCCGACTTTCAGGATCTCGCCCCTATTCGCGAAGTTGTCGAACGGGGCGCGCGAGGCTACATCCCCAGCAGCGCGTCTCCCGACGTCGCGGAGGAAGCCATGCGGCTCGTTCGAGTCGGCGGCGTGTTCGCTCCCGCGGAAAGACTTCTCGCGGCTCGGGAGGCGATCGAGGTAGACAACACGGAGACGGTCCCGAAGCCGAACGAGAGTTCGCTCACGTCCCGAGAGCTAGAAGTCGCGACCCTCGTGCGGCACGGTAAAATGAACAAGCTGATCGCCCGGGAACTCAACATGCGCGAAAGCACCGTGAAGGTGCACGTGCGCAGCATAATGCGAAAGTTCCAGGTGAAAAACCGCACCGAGGTCGCGTTGAAGGTCGGCGGGCTTCTGTGAGCGCCGACTGGAGTTCGCCGCGCGTCGGCGGCCCTGCATTTTGAGCGTCCCTGATCGAACGCGCGCGGGCGCCAGAGGCGGGGAGAGCGCGCGAACGCCAGAGCGGGACAATTGCTCCTTCGAGGCGACGCCTTGGAATCGCAGATCGACTGTTGCGAGCGGGACGGCGGTCGGCGGCTAAGATGCAACCCCTCGAAATCGGCTGCTGGACGTTCCGTCGAATTTCCAATCTCCGCTTACCAGACGCTTACCGAAGCAGGGGGAGTCGGGCGCTGGCGGCTGAAAATGGGCATACAGTTGTCTGATTTTATTGGAGCAGGCGACCGAAATCGGCCACAAGCGCCATCATAACTATTTGATTTAAATGGTGGGCGGCACAGGGATTGAACCTGTGACCCCTCCCGTGTGAAGGGAGTGCTCTCCCGCTGAGCTAGCCGCCCCGGAGCGCTATCGCGACGATCCGATAGACCCGTTTAAGTGCGCGCGGGGCATTTCGTCAAGTGCGGACCCCGGTTCGTCGCGGCGGAGAATGACTTGCGCGAACGAAACGAACAGGTGCAGACTCCGTCGCCAGAAAAGGCGAATAATCCGGATAAATCTGGAACTGGGGAACCCATAGATGCGTCTGGCGCTGTTCGTTTGCATTCTTGCCGCGCTCGATGTCCAACCAGTCCGCGCCGGAGCCGATCTCAATATTCTGCCAGCCAATCCGATTTATCGCCGGAATCCGGGCTGCGCGACGGTTACGGCGCCGTCGTTCGACCACATGCCGAACTCGCAGGGCGACTCCGCGATATGTTACGCCTATGCGGCGGCTGATATGATCTCGCGACGAATTGGGTTGAACGTATCGTCGCTCGACGTCGCGACCACTTTCTACTTCACGAACCCATCTGGGCTTTACACGGCGAAAGACCCGCGCGTTCGGGAATTTGTCGCGAGCAGGCCAGGATTGGTCGACGAGATCGTCGCGCAGCGCAGTCGCGTGGACGTGTCGGAAGAGCATAATCCGATGAAACGTCCCTATTTCGACAAGCTCGAGGGCGGAGAAGAGGATCTGGCGGCGCTGCTCCTTAACGTCGGCGGCGTGTGTCTTGACCGCGATTTGCCGTCCGACGACGGCTATTACCAATATACGGCCTTGTTGGAAGTTCTGCGCCGCGAGGCCCGCTTGAGGCCTAATCCAGGGATATGCCTTCGCTCGATCGGCGCGACGGTTCCGAAGTACAGCGATCCAATCGCCGACACGTTCAATGACGCCTGGAAGCACTATGTCGACAGCCGATGCCGAAGGATCAGAAGCCCCGCGCCGCTCTTACCCGTGTCCTACAGAGCCGCTGTCGATAGGCGTGAAGCCGCCGAGCGCAAGAGTTCGGGAAACGACATTACTCCTCGGGAAAAAGCGCGGATGTTCGCGATGATCGACTACGCGCTCGATCATGGACGCAATCCGACGATCGGTTATTCGTTCTATCTCCTCGAAGCGCGGGCGCGGGACGATCCCGACGAATTCGCCGATCATTCCAGCATGGTGCTTGGCCGCGAGAAGATCGGCGGCGTATGCCATTATCTCGTGCAGGACAACACTGGCGAAGTTTGCACGAGCCTTCTTCCGCACATCGAGCGAAGATGCTCGCTCGGCCGTGTCTGGCTCACCGAGCGGGAACTCGACGAAACGATTTACAGCGTCATCTATCTCAGATGACCGGGCTTCGAGGAGGCAGCGGCGAATGATTTCGAACTTTCCGGCCTCGGCCGCGCGGGCGCTGATTTTCGTTTATCGCGTGACATTCTCGGCTTTCGCGGGCCAATGGTGTCGACACGCGCCCACCTGCTCGCAATTCGCGGACGAGGCCATCGCGCGTCACGGCCTTTGGGCGGGCGGCTGGATGAGCGCCGCGCGCATATGCCGCTGCCGACCCGGCGGCACGGACGGTTTTGACCCGCCGCCCCTCGTTTTGCCCTCGGACGCCAGCGCCTTGAAGCCCTGGCGTTACGGCAAATGGCGCGGGCCGCTCGTGTGCGACGCCGTCGAGGCGCCTCAGGAGCGGGCCATCAGTTCCATCGCCAAACCGTAAATGCGCAAACGCGTCGCCTCCGGCAGCATGTGCAGCGTTTCGAGATAGGTTTGGCCGGCGGCGCACATGCGCGCGTCCTCGAGCGGCGGATCGGGCATTTTGCCGTCCAGCAACGCGTCGATCTCGATTTTGCCGAGCCCCTTGGCCAGAAGCGCCGTTTCGAGCATTTTGAAATCCGCTTCGGTCGGCGACGCGCGTTCGATTTTCTTCGCCTGTCCGTTGGCTATCGCTTCGACGCCAGTCAGCGCCATGTCGGCGACGAGAGGCCTGCGCGTGGCGGCGAAGCGGGCGAAATCCTGATCCGTGGCGCCATAAAGAAAAGCGACGCAGAGGCGAGGATCCTGTTCGCCGATGGCCCGCAACACCGTGAGTTGAACATCGAAGACGTTGGACAGCGGCCCTAGCTCAGCCTTGGCGGCGAGCACGCCGCGCGACTGTCGCAACAGGCGGACCGCCTCGGAGACATAGAAATCGACGCTCTCCTCTCGCTTGCTCTCGACGAGACGCGTCGCGAAACTGTCCAGAGCCGAGGCGTAGTCGACGGGAAACGTCTCTTTTAGCCGCTTGAAGAACCGGGTGTAGTCAGGCGCGGCGGCGATGAGCGCGCCCAGCCTTTGGCGGGCGGCGTCCTTATCGACGGCGACCGGCTCGGCGACCACCGGCCGCGCGGCGGTGGGCCCTTGCGTCGCGGCGATCTCGGTGGGAGGCGCGACGGCCTGTTCGTTTGGTCGCTTGGCCGGGTTCGACGCCATCACGATCAGGGCGAAGCCCAGACAGAGAAAAACGAAGACGGCAGTGATCAGAAACAAGAGCCGTTCTATGGACATGACATGATTTCTCGGAAGTCGTCTGCGCGGCGCGGAGACTCTATTCAAAGCGCGCTCGCGAGGAAAGAGCTACTTGGCTCCGATTTTTGTCCCGGTCGAACGAGGTCCGCGAAAGCTTAGGCGGCGGCGCGCGCCTCGCTCTTGATGCGCTCGACCATCGCCCGCAGGCCGTTGGCGCGCTGCGGCGTCAGGTGCTGCGCGAGGCCGAGTTCGGCGAACAATGGCGCGGCGTCGGTCGCCAGAATCGCCGGGGCGCTCCGGCCCGAATAAAGGGCGAGAACCAGAGCCACCAGGCCGCGCACGATGTGAGCGTCGCTGTCGCCATGGAAAATAAGCACTTTTTCTCCCTTGTCGTCTAGCGCGGTCTTGGTGTCGAGCCAGACCTGGCTGGCGCAGCCACGCACCTTATTGGCGTCGCTGTAGGCCTCCTTCGCCAAGGGTTCGAGCGCGCGCCCAAGCTCGATCAAGTAGCGATAGCGATCCTCCCAATCGTCCAGCAGTTCGAAATTGCCGATAATCTCTTCGATCGCCCGCTGCATTCCGTTCATCGCCTTGTTCCGCGCCGACCCCGATTTTCGCACAAAACAGCTTCATTCCCAAGAGGTAAACGCTCGGGGGCGGGACGGTGACGACGCCAATCCGCGCCGCGGTGGAGTCATTCACCGGGGTTGGCGCCGCGCTCTTCCAAATTGCGCGGCGAGGGCCTAAGTTCTCCGCCGCCCATGCCGCCCTGGCGCGGCCAGCCATGGAGATTTCGATGAGTCTCGTTTCCCGTTCGCGTTCCCTCGCCATCGCGACCTTGCTGGGGCTGAGCCTCGCCGGATGCGGCTACAATACGATCCCGACGCTCGAGGAAACCGCCAAGGCCAAATGGGCCGAGGTGCAGGCGCAATATCAGCGCCGCGCCGATCTCATTCCCAACCTTGTTTCGACCGTGCAGGGCTACGCCAAACAGGAAAAGGACGTCCTGACCCAGGTCGCCGAGGCCCGCGCCAAGGCGACGCAAATCAAGATCGACGCCTCCTCGCTGACCGACCCCGACAAGATCAAGCAGTTCCAGGACGCGCAGGCGCAGCTGAGCGGCGCGCTCGGGCGCCTGCTGGCGGTCAGCGAGGCCTATCCGGACCTCAAATCCAACGCCAATTTCCTCGCGCTGCAATCGCAGCTCGAAGGCACGGAAAACCGCATCAACGTCGCGCGTCGCGACTATATCGAGGCAGCCCGGGACTTCAATCTGTCGCTGCGCACGTTCCCGACGTTGCTCTGGGCCAAGACTTTCTTCGCGTCGGAGAAGCCGCTGGCCGAGTTCACGGCCAGCGACGCGGCGCAAAGCGCGCCGCAAGTGAAGTTCTAGGCGACACGCGACGCATCCGCTTTGGCGCGCCCGGGGCCGACGAACTGGTCGTTGCCCCTGGACGCGTTGTTGTTAGCCGGTTTTTCTTTGTTCGAGCGCCCCTATTTACGCTTCTGGAAGCACGAGATCGCCTGAACGATGGACCAGCACGCCCCGCGAACTTCCATGAACGGTGAGGTGGTCGCGCGCGCCGCCTTGACCGAGATTTGCGCCAGCAGCGCCGTCTGGCTGCATATGCGCGAGGAGGCGAACGCGGCGCTGGCGCTGGAACCGGCGCTCGCGCCTTTGCTGGTCGGCTCCATTCTCAACCGCGCGAGCCTGGCCGACGCGATCGTCCGCCGCGTCAGCGCGAAGCTTGGCTCCCCGGCCGTGCCGGCGGAGATGATCGCCGACGCCTTCGAGGCCGCCGTCGCCGCGGAGCCAACGCTGGTCGACGCCTTTCGCGCCGACCTCGCGGCGATTGTCGAGCGCGACCCCGCTTGCGTTCGGTTGATCGAGCCATTCCTCTATTTCAAGGGGTTTCACGCGATCGAGGGCCATCGCCTCGCGCATTGGCTATGGCGCCGAGGCAGAACTGACTTCGCGCTTTATCTGCAAAGCCGCGGCTCCGAGGTTTTCCAAACCGATATTCACCCGGCGGCGCCCTTTGGACACGGAATTTTTCTCGACCACGCGACCGGACTCGTGGTCGGCGAGACGGCCGTGGTCGACGACGACGTGTCCATCCTGCAAAATGTCACGCTGGGCGGCACGGGCAAGGAATCGGGCGACCGCCATCCCAAGGTGCGACGGGGCGTGTTGATCGGCGCGGGCGCGAAAATTCTCGGCAACATCGAAATCGGGGCCTGCACGCGCGTCGCCGCCGGCTCGGTGGTGTTGCAAAGCGCGCCCCGCAATGTCACCGTGGCGGGCGTGCCGGCCAAGGTCGTGGGCGTGGCCGGCTGCGCGGAGCCGGCGCGCGACATGGATCAACTGCTCAGCGACCTCGCCTATGATTCGTTCAATTACGCGATCTGAAGCGCGTCGGAAGCGTCAGGCGATAATGTCGGGCGTAATATCGTCCTCGAGATGCTGAAGACGGTCGCGCAACAGAAGTTTGCGTTTCTTCAGCCGTTGAATTTGCAGCTGATCCGCGGCGCCCACGGCCAAAAGCGCGTCGATCGCCGCCTCGAGGTCGTGATGCTCCAGCCGCACGCGCTCAACCTCCGCGCGAATCGCGGTCTTTTCGGCTTCGTCGGGATTGTCGTTCATACGCCGCTATCGCGCCATCCGCCTCTGTCGCGATTCATGGCGGGAATCGCGAACCGTCGGTATTATCGCCTCGCAGCATGGGCGCCCGCAACAGAAAACGCACCGCGAGCATTAGAACCACTCATGTCCGGCCACGATCAGCCGGCCCGGCGGCGTAGCCTGCCGCGGATTTAGCCGCCCAGCCCCAGCGCGCCGCGCACCCGCGCCGAATAGCCATAGAGGTCGTCGCGCGTTTGCAGCTGGCCGCTTTCGTCCACGAAGGCGGTGAAATATTCGATGTGGATCGGCAGCGGCTTGGCGAGGTTGATGTAACGCTCCGAGCCGCCGATCAGCCTTTTGACGCGCTCCTCGGACCAGCCGCTTCCCGGCCCCAGCACCGCCTCGGCCAAAGCGAAGGGGTCTTCGACCCGCATGCAGCCATGGCTGAAGGCGCGTCGGCCGGCGGAGAAAAGGCCGCGCGACGGGGTGTCGTGCATGTAGACCGAAAAATCGTTGGGAAACATGAACTTGATTCGTCCCAGCGCATTGTCCTCGCCGGGCGGCTGGCGCACGGTCAGCTTGCCGTTGTGATAGCCGACCTTCCAGCCCTTCTTGGCGAGATAGGAGAGGTCGCCGCCATGCTTGGGCAGCATCTCCTTGTTGATAATCGACTGCGGCACGTTCCAGGAGGGATTGACGATGATGAATTGCACGGCGTTCGAGAACACCGGCGTCGGCGTGTCTTCCTTGCCGACGATCACCTTGGTTCGATGAGTCACCGCGCCGTCCCGCACGACCGCCAGTTCGAACTCGGGAATATTGATCTCGACAT
>JBAUVQ010000440.1:0-5449 GCA_049583305.1 Methylocystis sp.
CGGCCTTCGCGAGCAGCGCGCCGCCCCGCGCCAGCGCGAACAGCCGCAGATAGGGCGTGGCGCCGGCGAGCGCGACGCGCGTCTCGGCGCTCATCAAATAGCGGCTCGCGCTCTCGAAGGCCGCGACCGCCTCGCGCAGCGCGCCCCACTCCGGCGCAGTTTCGGCGATCGCGCGCATGTCGTCGATTTCGCGGTTCAGAACGTCGCCGCCGGAGAGTTTGAGCTTGCGCGCGACGAGATCGATCGCCTGAATGCCGTTCGTGCCCTCGTAGATCGCGGCGATGCGAACGTCGCGCAGCAACTGCGACGCGCCGGCCTCCTCGATAAAACCCATGCCGCCGAAGACTTGCAAACCCAAGGACGCGACCTCGTTGCCAATGTCGGTCGAGAAGGCCTTGGCGACCGGCGTCAGCAGGCCCGCCCGTTCGCGCTCCCGCGAGGCCGCCGCCGGATCCGCCTCGCGCTTGGCGCGGTCGAGCGAAACGGCCGTCTCGTAACAGATCGCGCGCGCGGCGTGGGTTAGCGCGGTCATCGTCAAGGCCATGCGCGCCACATCGGGATGATCGACGATGGGGACCGCCCCTTCGCCGCTCTCTCCGCGCCCCTGTCGCCGCTCGCGCGCGTAAGCGAGCGCTTGCTGGGTCGCCCGCTCGGCCAGCGCGACGCCCTGAACGCCAACCGCCAGCCGCGCGTTGTTCATCATCGTGAACATGCAGGCGAGGCCCTTGTTCTCCTCGCCGACGAGAAACGCCGTCGCGCCGCCGTCGTCGCCATAGACCATCGTGCAGGTGGGCGAGCCGTGGACGCCGAGCTTGTGTTCGATCCCCGAGCAGCGCAAATCATTGCGGCGGGTGAAGCCGCCCGAGGCGTCGGGCAGGAATTTCGGCGCCAGGAACAGCGAAATGCCGCGCGTGCCAGGCGGCGCGCCGGGCAGCCGCGCGAGCACGAGATGCACGATGTTGTCGGAGAGATCGTGTTCGCCGTAGGTGATGAAGATTTTTTGTCCGGTCAGCCGATAGGAGCCATCGTCATTGCGCTCCGCCCTCGCGCGCAGCATGGCAAGATCGGAACCCGCCTGCGGCTCGGTCAGATTCATCGTGGCGGTCCATTCGCCGGAAATGAGTCGGCGAAGATAGATCTCCTTCAGCGCGTCGCTGGCGTGGGCCTCGATCGCCTCGATGGCTCCCTGGCCCAGCAAGGGACAGAGCGCGAAGGCCATGTTGGCGCTGTTCCAGATCTCCGTGCAGGCCGCGTTGAGGATCGCCGGCAGCCCAAGGCCGCCATGCTCGGGCGCCGCCGCCAGCGAATTCCAGCCGCCGTCGATCCATTGCGCGTAGGCGTCGCGCCATCCTGGCGGCGTCGTCACCGCGCCCTCGAAAAACCGCGCGCCGGCGCGATCGCCAATCCTGTCGAGCGGCAGCAATTGCTCCCGCGCGAATTTCGCGGCCTCGGTGAGCGTCGCCTCGGCGACGCCCTCGCCAAGATCGGCGTAAAGCCCGTTCGCGCCGAGCGCGCCGTCGCCGGCCGCGAGCCGAAGCGCGAAAAGCATGTCGTCGAGCGGCACTTGGTAGGACATCAAAGCTCCCAAAATGAATCACTGCTCCGTAAGTGTAGCGTAGTCGCGCGCGCCGATCAGCCCGCCGACGCGTGTCGCGAAATAGTCTCAAACAATCTCTAAATGGGCTCGGTTAATCTGGCCGCCACAACCGCGCGCGGTGGCTTTCGTCACGCGCGCCCGGCAAAAAATCCGGACAAAAATCTTCTCCCGGCAAAGACGCGCGATAGCACGTTTTTCCATGCGTTCTGCACATTTGCCGCAGGCCCGCGCGAGCGCTTCGGCTTGACAAGCCGGTCGAAAAAGAATCCCATAAATACGTGTGGAGTATGGCTCCCGCCTCGTGTTGGCCGATAATAGTCACACAAGAAAAATAAACACCCGACGGTAGTAAGAGGAATCCCAACGATGAAAATAAGCGCCTTCGTGACGGCTATCGCGATTCTGGCTGGCGTCGCCGGTCCGAGCCTCGCTCTGGATCACAGCGTCCGCACCAACAGCCTTGTTCAGCGCGTCAGCTGCGACATCAAGGACGACGACAAGCAGGCTCGCTGCATGCAGGGCTGCGACGACGCCTATATCAAGTCGAGCCAGGCCTATATCACCGGCAAGGACACCGCGACGGTCAAGTCAGAGTCCGCGGAAGCCCGTAAGGTCTGCGAAAAGGCCTGCGGCTGCTGATTTCGCCTCGCCAGACACGGCGAAGGTTCGAATCGACGATCATGCAGAGGCCGCCTTTGGGCGGCCTTTTGCTTGACCGGACTTTCGGTTGCCTGACCTGACTCTTGGCGCTGGCTTACGCGGCTTTGGCCTTCGCTTTCGCCATCATCTCGACGAAGCGAGCGAAGAGATAGTGGCTGTCCTGCGGGCCGGGCGAGGCTTCGGGGTGGTGCTGCACCGAAAAGGCCGGACGGTCGGTCAGCGATATGCCGCAATTGGAGCCGTCGAACAGCGAGCGGTGCGTCTCCGTGACATGGGCCGGAAGGCTGTCGCGATCCACCGCGAAGCCGTGGTTCATCGAGACGATCTCGACCTTGCCGGTCGTGAAATCCTTGACCGGATGATTGGCGCCGTGATGGCCCTGCGGCATTTTCTTGGTTTTGGCGCCGACAGCCAGCGCCATCATCTGATGCCCCAGGCAAATGCCGAAGGTCGGGATCTTGCTCTCTAGCAGGTCGCGGATCACCGGCACGGCGTATTTGCCGGTTTCGGCCGGATCGCCAGGGCCGTTCGACAAAAACACGCCGTCGGGACCGAGCGCCAATATGTCTCGCGCCGACGCGGTCGCCGGAGCCACCACGACCTCGCAGCCGGCGTCCGCCAATAGCCGCAGAATATTGCGCTTGACGCCGTAGTCCACGGCGACGACGCGGAACTTGCCCGCGCCCTCGCGCGCGCCAAATCCCTCGCCAAGCCGCCAGCTGGTCTCGCGCCAATCGAAGTTTTTCGTCGCGCCCACGGTCGGAACCAGATCCATGCCATCGATGCCCGGCCACGCCGCGGCCTTGGCGCGCAACGCGTCGAGGTCGAATTTTCCGTCCGCCGCGTGGGCGATCGCCGCGTTGGGCATGCCCTTGTCGCGGATCAGCGTCGTCAGCGCGCGCGTGTCGAGGCCATAAAGCCCGATGATCCCGCGCGCCGCGAGCCAGTCGGCGAGGTGCTTTCGCGCGCGGTGATTGGAGGGGGTGGTGATGGGCGCGGCGAAGATGGCGCCGACCGCGCCGGCGCTCCTGGCCAGATCGACGGTCTCCACGTCCTCGTCATTGGCGCCGACATTGCCGATGTGCGGAAAGGTGAAAGTGACGATTTGCGCCGCGTAGGAAGGGTCGGTCAGGATTTCCTGATAGCCAGTCATCGCGGTGTTGAAACAGACCTCGCCCACCGCCTCGCCCTCGGCCCCGACGCCAAACGCCTCGACGACGTCGCCCGAGGCCAGCACCAGCACGCCGGTGCGGCGCGGCGTCGTCCAACCCGTCTCTTTTTCTTGATCCACGCTCATGTCCGCTCTATTCGAAAAGGGCCGGCCCGCGAGAGCCGCCAGCATCGTCTAATATATTTGCCCTCGAAGTGGAAACCAAATGCGCGAGAAGATCACGGCCGACCTCAAGACGGCGATGAAAGCCGGCGACCGCGCAACCGTCGACGCGCTGCGGATGATAAACGCCGCGCTCAAGGACAAGGACATCGAGGCGCGGGGCGCCGGCAAGACCGTGTCCGAGGACGACGCGCTGGCGCTGCTGCAAAAAATGATCAAGAGCCGGCAGGAATCGCTCGACATCTATGAAAAGAACAACCGCCCCGAGCTCGCCGACAAGGAGCGCTTCGAGATCGGGGTGATCGCCAGCTATCTGCCGAGCCAGCTGAGCGAGGCCGAGGTCGCCGAGGCGATCAAGGCGGCGGTGGCGGAGCTGGGCGCGACCTCGATCAAGGACATGGGCAAGGTCGTCGCCGCGCTGAAGGCGAAATACACAGGGCGGATGGACTTTGGAAAGGCGAGCGCGCTGGTGAAGGCGGCGCTGGCGGGGTGAGTGTTGGGGCGGACCGAATATTCCCGATCCGACCGTAGGTCTGGCATGGCAATAATTGCGCAATCTATGTTATTGAAGACCGTGTCCTAATCGGGAGGCGCCGCCATGAATGTTTCCATCGGAGAGCGTTGGGAGGGGTTCGTTGATCGCGTCGTCAAGGATGGGCGCTACGGCTCCGCGAGCGAAGTCGTGCGCGAGGGGCTTCGTCTGGTCGAGGAGCGAGAGGCCAGGCTTGTCGCGTTGCGGGCGACCCTCAAAGCCTCGATCGAGCAAGGCGGCGAGGTGACCGACGCCGAGCTTGACGCAGCGATCGCCGCCAAAAGCGCGGAGTTGAGAGGCAAGGGCTTCCCCGCTTAAGGCGGGCGACGTTTCTTGCGTCCGTTCGCGCTGATTTTCTTGCGATCCTGACCCACATTGCGCAAGAGACCGGCAATGTTTCGATTGGCGAGGCTTTTGTCGGAAGACTTCGCGCCCAGTGTCACAAGCTGGCCTCCTTCGAGATCGCCATCGGCCGCGCTCGCCCCGAACTTGGCCCGGGAATTCGCGGCTTTCCCTACAAAGGCTACGTGATCTTCTTCCACTACGTCGACGAACGCTTCGAGGTCATCAATATTCTTGAGGGACACAGGGACGTGGAGGCTTATTTTTCGGAGAAGGATGAGCCTTGATCCACGTGTTTCGAACGACGACCAGAGTGTCGACGGGGCTTGATCGTGGAGCTGCCGGCTAGCCGAAACACCTGAGGAGCATTCCCCGCAAGATCAATAATGGCCGTTACGCCGCCTTGCGCGCCTCTCCGGCAAGCGTCCCCCGCATGGCCTCAACGGCATTGGCGATCGCCTCGATCGAGGCGGCTGCCTCGCGATTGAGCATTTCGCGCGGAAATTCGATTCCGAAAGCGCGTTCGACGGCGACGAGCAGGCGGATCGCGTCGAAGGAGGTCAGCCCGAGGCTATAGAGGTTCGCGCGCGGCGTCAGACTGGCGGCCGGAAGGGCGAGCTTGGTTTCCTGGTCGATGAGACGCTGGATGGTGGCGAACATTTCGATTTCCCCGGCCGCTTCCTAAATTCCGATGGTCAGAAGCTAGCGGCGTCGCCATGCAATGTCCGTGCGCCGGCGCACAAGGGAAGCGCGCGACATCCTGTCGCACCAAGAAAAGATAAGAAATCCGGCCCATGGGCTTGGCGCCACACCCGCTCGCGCGGCTAGAGCGCTTCCGTTTCAAGTTGAACCGGAAGCACTCTAAACTCCTTGTTTTATCGTGTTTTCTTCACGCGAACCGGTTCCCACTTCGCTCGAAAACACGCTAATCCCGCTCGTCGACCCCCAAGGCCCGCAGCTTCGCCCGCTCCGCCTCGCTCAACGC
>JBAUVQ010000441.1:0-4751 GCA_049583305.1 Methylocystis sp.
CGCCGCCGAACTCGACGCGGCGACCGTCGAGCGCGAGAAGAACCTCTTGGCCGAGAAAAACGCCGGCAAGCCGCCGCATGTGCTGGAGAAGATCATCGAGTCGGGACTGAAGACCTATTACAAGGAAGTGTTGCTGCCCGAGCAGGTCTCCAATCACCCCGATCACGCCGGCAAGACCGTCGCGCAGGCGGTCAAGGAGACCGAGGGCAAGGCCGGCGCGCCGATCGCGGTCAAGGGCTTCGTCCGCTACGCGCTGGGCGAGGGCATCGAGAAGGCGACAGGCGACTTCGCCGCCGAAGTCGCGGCCGCCGCGAAGGGCTGACGTTTTAAGCCGCCCGTCGCGAATTTCGTGGCGGGCGGCGCCTCAATTGTAAGGCGCGATCAACGCGAAGCGCGCCCACATCGCCCAAAGAACGAATGAACTCAGGGCGAAGCTGGCGAAGCGCAGCATCAGGTGATTGGCGCCGAGATAAATCAGCGCGTGCGCCGCGCGAAGCGCCACGAAAATCCAGGCTAATTCCAGTTGAGCGTGGTCCGCCCAGGGCGTGACGATCATCAGCAGCGACACGACATGGAAAAGCGTCGGCGCTTGCATGAGATTATTATAGGTGCGCGCCGGCCTCTCGATCCATTCAGCCGGCGGATCCTTTTGAAAATCGAGATAATATTTTGCCGACGCCCTGCGCGTGAGCACCGCCCAGTGGCGGCTTAGCGGAATCAGAACCCAAACCACGAGCGTGATGGCGAACATCGCGAGCATGGGCTTGATCAGCGAATGGGGGTCCAACGCGGCTCCCGCGCGCCACGACAGCGCGACGATACCCGCGATGCCGACGGCGAGGAGCAGCATGATCACGGCGTATTCGGTCTTTTGACCCGGGAGAAGGGCGCTGCTTGAACTGCCGCTCATGGGATTGCCTCGCTTTTCACTTGCGTTATGCAATTGAGCTTAGATTATCGCTGGCGAAGCGCAAGTGAAATTTCTATGTTGCGATCATGACCGAGAAGCCTCGAGAAGCCCCCCGGACCATGCGCGAGGACGAGCCGCGTTCGAGCTGTCCGCTCAATCTGTTTCTGGAGATGTTCGGCGACCGCTGGTCGCTCCTCATCGTGCGCGACCTCTTGTTTGGCGACAAGCATGAGTTTGGCGATTTTCTCTCCGCGCGGGAGGGCATAGCGACCAATATGCTCGCCGACCGCCTACGCCGGCTCGAGCGACACGGCGTCGTGAACAAGCACGCGCATCCAACCGACGCGCGCAAGGTCGTTTATCGTCTCTCGATGAAGGGCGCCGATCTCGCGCCCGCGCTTGTGGAAATGGCGCTATGGGCCGCGAAATATGAGCGGATCGAGATACCCGAGACTCTGCTGCGGCGCATGACGCATGAGCGCGACGAAATGATCCGCGAACTCAAAACGCGCGTCGCCGCCGGCTGAAGCGCGGCTTGCGGAAATGTCTCGTGCTTCTTATGAAGATCGCGCGGGAGAACGGGGAGCTTGGGGCATGGCGAGCGGCGTGGAGACGAAAAGTTGGAAACGCGTGGTCGTCAAGCTGTCGGGCGAGGCGCTGATGGGCGACGGCCAGCATGGTCTCGACGCGCCGACGCTGGCGCGCATCGCCCGCGATCTGGCGGCGGCGGCGGAGACGGGCGTGGAGATCGCCGTGGTCGTCGGCGGCGGTAATTTTTTTCGCGGCATTCAGGGCGCCGACAAAGGCATCGAGCGCGCGCGCGCGGATTCGATCGGCATGCTCGCGACGGTCATGAACGGCCTGGCGCTGGAGCAGGCGGTCGAGGCGCAGGGCCGACAGGCGCGCGCGCTGTCCGCCGTCTCCATGCCCTCGATTTGCGAATCCTATTCCCGCCGCGCGGCCCTGCATCATCTGGCCAAGGGCCGGGTGGTCATCGCGGCGGGCGGCACCGGCAATCCGTTCTTCACCACCGACACGGGCGCGGCGTTGCGCGCCGCCGAGCTTTCCGCAGACGCCGTGCTGAAGGCGACGCAAGTCGACGGCGTTTATTCCGCCGACCCGAAACGCGACCCCTCGGCGCGGCGGTACGACGTCCTGACCCACGATCAGGCGATAGAGCAAAACCTCGCGATCATGGACACGGCGGCGTTCGCGCTCGCCCGCGAAAATAGAATTCCGATCATCGTCTTCTCCATCCGCGAGGAGGGGGCGATCGCGGCGACGCTGCGCGGCGAGGGGCGCGCCACCCATGTCGTTCCATGAAGGCCGAGGCCGCGGGACCCAGCGACGAGCGCCTCCCGCGGGCCCGGCCTCCGGGAAAAATATGAGCGGCGACAAGGGAAACTGTTATTATCCGGTCGTGAGTCGACCACCGACGCCAGACAGGTTACGCACATCATGAGTCAGACCTTCGATATAGCTGATTTGAAGCGCCGCATGCAGGGCGCGCTCGCCACGGTGAAACACGAGTTCGGCGGACTGCGCACCGGCCGCGCCTCGGCCTCGCTGGTCGAGCCGGTGCATGTCGACGCCTATGGCCAATCGACGCCGCTCAACCAGGTCGCCACCATCAGCGTGCCCGAGGCTCGCCTTATTTCCGTGCAGGTCTGGGACAAAGCTCTCGTCGGCGCGGTCGAGCGGGCGATTCGCGACGCCAATCTTGGGCTGAGCCCCAATGTGGAGGGTCAGACGCTCCGGATTCGGACGCCCGAGCTGAACGAACAGCGACGCAAGGAGCTGGTCAAGGTCGCTCATAAATATGCCGAGGAAGCGCGCGTGTCCGTGCGGCACGTTCGCCGCGACGGCATTGATGTTCTGAAGAAATTGTTGAAGGACCACGCGATTCCCGAAGACGACGAGAAGCGTCACGAGACCGAGGTGCAAAAAGCCACCGACGACACGATTCGCGAGATCGACAACGCGCTGGCGGCCAAGGAAAAGGAAATTATGCAGGTCTAGGCAGGTCTAGATTGTGTGTAATATGCGGTGATGGACGCCGAGCGCGACTTGCGGCCCTATCAGGCGGCGTCGGTCGCGAAAGAATGTCATGGGCCCTGTTTTGGAATGCTGAAATGGCGGATGGCGACGTATTGGATCTCATAGGCGCCCCGCATGACGCGGGCGCTGGTTTGCGTCGCATCCCGCGCCATGTGGCGCTAATCATGGACGGTAACGGCCGCTGGGCGGCGCAGCGTAGCCTGCCGCGGTTCGAGGGGCACCGCCGCGGCGTCGAGGCGCTGAGACGCGCCGTGCGCGCGGCGATCGAGCTGCGGATCGAGTATCTGACCGTCTATTCTTTCTCGGTCGAGAACTGGTCGCGTCCGCGCGAGGAGGTGCAGGGGCTGCTGGGGCTGCTTCACCGTTTCATTCGTAACGACCTCGCCGAGCTCGACGCGAATAACGTGCGCGTGCAAGTGATTGGCGCGCGCGCCGATCTTCCGCCCGATGTGGCCGATCTTTTGCTCGAGGCCGAGCGCGACACCAAGGGCAACACCGGCCTGACGCTGGTGGTGGCGTTCAATTACGGAGCCAGGCAGGAAATCGCGGCGGCGGCCCGAGCCCTGGCGGAAGAGGTGCTCGCGGGGCGGCTCTCGTCGAGCGACATAGACGCCGACGCGATCGCCGCGCGGCTGCACACGGCCGCCATTCCCGACCCCGATCTCATCATCCGGACATCCGGCGAGCAAAGACTGTCGAATTTCTTGCTGTGGCAGGCGGCGTACGCGGAATTCGTGTTTCTGCCGATCAACTGGCCCGATTTTGATAAGGCCGCGCTCGAAGGCGCGATCAATGATTACTCGAATCGAGACCGCCGATTTGGGCGACTCGGGCCGATCCCCTGCAACGCGAAGACCGCTTCGTGACCACGGCCGATCGCGACGAAGCAAGCGTTCCGAACCCGATCGCGCGCGACGAGGGGAGCCCACCGAAATCCGGCGGTTTTGGCGACCTTGGTCCGCGCGTCGGCTCCGCCGTCGTGCTGGCCATTCTCGCCGTGACGACGTTGATCGCCGGCGGCCACGTGTTTGTTTTGTTTTGGTTGGTCGCGGCCTTCGCGATCAATTGGGAATGGCAGGGGCTGATCGGCGGCGAGCGGCGTCTCGCGCGGGTCGTGATCGGCGCCGTCGCGCTGTCCGCGGCGGCGGGATTCACCCAAGGGCGCGACCCGATTCCAGGCTTGGTGGTTCTCGTCGCGCTATCGGGCGTCGTGGCGGTTCTCGCCGGTCCCTCGCGCCGGCTGTGGGCCATCGCGGGCGTGATTTACGCGGGGGCGCTGATCGTGTCCGTCTGCGCTCTGCGAGATTCGCCTGGGGTCGGCCTGCTCGCGATCGCCTGGCTGTTCGCGCTGGTTTGGGGCGCCGATGTCTTCGCTTATTTCGGCGGCCGCGCGATTGGCGGGCCGAAACTGTGGCCGCGCGTTTCCGCCGGCAAAACATGGTCCGGCACGATCACCGGATTGCTCAGCGGCGCCTTGCTGGGGCTCGCCGTCGCGCATTTTGGCGCGGACGGAGCGATCAAAAGCCTGCCATTGTTCCTCATGAGTTTCGCCGCCGCGGCGCTGGCGCAAATTGGCGATCTCGCCGAATCCGCGGTCAAGCGGCGGTTCGGCGTCAAGGATTCGAGCCAGTTGATCCCGGGGCACGGCGGCGTCATGGATCGGCTCGACGGTTTCATCCTCGCGAGCCTGTTCGCGGCGTCGGTCGGGGCTTTTCGCGGCCTTTCGTCGACGGCCGCCGGCGTTTTTTTCTGGTAGGCGGAGCATCATGGGTTCAAGCAGGAC
>JBAUVQ010000442.1:0-2171 GCA_049583305.1 Methylocystis sp.
GCGCCGTCCACTGCTGCTCAAAATCGCGCCCGACCTGACACTGTCGCAACTCGACGACATCGTGCGCGTCGCCCGCGAGGCCGAAGTCGACGGCATGATCGTCTCCAATACGACGGTCGCGCGCCCCGGATCGCTACGCTCGAAACTGGCGGCGGAGGCGGGCGGACTTTCCGGCGAGCCGCTGTTCGCGCTCTCGACGCGGCGGCTGGCGCAGGTTTTCCTGCGAGTTGAAGGACAGTTTCCGCTGATCGGCGCCGGCGGAATCGATGGCCCGGAGGCCGCTTTCGCGAAGATCGAGGCGGGGGCCGCTTTGTTGCAGCTTTATTCGGCGCTTGTCTATGAGGGGCCGGGGCTGGTGACTCGCATCAAGCGGGGACTGGCTTCCCGCCTCGCCAGCGAAAACGCGCCGCTCGGCGCGGTGATCGGGCGTAAGGCCACGGATTTCGCTCGGGAGTGAAAGGCTGGCGCGGCCATTGATGATAGGGCGCGGCCTTTGTCCCCCCTGGCTTCAAATTCGTTACGGAACTTAAGGCCGCTCCAAATGGCCCCGCAGGGCGCCGTCGGCTTCCATCAGTTCGAGCAGCATCCCCTCGCGCAGCCCGCGGTCGGCGATCCGGGTGCGTTCGGCGGGGAAAACTTCGCGAATCGCCTCGAAGATCGCGCAGCCCGCGAGCACCAGATCGGCGCGTTGGGGGCCGATGCAGCCATTCGCCACCCGCTCTTCGAAATCCATGGCGCGCAGCCTGGCGATCGCCCGAGAAGCGTCTTCGTTGGACATCCAAAGGCCATCGACCCGCCAGCGGTCATAACGCTCCAGGCCAAGATGCACGCCGGCCAGCGTCGTCACCGTGCCCGAGGTGCCGAGCAGATGAAAGCGCGCGCAACGGCGGCGGCCGGCCATCGACCGCGCGAAGGGCGCCAGGGCGTCGCGGGCGAAATTCGTCATGGCCCTGAAAGTCTCGGCGCTGACGCTCTTGCCGCCGAAATGTTCCGCCAGGGAAACGACCCCAAGCTCCAGCGACGTCCAGTCGCGCAGTTCCAGCGGCGCGGCCGGTTCCTCGGGAGGGCGCGCGAGCCAGACGAGTTCGGTCGAACCGCCGCCAATATCGAACAGCAGCACGCTTTCCGAATCACGGTCGACCAGGGCGCCGCAGCCGCGCGCGGCGAAGCGCGCTTCGGTTTCGCGGTCGATGATTTCCAGCTCGAGGCCAGTCTCGTGCAATACGCGGGAGATGAAGTCGTCGCCATTGTCGGCGCCGCGGCAGGCTTGCGTCGCGACGAGGCGCGCGCGCGTGACCCCGCGCGCCTGCATTTTGTCGCGACAGACTTCCAGCGCCTTGAGCGTGCGTTCGATCGCTTCCTCGCTGATGCGGCCATGGCGGCCAAGGCCTTCGCCCAATCGCACGATGCGGGAAAAAGCGTCCACGACGCGCAGCATTTCGCCGTCGCGTCGGCGAGGGCGGCGCTCGGGCCTCGCGATCAGCAAACGGCAATTATTGGTGCCAAGATCGAGCGCGGCGTAGACGTGCCCCTCATCGCGATCGCAATGCCTAGGCGGCGATAGGGTGAATTTGGGAACTGGCGTGGAGGCGACGCAAGGCGCCACCGCCGCGCCCAGGATCGCGCGCTGGGCGGCTTCGACCATGCCTTCGCCTTCGGCGGGCTGATCCCTCCCAATCAAATCCTGCTCCCGCACCTTGACAATTTTCCATCCGGGCTCGACCGGCGCGCTCCGCGTCAATCGGCTCAATCTCCCTTCATGAAGCAACATTGGCGTAACCGCAAGCCGTTTTGCGCGGCGCCGTCAATCCTGCGATAGCCGCGTCCGGCCCGGACCCTTGGGCGGTTCCGCGATTCGTTCGAGTTCGTGCGGCTCGCGGCGCGCCCGCCGAAGCGTCGCCTCCAGCAAGGCCACGAAGGTGTCGATGTCCGCTTCATGAGTGCGGTGATTGATGATCGCGGCGCGAATCGCCGGCGTTCCATCGAGGATCGTCAGCGAGGGCGCGGCCTCGCCACTTTCGTGCAACTCCATCACGACCTCGCGCGCCAGATCGCCATCGGGGTCGTCGGCGACGGCGAAGCAAACGATGTTGAGCGTGACTGGCGCGCGGAGGACGAAGCTCGTCGAGGTCTCTAGCGCCTTTTCGAGCCGCCGCGCCATGCGGCAGGTC
>JBAUVQ010000443.1:0-3500 GCA_049583305.1 Methylocystis sp.
ATTATAGCCGGCCTGGCCTCTTTCACTCCCGTCCTCGCTCAAACCGCTCCCGACACGCAAAGCCAGACCCCAACGCAGACGGAACAGTCCGAACAGCCCGCCGCGCCGGCGAAGAAGAAGGCATCTAAGAAGAGCGCCCACAAACAGGCCAAAAAACAGAAGCATGCGGCGAAAAAGTCCAAGCATGCGGCGAAAAAGTCCAAAAAGGCGACGCCCGCGGACGCCGAACCGGCGGCCGCTCCGGAGACGCCCGCGGAAGGCAAGTAATCCGCGAAGCGCCTCGCCCCTCGGCTGGGCGAGGCGCCCTCGCGCCGGAGGACACGCAAATCCCCCGCCCGGCTCGCTCGTGTCGTCCATGAGCCGGCGCGCCCACTTATGCACAGCTCCCTCCCGCCATTCCGCCCGCCCCTCTTGCGCTAGACGCCCGGCCGCGCCAAAGTCCCGCCCCCGGCTCCGCCTTAGGACGCCGTCCACAGAGGCCAACGGAATTTTCCTCCATGAAGGTCACGATCGAGAGAGCGGCGCTGTTGCGGGCGCTTGGCCATGTTCACCGGGTGGTGGAGCGGCGCGCGACGATACCGATCCTCGCCAATGTGCTGATCGAGGCCGCGGCCGGCGAACTGCTGCTCAAGGCGACCGATCTCGATCTCGAAATCACCGAGCGGGCCGTCGCCGACGTGACGCAGCCGGGCGCGACCACGCTGCCCGCCCATACGCTCTACGACATCATCCGCAAATTGCCGGAAGGCGCGCAGGTTTCGCTGGAGGAGACCGGCGAGCAGGGCCAGCTGACGCTGCGCTCGGGGCGCTCGCGCTTCCAGCTGCAAACCCTGCCGCAGAGCGATTTTCCCGAGGTGACCTCGGGCGAGTTCGGCCATAAATTCGCGTTGCCGCCCGCGGAGCTGAAGCGCCTCATCGAGAAGACTCAATTCGCGATCTCCAGCGAGGAGACGCGCTATTATCTCAACGGCATTTTCATCCATGTCGCGGACATCGAAGGCCGCTCGCTGCTGCGCGCCGTGGCCACCGACGGCCATCGGTTGGCGCGGCTCGAACTTCCGGCGCCGGAGGGCTCGGTCGGCATGCCCGGCGTCATTCTGCCGCGCAAGGCGGTCGGCGAAATCACCCGGTTGATCGAGGACGCGCAAGAAGACGTGACGATCGAGGTATCCGCGAACAAGATGCGCTTCGCGTTCGGCGAGGCGCTGCTGACGACCAAGCTGATCGACGGCACCTTCCCCGATTACGGGCGCGTCATTCCCGCTGGCAACAACAAGCGGCTGACGGTCGAGCGCGAAATGTTCGCCAAGGCCGTCGACCGCGTGTCGACGATCTCCTCGGAACGCGGCCGCGCGGTTAAGCTCGCGGTGTCCGAGGGCAAGGTCGTGCTGTCCGTGACGAACCCTGATCAGGGCCTGGCGGTCGAGGAACTCGAAGCCGATTACGACGGCCAGCCGATCGACATCGGCTTCAGCTCGCGCTATCTGCTCGACATCGTGACCCAGCTCGACAGCGACACCGCGTTGTTCCTGCTGGCCGATCCGGGGTCGCCGACGCTGATCCAGGATCGCGACGGCGCTAGCGCGCTCTATGTGCTCATGCCGATGCGGGTCTAGGGGCGCTCGTCCCGCTATTTTTGCCCGCGACGTTAGCGCGATGACCCATATGGACTATCGCGCCACGGCGAGACAGCGCGCCCACCCGCTTCTTGCCAACGTCATTTCGTTGACGCATGGTCGCGGCCGACAGCGCGGGAAGACCCGGGCGGGCTAGCGCATCGCGGCCACGATAAGCGTGAAAAGTTAAGAAAAGGCAGGCGTCATGGCGTACATCATCTCGCATTTCTGGTTTTGGTTGCTCGCGATTTTCATCGCGGGAATCGCGACCGCGCTCCTGACGCGACAGGCGGAACAACCCGGAAAGATCGCGCCGTGGCTGATCTGGTGCGGGCTGGCCTTTCTCGTCGGCGCGCTCATGGCGCTGCTCAACGTATTCCTCGGCCGGGCCGGCGTTTGGCTGGAAACGGCTCTCGCCTCCTTCGCGGTCTTCATGCTCGGCGCCGGAGCGGGCTCCCTCACCCGAAAGGGCGACCTTTCCGAGCACAAGGGATGGGCGCTGGGGCTCGTCCCCGCGGCGCTGCTCTGGTTCGCCGGCAATCTTTTCGCGACCCCTAATGTCGAGGCGGACCTGAAGCGATCGGTCGCCGCCGCGATCGAGGAGGCCAAGGGAAATCCACGCAATTTCTCCGTCGACGGACGCGACGTGTTGCTGCCCAACAACGTCGCGGATCGCTCCAAGCTGGTCGGAACGATCGGCGGGGTGGACGGCGTGCGTCTCGTGAGCGCGACCGAAAAAACCTTCGCCGAGACGGAGGTCGGCAAGACCGTGGCCAATGCGTTGGAAGGCGGCAAGGAGGCCGTCGAGAAGACCGTGGACGCCGGCAAGAAAGCCGCCGCCACGGGCTGGGCCGACCCCGGAAAGGCCGCTCGGCAAGCCGCTGGCAAGGCCGCGGAAGCCGGCGCGGCGGCGGTTGTCGCGGGTAAGGCGGCGGAAGCCGGAGCCAAGGCCGTGACCGGCTGGGCCGATCCGGGCAAGGGCATTCGCGACGCCGCGAACAAAAGCGCCGACGCCGGCAAGGCGGCCGTGGATCAGACCAAAAAGCCGGCGGATCAGGCTAAAGCGCCGACTCTGGCCGCGCCCGGCGCGTCGGCCGCCGAAAAAGCCGCCGCCGCCAAGACCGCCCTCAAGACCCTGCCCGCTTCCGGCCCGCTCGACGCGGCGACCTGTCAGACGGCGCTGAACGCGACGCTGGCGCTGGATCAGATTCAATTCCGCTCGGGCGGCGTGGGAATCCACCGCGCCTCGGCCTATGTGCTGGATCGTCTGGCGGCGCTGCTGCGGCGTTGCCCGGAGCAGAAAGTGGAGATTGGCGGCTATACCGACAACGTGGGCGACGACGAGGACAATCAGGCGCTGTCGCAACGCCGCGCGGACAAGGTCGTGCAATATCTCGTCAACGAGGGCATCGTCGGCGGGCGTCTGACCGGCGTCGGCTACGGCGCCAAGAAGCCAATCGCCTCCAACGACACGGAAGAGGGACGCGCCGAAAACCGTCGCATCGAGTTCCTCCTGAAATAGGCCGTTTCGGGGGCCCTTTCTCGCTCGCGAGGCGTGGCTCCCGGAACTCCGTCCGTCGACATTGACGCGACAACCCATTCACCATTATCGCGTTTCTTCGGAAAGGGCGTGAACGCTTCGCAGGAATGCGCTAACCTGGGCGCGGTAGAATCGGACTTCGAGACGCCTCTCCTCGCGCAACGCCGTCGGCGCGGCCAGGGATGACGAGAGGCTAGGAAGCCGATTCAAGAAAGTCCGCCGTGAGCATTATCGACCTGGCCGTTTCCCACACCGCCGCCTCTCCCGATCTCGATCCACAGGCCCGCGCGTTGCGCGACGAAGTGCTGCGCCGCCTCGCCGCCACGGTCGGCAAGGATCAGGCC
>JBAUVQ010000444.1:0-2505 GCA_049583305.1 Methylocystis sp.
AGCGATTGTTCGTTGATTACGCCGGCGACGGCGTGCCGGTCGTCATCGATCGGCTCACTGGGGAAATCCGTAAGGCGCAGATTTTCGTCGCCGTGCTGGGCGCGTCGAGCTTCACATTTGCGCGGGCGACCTGGACGCAGACGCTCCCCGACTGGATCGACGCCCATGTCCATGCCTTCGACGCGATCGGCGGCGCGCCGCAGCTTCTCGTGCCGGACAACACCAAGACCGCCGTCATCAAGGCCTGTCTTCATGAGCCCCAGGTCAATCGAACCTATGCCGAACTGGCGACGCATTATGGCGCCGCCATTTTTCCAGCAAGACCAAGGCGCCCCCGCGACAAAGCAAAAGTGGAACAGGCGGTGCTCATCGTTGAGCGATGGCTTCTGGGGCGGCTGCGCCATCGCATCTTTTACAGCCTGACCGAGGTCAACGCGGCGATCGCCGAGTTTTTAAAGCTTCTCAACGAGGAGCGGCCAATCCGGCGTCTCGGCGTGACGCGCCGGCAGTTGCTGGAGGAGATTGATCGCCCGGCTTTGAAGGCTCTGCCTGCCGAGCCCTACGTCTTCAGCGAATGGCGCGCCTGCCGTGTCGGCATCGATTATCACGTCGACGCCGGCTCCCACTATTACAGCGTCCCCTATCGCTTCGCTCGGAGCCAGGTCGACGTGCGGCTGACCGCGAGGACCGTCGAGGTTTTCCTGAAGGGCGAACGGATCGCCGCGCATATGCGGATGAGCGGCAACCGCAAGCACACGACCGTTGCCGAGCACATGCCGTCCAGCCATCGGCGCTACGCGGGATGGACGATTGAGCGTATTCGCCAAGACGCCAGCCTGATTGGGCCGGCGACAGCGGCGCTGTGCGAGCTGATCCTGGAAAACAGGCCGCATCCAGAACAGGGCTTTCGCGCCTGTCTGGGGATTGTTCGGCTTTCGCGTCCCTAGGGCGCCGAGCGCCTTGAGGCCGCCGCCGAGCGGGCCATCGAGATCGGCGCCCGCACCTACGGCTCGATCAAATCCATCCTCGACAACAAGCTCGATCGGCGTCCCGCGCCAAAGCGCGCCGCGGACGGAACGCCGATCCTCCATCCCAACATCCGTGGTCCGCGCTATTACAATTAGGAGAACCGGCTTTGCTCA
Organism: Methylocystis sp.; assembly: GCA_049583305.1. GTDB lineage: Bacteria > Pseudomonadota > Alphaproteobacteria > Rhizobiales > Beijerinckiaceae > Methylocystis. The sequence continues at coordinate 1,143 of JBAUVQ010000444.1, forward strand.
AACATCCAACTCTCGACCAACTCCACGCTCTTGGCCTCTATGGAATGGCCAAGGCCTTTGTCGAAAACGTCGCCAATGAAGCAGACGGACTCAGCCATGCCGAATGGCTGGGGGTTCTGCTCGACCGCGAGACGTCATGGCGGCGCGACAAAAGGCTGGCCGCGCGATTGCGCGTCGCCAAGCTGCGCCAGCAGGCCTGCGTCGAAGATATTGATTATCGCAGCCCGCGCGGTCTCGACCGCGCGCTGTTCCAAAAGCTCGTCGAGGGCGAATGGATCGGCGCCCATGACAATTTGGCCCTCGTCGGGCCGACTGGCGTCGGCAAGAGTTGGCTGGCCGCGGCGCTAGGCCACAAGGCCTGCCGCGACAACCGCTCGGTGCTTTATCACCGCTGGCCAAAGCTTTGTGAGGATCTCGCTCTGGCGCGCGGCGATGGGCGCCATCCCCGCATTCTGCGCGCGCTGGGGCGCGCCGATCTGCTGATCCTCGACGATTGGGGACTGGAACTGCTCGACGCCGCCGCCCGTCACGACCTCCTTGAAATCCTTGAGGAGCGTTATGGCCGCCGTTCGACCATCGTCACCTCTCAGCTTCCCGTGAACCGTTGGCATGAAGTAATTGGCGACCCCACCTACGCCGACGCAATTCTGGACCGCCTTGTCCACAACGCTCACCGCGTCGAACTCACCGGCGAAAGCATGCGCCGCACCCGCGCCAAACAGAACCAGAAGGCTTGACCAATCCACATCGCCGGTGAGACAAAAGTCATCGGCCAGCGAGCATCGTCACCCGGGCGGCATCATTCCGTTACGGTGGGCGGCATCATCCAGGAATCCTGGGCGGCATTATCCCGTTATAGACGGGCGGCTTCGTCGGAATCGTCAGCCTTGCGCGACTGGATCGTCGCGCTGCTGGCGAAGAGGCCGGCGCGACTGGTCACGGTGGTTCTGGCCAATAAGCTGGCCCGGATCGTCTGGGCGATGATGAAGACTGGCGAATGCTTTCGCGCCGAGATGTTCGCAAAAGCATAAGGAGGAGACCGCCATCGCTACAAGCGAGGGGGCCTGAGGTTCGAGTTTGGCAAGCGCATCGAAACGTGATGAACGACACGGTCGTGACCGAATGCCTGGAACACCCTGATGCCGAGCATGAGCGCAGAGCTCGCTCCAATGATAGGGTCTAGTGCGTCGGACTTCATCAAGGCCAGCCAAAGGCCGACGCCGAAGCTTTCTCCCTGCATCTTGCCGAAATTGGCAAGCAAGTCGCTCCGAACGCCCATGCCGTCCTCGTCGCCGACGGCGCGGGCTATCACCTCGCCGCCGACATAAAGACCCCCGACAACGTGACCTTGCTCCGCTTGCCG
>JBAUVQ010000445.1:0-18993 GCA_049583305.1 Methylocystis sp.
GCGATCAGCAGCACGGCGCAGCCGACGGCGGCGGCGGAGAAGCCGCGTCCGCCGCCCAAAAGCCCCGCGAGCGTATCGACCGCCGATTGTTCGCCGGCCAGGGCGATCAGCGCCGACGCGGCGCAAGCCAGCGCGATCACGCCAACACGCGTCGCGAGGCTCGGAAAGCGCGCGGCCAGCAGTTCCGAGAAGGAAACGGCCCCAGTCTTGCGCAGCATCGGCCCGAGATAAAAGCCGATCGCCGCGACGCCAGCGAAAACGCCGCCGGCGACGCCAAACAGCCATGAGCGCCCGGAAAATTGCGGCGCGAAGGGCAGGATCAGGCCCGCGACCAGCGCGGCGAGGGCGAAACCGGCGTATTCGAACGGCACGGCGCGGCCCGCCGCGTAATAGGTCGACACGCGCATCGAATGCAGCAGCGCGCCGAGCGTGGCGAACGCCAGAATGGTGAAATAGGGCGCGACCGCCTCGACCAGCGCCAGCGGCGCGCCGACGCGATCCAGCAAGGCGACGAAGCCGTAGGCGAGCGCGAAGGCCGCCGCGACGAAGGCGATGCGTCCGTCGAGCTTCTCGCGTTGGCGAAGTCTCGCGTCGCTCGATGTCTCCGTCATGCTCGATCCTTTTCCCCGGCCCCGTATAAGCGGAGTCTATCGAAGCCGGCGGCGCGTTCCAAGCCGCGCGGCGATCGCGGCCTCCTTTAAGGCGGCGCCTTCACGCGCCGATGAAGCGCCTTGGCGATGGGCCGATCAGCAAGGTTATTGCCCGCCTCCATAGGCCCCATTATGCCGATCGACGTTCCCGCTCGCCCCGTGATTGTCGCTCCGCGAGCCGTTCGGATCGGCTTGATAATGCGACGGCGCACGGGGCCCCCCGCTCGATTCAAAGCCGGAGGAATAGTAATCGTCGTGGCTCGTGGCGGTCCCGTAGGGCGACGGTTCCGCGAACGCGGCGCCGGCGGCTGTCGCGAGCGCGATTATGGCGAAGCAGGTGGTCTTGAGCATGAGACTGCGTCCAGATGGTGCGCCCCCAGCATAGAGCGCGCGTTCATCGGAAGTCGAGTCCGCCCTGCGCGGCTCGGCTGGACCGATCTCAACTTTCGGCATAATCTGGGCTGTCCTATCGCCCTGGACGAGAGCCCGCGCCGATCTTCGCCATCGGCTCGTTGTTCGGCCGTCGCGGCGACGCTATCGCGCGGCGGAGCAGGAGCTAAGCCGGTTGCCCTCCCCGTTCAGCATCGCCATCACGACGGTCGCCAGCGAGGCCAAGGCGCGTGAAATCGCAAGAGCCGCGCTGGAGGCGCGCCTCGCCGCCTGCGTCCAGCTTTTTCCGATCCGAAGCCTTTACGTCTGGAAGGACGAATTGCGCGAGGACGCGGAAATAGCGCTGCATCTGAAAATCCGAGCCGAGGATTTTCCGGCGGCGCAAGCCTTGATCCGGCGGCTGCACGATTACGAGACGCCGGAAATCTTGCGAATCGACATCGCCGAGGGCGACGGCGCTTATTTGGATTGGATGGCCGCGTGTTTGCGGAGGTGAGTGGGGGAGAGCCGCTCACCCCGCCCGCGCCATCGCCTCGACCGCATCGGCCATCGGCATAAATAGCCGAAGCGGCCGATTCGGAAAAGGCGCGAACCCGAAGCCTCTATAAAACGCAGCCGCCTGCTCGTCCTTCGCCTCGACGATTATCGCGTAGACCGCGAGCGTTTCCGCCGCGACAACGATGCGCCTGACCGCGTCGGCCAGCAGCAGGTCGCCGACGCCCTGGCCGCGAACGCGGCTGTCGCGGGCGAAACGTCCGATCAGCGCGGCGGGGATGAGGTCGTATCGCGGAAGACGCTTGGCGCGCCCCGTGGGGAGATCGACAATCGAGAGCGTGTAGGCGCCGAGGCTGTAAAAACCAACGACGCCAAGCTCATCGTCGATCGCGACGAAAATCCGCGCGACATCGCGTTTCTCGTCTTGCCCGGCGCGGCGATGGAACCAGTCGTCGAGCGTTTCGACGCCGCAAGAGAAATCCCGCCGCTCGTGCTTGGCGAGCGGTTCAATGGATATGATCACGCGCGATCAGCCGAGCAGGCGGCGATGGCGACGGAGCGCCTCGACGAGACGGGGAGCCGGGTCGGGGTCGCGGTCGATCGCTGCGAGAAAGGCGTCGCGATCGGCGCCCGCCAGCACCATGCGCTGATGCTCTTCGAGCAGCCGCCGCGCGCCCTCATAGGCCAGATCGCCAGCGCCGAGGCCGGTGACGGACATGGCCTGATGGATGACCTTCTTTGCCGAAGGGGCGAGGCGCAACTCCAGACGCTGCGTCTTGAACTCACGCTTTGGCGCGGGCGCCTTCCGGGATGGGGCGGGAGTTTTGCGCGTGCTGGCCATAATCAATCTCCGACTAAATAAGTACGGGATTTCTACGTGCAAAGCAAGGGCGGCCATGTTCGAAAGAGCTGGGTTCGGGTCGCTGGCCCGCGCCTTTGTTTTTATGATCGGTGTAATTTATACAAATTGGAGTTGAATCAATCGGCGTCCCTTCCTTCTCCCACTTGTGGGAGAAGGTGGCTCCGCGAAGCGGAGTCGGATGAGGGGCGCCGGACGATTCCCATTCTCTCGCCAACCCCCCAAAGCCATGACCATCGTCGACCGATTGCACGCGACCAGGGACTCCATCGACCGCGCGGCGCGCGACTGCGGGCGCGATCCCGCCGGCGTCGCCCTCGTCTGCGTCGCCAAGACTTTTCCCGGCGAGGACGTGGTTCCGCTGCTGGAAGCCGGACAGCGCGTGTTTGGCGAGAATCGCGTGCAGGAGGCGCGCGGCAAATGGCCGCCGCTGCGCGCGCGCTATCCCGATATCGAACTGCATCTGATTGGGCCATTGCAGTCGAACAAGGCCAAGGAAGCGGTGGAAACCTTCGACGTGATCGAGAGCGTCGACCGCGAAAAGATCGCGCGGGCGCTGGCCGAGGAAATGGCGCGGCAGAACAAGCATCCGCGCTTGCTCGTGCAGGTCAACACCGGCGACGAGCCGCAAAAAACCGGCGTGTCGCCCGAGGAGGCCGACGCCTTCCTCGCGGCGTGCCGCGACATCTACGGCTTGAAGATCGACGGATTGATGTGCGTGCCGCCGATCGACCAGCAGGCGTCGCCGCATTTCGCGCTGCTCGCCGACATCGCCGCGCGCAATGGCCTCCCCGCGCTGTCGATGGGGATGAGTTCGGATTTCGAACTCGCTATCCAGCTCGGCGCGACCCACGTGCGCGTGGGGTCGGCGATCATGGGGCGCCGCGATTATGGGGTCGCGCCATCCGGCTCGCCGGAGCCTGAAGCGGAAGCCTGAAGGCTCGCGGCCCTATGCGCCGGTCCTTATCAGGACGCAATCCAGCAACATTTTGCGTTTGCGCGGACATATCGGGGAAACATCCGCCTGCGAGACTGTTGAAGTCGAGAGAGAAGGCCGAAGCGGCGCCCTCGCCGCCCCGACGAACGGGGGACGCGGATGAGGCGTCGGGCATTTCGGCCGCCACAAAGAGGAAACAGGTTCGATGAGGAAACATCTTCTGATCGCGGCCGCCGCCGCGGCCCTTTTGCTGCCGGTTCTCTCTTCCGGCGCCTATGCCGAGCCGCCAAAACAGGAGGACGGCGCCCAATGGAAGCTCTCGGACGAAGACCGCGCGGCGCTGGTCGACGCCAAAATCGCCGGTCTGAAGGCCGGGCTCAAGCTGACCGCCGCGCAGGAAAAGACCTGGCCGGCGGTGGAGGCCGCTATTCGCGAACGCGCCAAGGCGCACGCCGCCGAATGCGCCGAGAAGCGCGACGAACATGAGGAGCGCCACGACCTGATCGAGGGGATGCAGCGCCACGCCAAGGAGATGGAAGCGCACGCGGCGCAATTGACGAAATTCTCCGAGGCGATCAAGCCGTTGTACGCGAGCCTCGACGACGGCCAGAAGCACCGCCTGGTCGTGATGCTGCATGTAATGGGCTGGCATCACCATCATCACTTCGGCGGCGGCGAATGCCACGGCTTCGGCGGCGGCGAAGGCGGCCAGGACCACAAGGACTGATCGCTTCCCGACGAATATCGGCCCGGCGCGGGAAGACCGAGGTTTTCCGCGCCGGGGCTTTTTTGCGCCGATGTGAGTCGCGCGTGAAGCGTATCCCGCTCCCGGGCGAAGCAAAGCCATGGAACCCGGCGCGCGGCGCTTGTCATTCACTCTTGAATCCTGTACTCCTAACCGTAACATGCGTTACGCTTCACTGCTGCGCCGAACGGCCTTTCGCCGGGAACGCCGTCATTTCGCCCCAAGGCGAATCAATATGATGTCTCGATCTCCCGGTCGATTCGCACCCAGTTGGAACCCGCGACGTTGATGCGTCGCCGGCCGCGCGGGCAATAGTCTAGTAAGTTTGTCGGAATAAGCGCATAAGACGCGCGCCCGTAGCGGAGAAAGCGAAGAATATCGCCGTGCCAATTTCTTTTCGTCCACGCAAGCCGCCCGATTCGCTCGCCGCTTTCGCCCTACTGGCGACGCTAGGGGGCTGCGATTTCGATTGGCAAAAGCCCGACATGAGCGCGCCGCCGCCGGCGCGTTTCCGCGAAGCCAAGCCCGCCTCGGCGCCGTCGCTCGGCTCCGCCCGTGATTTCACCGCGCGATTCGGCTCCAAGGAGCTGTCCGGCGTCGTGGATCAGGCGCTGGAAGACAATTTCGACATCGCCGCCGCCGTGGCCCGCATCGCCCAGGCCGACGCGCAGGCCCGGGTTTCCAGCTCGGCGCTGTGGCCCGCGCTGACGAGCAACGATTCCGCGCAGCGCACCCAAACGTCGGGGGCGTCGGTTTTTTTCCCCACGGCCGCCGGCCAGTCCGCCACCTCCAGCACAAGCTTCTCCTCGTACCGCCAAAATCAGTACCAGCTTGGGCTTAACGCCAGTTATGAGGTCGATTTCTGGGGCAAGAACGAGGACGCCTCGAAGGCCGCGCGGCTGCTCGCCAACGCCAGCCGCTTCGACCGGAACGTGGTGGAGATCTCGACGATCGCCTCCGTGCTCAATTCCTATTTCCAGGTGCTGAACGCGCAGGATCGACTGCGCATCGCGCGTGAAAACGTCAGGATCGCCGACGACGTGTTCAAGGCGATCAAGGCGAGGCTCGATGTAGGCACCGCCACCGTGCTGGACACGTCGCAGCAGGAGACCGTGCTCGACACGCAAAAGGCCGCGATCCCGCCTCTCGAGGAAACGTTTCGCCAGCAGAAGAACCTGCTCGCGGTGCTGGTCGGGCGGGCGCCGGAGAGCTTCGACACCAAGGGCGCGTCGCTCGCGAAATTGCGCTTCCCGCGGGTCGAGCCGGGGCTGCCGTCGGAAGTGTTGCTACGCCGGCCCGATGTCGCGGAGGCGGAAGCCAAGCTCGCCTCGCAGGAATTCTCGGTGTTGCAGGCGCGGGCGGCCTTCTTCCCGTCGATTACGCTAACCGGGCAATACGGCGTGCAGAGCCTATTGCTGAAGAATCTGCTGACGCCACAGGCCATCGCCTGGCAGATCGCCGCCAACGCGGCGCAGCCGCTGCTCGACGGCTATAATCTCCAGGGACAGTACGAGCTGCAAAAGGGCAAATTCGCGGAGCTCGCGGCGGATTATCGCAAGCAGACGCTGACCGCTTTGTCCGACACCGAGAACGCGCTGATCGCCATCGCGCAGACCGCGCGGCAGTTCAAGCTGCAAGAGGATTCCGTGAGCGCGGCGCGGCGCGCGCTCACGGCCGCGCAGGCGCGGCTGCGCGAGGGCACGATCGACATCGTGACGCTCTCGACGACGGAAACCGCCTACTTTCAGAACCAGGACACGCTCGAACAGGTGCGGCTCGCGCATTTCGAGGCGGCGACGAGCCTATATCAGGCGCTCGGCGGCGGCTGGGAGCCGACCAACCGCGAAGTCGAAATCGCCCGCGCCGACGCGGCCTATGAAGAGGACAAAGGCCCTTGGCCATGAATTTCTTGCAAAACCGGCGTTTGCAGCTCTTGGCCCTGGCGATCGCGCTCGCGCTCGCGGCGGCATGGCGCTGGCTGCCCGCCTCGCATACGAGCGCCACGGACGCCCCGCAGACGGCCCCGCCGATTCCGGTGACCGCGGCGACCGCGCGCGCGGAAGACGTGCCGATCACCGTCGACGCGGTCGGAACCGTGCAAGCGCTCAATACCGCGACGATCCGCGCGCAGGTCGACGGCCGCCTGGTGAGACTCCCCTTCAACGAAGGGGAAGACGTGAAAAAAGGCGACGTGGTGGCTCTTATCGAGCCCAATCTCTACCAGGCCCAATATGATCAGGCCGTCGCGAAGAAGGCGCAGGACGAGGCGACCCTCGCCAACGCGCGGCTCGATCTCGTGCGCTACAAGAGGCTGACGGTCGGCCATTACGGCTCGCAACAGCAATACGACACGCAAAAATATCTGGTGGCGCAGCTGGAGGCGCAGGTGCGCGCGGATCAGGCCGCGATAGACAGCGCCAAAACGACGCTGGAGTATTGCACCATCCCCTCGCCGATCGACGGGCGCGCGGGCATCAGGCTGGTCGATGTCGGCAACATCCTGCATGCGACCGATCAGACGGGCATCCTGATCATCACGCAGTTGAGGCCCATCTATGTCATCTTCACAATTCCGCAACAGGCCCTGCCCTCCGTGCAGGCGGCTCAGGAGAAGGGCGTCGCGCGAGTCAACGCCCTCAGGCCGGACAACGCCACGTTGATCGAAACCGGAACCGTGTCGGTGATCGACAATCAGATCGACCAGACGACCGGCACCGCGAAGATCAAGGCGACCTTCGCCAATCCGTCGCTAAAGCTCTGGCCGGGGCAATTCGTGAATATGCGCCTTACCGTCGACACGCTCAAACAGGCCACGGTCGTGCCGAGCACGGCGATACAACAGAGAGGCCAGGGCCGCGCTTACGTCTACGTTCTGGATGCGAACAACGTCGCGACGCTGAGGGACGTAACGACAGGGTATCAGGACGACAACATCAACATCGCCGTGGTGAAGCAGGGGCTGGCGGCGGGCGAGAATGTCGTCACCTCCGGCTTCGCCCGGCTCTCGAACGGCGCCAAGGCTCGCGTGGTGAAAGCGCCGGACCAAGACGCGCTGAAAACCGCTCCGCCATCCGCCGTCCCGGGCGCGGTCGATCCCGCCTTCGCGGCTGGCGGCCCCCGCCCGCCCGCGGCCGCACGCCCGAGCAACGCTTCGTCCGACGGGGCGCGAACGAAATGAACTAGTTCATGAACATCTCTCAGCCCTTCATCGTTCGACCGGTGGCGACGACGCTGCTGGGCTTCGCCGTGCTTCTCGCGGGCGTGCTGGGCTTCACGCGCCTGTCCATCTCGCCCTTGCCGCAGGTTGATTTCCCAACCATTCAGGTGACGACGCAGCTTCCCGGCGCCAACCCCGACACGATCGCGTCGCTGGTGACCGCCTCGCTCGAACGCCAGTTCGGCCAGATCCCCTCGCTCTCGACAATGTCGTCGCAGAGCGCCTTCGGCTTCTCGCAGATCACGCTGCAATTCGATCTCGACCGCGACATCGACGCGGCGGCGCAGGACGTGCAGTCGGCGATCAACGCGGCGGCGTCGACGCTGCCGCGCAACCTGCCCTATCCACCCGTCTATGCGAAGGTCAATCCCGCCGACACGCCGATCGTCACGCTGACATTGCGTTCGGAAACGTCGACGTTGCGCGATATGAGCGATCTCGCCGACACGCAGTTCGCGCCGAGATTGTCGGAAGTCCCTGGCGTCGGCCGAGTGCTGGTCGAGGGCGGCGTGCGGCCTGCCATTCGTATTCAGGCCGATCTCGCGCGTCTCGCGGCCAATCATCTGAGCATGGACGATCTTCGTCTCGCCATCGCCGGCGCCAATGTCGCGGGCGCCAAGGGATCCATCGACGGCGCGCGGCAATCCTATACCCTCGACGCCAACGACCAATTGCTGGTCGCCAATCAATACAAGAGCATCGTTGTCCAATGGAGCAACGGCCGGCCGATCATTTTGAGCGACGTGGCCAAGGTCGTGGACGGGCTGGAAAACAGCCGGGTCGGCGGTTGGTATCAGGGCGAGCCAGCCGTGATTCTCGATGTTTTCCGCCAGCCGGGCGCCAATATCATCAACACGGTCGAGTTGCTGAAAACCGAGCTGCCGAAACTGCGGCGCCTGCTCCCTTCCGGCATGTCGCTCGAAATCGTCAACGACCGCACCGACACGATCCGCGCCTCCATCGCCGATGTCGAGTTCACGCTGGTGATCGCCATCGCGCTCGTGGTCATGGTGGTGTTGCTGTTTTTGCGAAACCTCCGAGCGACGATCATCGCCGGCATAAGTCTGCCGCTGTCCATCGTCGCGACATTCGCGACCATGTGGGCGGCGGGCTTTTCGCTCGACAATCTGTCGCTGATGGCGCTCACCATCGGCACCGGCTTCGTCGTCGACGACGCCATCGTGATGATCGAAAACATCGTCCGCAACATCGAAAAAGGCAAAACGCCGCGGCAAGCGGCGCTCGACGGCGCGCGCGAAATCGGCTTCACCGTCGTGTCGCTGACCGTTTCGCTGATCGCCGTCTTTATCCCGCTGTTGTTCATGACCGGCATTGTCGGCCGCATGTTCCGCGAGTTCGCGCTCACCCTGTCGATGGCCGTCGTCGTGTCGGCGATCGTGTCGCTCACGCTGACGCCGATGTTGTGCAGCCAATTGCTGCGCCTGCCGCGGCACGAAGCGCGCGACCACGACCCGGCGCCGACGTCCTGGCTCGATCGCTTCTACGCCTCGACCCTCGAATGGGCGCTGAAGCGCCAGCGCTTCATGCTGGTTTTGACCGGAGCGACGCTCGCCCTCACCATCGCGCTGTATATTTTCATTCCAAAGGGCTTCTTGCCGCGCCAGGACACGGGCTTGCTGACGGCTGTGCTGGAAGCCGCTCCCGAAATCTCCTTCGATGCGATGACGGCGCTACAGGCCGACGTGGCCCGGGTATTCGAACAGGACAAGGACGTGACGGGCGTCACCTCGGTGCTGGGCGTCGGCCCCCTCAACCCAACGACCAACGTCGGGCATTTCTCCGTCACGCTGCGCGACCGCGACAAGCGCGAGGACGGCGCCGACCGCATCTCCGAACGGCTCAAGGCGCGGGCCGAGAAGCTGGCGGGCGCCAAGCTCTATATCGAGCCGGTGCAGGACATTCAGATCACGACGCGCGTGAGCCGCTCGCAGTATCAATACACGATGACCACGGGCGATAACGCGGACCTCCTCACCTGGGCGGGCAAGTTGTTCGACGCAATGCGGGACGAGCCGATCTTGCGCAATGTCGCCGCCGAAACGCAAACTGGCGGTTTGCGCACCTTCGTCCGCATCGACCGCGAGAGCATGGGACGACTGGGCATCTCGATGCAAAACGTCGACGACGTGCTGAACGACGCGTTCGGTCAACGCCAGATCTCGACGATTTACACGCAGTCCAATCAATATCGCGTGATCCTCGAAGCCGCCGAACAATATCAGCGCGACCCGAAAGCGCTTGAAAAGCTCTATGTCGCGGCGCCCGGCGGAGGTCCGCAAACGCCGCTCGGAACCTTTGCCCACGCGGATAGCGTCTCGGCTCCTCTTTCGGTCGCCCATCAGGAGCAATTTCCGGCCGCGACAATCAGCTTCGATCTCGCTCCGGGCGCGTCGCTGGGCGACGCGCTGAACGCGATCGCGCGGATCGAACGCGACATTCAGATGCCCTCGATCGTCGTGGGCTCGTTCAGCGGCGACGCTGCGGAGTTTCGCAAGTCGCTCGCCAGCGAGCCCTATCTTATTTTCGCGGCGATCATCGCGATTTACGTGGTGCTCGGCGTTCTTTACGAGAGTTTCGCGCATCCCTTCACCGTGCTGACGACACTCCCCTCGGCGGGCGTCGGCGCCTTGCTGGCCTTAATGCTATTTCGACTCGACATGTCGATCGTCGCGTTGATCGGCATCGTGTTGCTGATGGGCATCGTCAAGAAAAACGCGATCATGATGATCGATTTCGCGCTGGAGGCGGAACGACTGGAGGGACTGTCCCCGGAACAGTCGATCGTGCGCGCCTGCCATCTGCGTTTTCGTCCGATCATGATGACGACGCTCGCGGCGCTGCTCGGAGCATTGCCGCTGGCGCTGTCGCATGGCTCCGGCAGCGAGCTGCGCGTCCCGCTCGGCATTTCGATTGTTGGCGGACTTCTGCTGTCGCAGATGCTGACGCTTTATACCACTCCCGTCATCTATCTCGCGGTGGAGCGGCTGCGCGCGCGACTCGCGCAAGCGCCCGAGGACGACGAGCCCGGGGATGAAGAGCCGACGGCGTCCGTGTCTCCAGCGGAGCGCAAGGAGGCGGCTGAGTGAGCATTTCGGCGCCGTTCATCGCGCGGCCGGTCGGCACGACCCTGCTCTCCCTCGCGCTATTCTTGATCGGCGCGGTGGCTTACGTATTCCTTCCGGTGGCCAGCCTTCCGGCGGTGGATTTTCCGATCATCGGCATTTCCGCCTCGCGACCTGGCGCCGATCCGGAAACCATGGCCGCGTCGGTCGCCGCGCCGCTCGAGCGGCGGCTGGCCGGGATTTCCAGCCTCAACGAACTGACCTCGATCAGTTCGCTTGGCGTCACGCAAATCGTCGCGCAGTTCGATCTTGACCGCAACGTCGACGCGGCCGCGCGCGACGTGCAGGCCGCGATCAACGCGGCGCAGACCGATTTGCCCACGGATCTCTCCGCTCAGCCCACCTTTCGCAAGGCCAACTCCTCCGGCGCGCCGGTTCTCGTGCTCGCGCTTACGTCCGACACGATGCAGACCAGCGCGATCTTCGACGCGACGGACACCGTCATCGCGCAACGGATCGCTCAGGTGTCGGGCGTCGGCAATGTCCTCGTGGCCGGCGCGACGCAGCCGGCGGTCCGCATTCAGGTCGATCCCGCGCGGCTCGCCGCGATGGGACTTGGAATCGACACCGTCGCGTCGGCCGTCATCAACGCGAACGTGCAGTCTCCCACCGGGGCCTTGAACGGCGAAGGACGGGGCGTCACCATCGCGACCGACGATCAGCTCAATACGCCCGACGACTATCGCGGGATCGTCGTCGCCTCCAAGAATGGCGCGGTGGTGCGACTGGCCGATGTGGCGAGCGTCGAGCGCGGCGTGCTCAACCGGCTCTCCGCCGGATGGTACAATGGCAAGCCGGCGGTGATCCTCGTCATCTTCAAGTCGCCCGGCTCCAACGTCATCGAGACCGTCGACGCCATCAAGGCGCTGCTGCCGAAATTGCAGGAATGGGTGCCGAAAGGCATCGACATCGCGGTGTTGTCGGACCGCACGCAAACGATCCGTTCCAGTATCTCCGACATTCAACGCACGATGTTCATCTCCGTCTGTCTGGTGATGGCGGTCGTGTTCGTGTTCCTGCGGCGGCTTTCACCGGTTGTCGCCGCAGGCATAACCGTGCCTTTGTCGCTGGTCGGCTCCTGCGCCGCGATGTGGGCGGCGGGCTTCTCGATTGATAATCTTTCCTTGATGGCGCTCACCATTTCAGTCGGCTTCGTCGTCGACGACGCGATCGTGATGATCGAGAATGTCGAGGCGCATGTCGAGCGCGGCATGGGTCGCATGGAAGCAACGCTGCTCGGCGCCAAGCAGATCTCCTTCACCGTCGTATCGATCAGCCTGTCGCTGATCGCGGTTTTCATTCCGTTGCTGTTCATGCCCGGCATCATTGGAAGGCTGGTGCGCGAATTCGCCTATACGCTGACGTTTTCGATCGTCATTTCGATGATCATTTCGCTGACCGTGACGCCGATGCTCTGCGCCTGGCTGCCCACGCGAAAGCACACGGTCGCCAACGCCTTCGACCGGTTCTTCGAAAACGGCCTCGCCAAGGTGGTGGCATTCTATGGGCGCAGCCTGCGCTCCGTCGTCGATCATCCCTGGGTGTCGCTTCTCGTGATCCTCGCGACGCTCGTCATGACCGTCGGTCTTTACACGACCATTCCCAAGGGCAATCTGCCGCAGGACGACATCGGTCTTCTCAACGGCACGACGGAGGCCTCGGCCGACGTGTCCTTCGCCGAAATGGAGCGGCTGCAAAAGCGCGCGATGGAGGTGCTCGCCAACGATCCCGACGTCGCCAATGTCGGCTCGTTCATCGGCTCCAACAATCAGGCCTACGCCTCCAACCAGGGACGGCTCTATGTCGCGCTGAAGCCATCCGAGGAGCGGCGCTCGTCGAGCTTTCAGGTCATGGACCGACTGCGACCGGAATTCGCCAAGATCGCGGGGCTGGGCGTATTTCTCGTGCCGTCGCAGGATTTGCGCACCGGCGGACGCCAGAGCAAGGCGCAATATCAATTCACCGTTTCCGATAGCGACCCCAACGAACTCGAGGAATGGTTTCCGAAGATACTCGACCGCTTGAAGCAATTGCCGGAACTCACCGATGTTTCGACCGATTCGGAGCAAGGCGGCTTGAAGGCCAATGTCGTCATCGACCGCAACGCGGCCTCGCGCATGGGCGTCCAGATCGCGACGCTGGACAACGTGCTGAACAGCTCGTTCGGGCAGCGGCAGGACTCGATCATCTACACGCAACGCAATAATTACCGGGTTGTCATCGAGGTTCCGCGCTCGCGCCAACGCGACATCAAGGATCTATCCGGAATTTATGTGTCGAGCGCGAACGGGAGGCAGGTTCCCCTGACCGCGCTGGCGCGAATCGAACGCGGCAACATGCCGCTGGTCGTCAATCATCAGGGCGTCGTTCCGGCGGTCACGATCACCTTCAACATCGCGACGGGCACGGCGCTAGAGCAAGGAACGGCGGCGATCGATCAGGCGATTTCCGGCATGATTCCGCCGCGCGGACTGCGCACCGCCTTCGCCGGCGACGCGGCGGATTTCCGTAAGATCGCCGGCAACATGGGTTTCCTCATCCTCGCCGCGCTGGTCGCCGTCTACATCATTCTCGGCATACTCTACGAGAGCTACATCCATCCGGTCACGATCATCTCGACGCTGCCCTCGGCCGGCCTCGGAGCGCTGCTGGCGCTGGAGTTGTTCCACGTCGAATTCACGGTGATCGCCTTCATCGGCATTCTGCTGCTGATCGGCATCGTCAAGAAGAACGGCATCATGCTGGTGGACTTCGCGCTGCACGCGCAACGCGAGCGGGGCTTGAGCGTGCACGACGCGGCGATCGAAGCGGCGAAGGAGCGATTCCGCCCGATCCTGATGACGACGCTCGCGGCGATGTTCGGCGCCTTGCCGCTCGCTTTCGCCACCGGCGTCGGCGCCGAGATGCGCCGTCCGCTCGGGATCACCATCGTCGGCGGGCTGCTGCTGAGCCAGGTTCTGACGCTTTATACGACGCCGGTCATCTATCTGCTGATGAGCAAGCTCCAACGCAAGAAGCCGGTCCTCGCGGCGGTCGCCGCCCATTCGAACGAAGTGGAAGTCGGTTCGCGTTAAGAAACGAACTTAGCTTTTGGGCGACGCTCCGCCCCGCGTCTCGTGGCCGGACAAGCGCTCCGCCACCGCCAGGGCGAGCGTCGAAAACACGAATGTCAAGTGAATGCCGATCGCGAAATAGAGATCGCGGTCGGTGGTTTCGTCCGCGTCGATAAAAGCTTCGAGCAATTCGATCGCCGTGATGGCGACGATGGTCGCCATCAGCTTCAATTTGAGTTGCGAGAAGTCGATAGATCCGATCCACTCCGGCCAATCGCCGTGATCCTGGGGCGAGATGCGCGCGACGAAATTTTCGTAGACCGAAATGGTGACGATCACCACCAGCGCGCCGATCAGCGTGATGTCGATGAGGTTCAAAATCGCCAGCGTCACGTGCTGATCCTGTCCCTCCATGATCAGCGTGGCGAGCGTCAAGGCCTTTTTGCCGGCCTTGACCATCAGCGCGAACAACGCCAACGTCAGTATCGCCAGAAACGGCGCCAGCAGCCAGCGCGACAAAAGCAGATAGGACTCGAACAGGCGTTTCAACATCGCGGCGATTCCGACGGAGCGAGAAAAGGACCAATGCCCGCTCATTGAAGTCCGAAATGCCCGCGCATTGCAATCCCATCTCCGACGCATCCCCGGCGACGCCGCGGATCGGACGGGGAGACAGGAAGCCAAGGTGGCGCGCGTCGATCGCGACCAGGAATTACCCGGACATCGCGCGGCGGCCAGCGATTCCCTAGAGTGCGTTCGGCAAAAGTGGATGGCGGTTTTGCCTTTCGAAAGCACGACAAAATAAGGGAATCTAGAGTTTTTCCGGTGCAATCAGAACCGGAAAAACTCTAGCCCCGCTGCGCGCGGCGTCGACCGAGCGCCCCTTCGTCGTGGCGCGGCTTGACCAGTCGCTCGACGGCCGCATCGCCACCGTCGGCGGCGAGTCGCGGGGCATCAGCGGTCCGGAGGCGCTACATCACTTGCATCGACTGCGCGTCCATGTCGACGCGGTGGTGGTCGGCGCCGGAACCATCGTGTCCGACGATCCGCGTCTCAATGTGCGGAGGATCGAGGGGCGCGACCCCGCCCGGGTCGTGATCGACCCCAATGGACGGCTGGATCGCCGGGGCAAATGGCTGACGGAGGACGGCGCTCGGCGTCTGCTCATCACAGCCGCGCCTGGCGCGGGCGTCGAGCGAATCGAACTGCCCTCGCGGAACGGACGCATCGCGCCGAAGGCCATTGTCGCGGCTTTGTTCGCGTTGGGACTGCGCCAACTGCTGATCGAGGGAGGCGCGCGCACGCTGGCCGGCTTGCTCGAAGCCGGCTGCGTCGACCGGCTGCATGTTCCGGTCTCCCCGGTCATCATCGACTCGGGCCGCTCTGGCTTCGAACTGCCGCCCGCGCCGGCGCGCGGAAGTGTATTTCCTGGGCGGCGGCGACGTGTTGTTCGACTGCGATTTTTCAGGCGCTGGAGAACACTTGGGATGAAGGAGGCGGACATATCGGATCGAGAGGGCGCGGACGCGGTCCAGAACTATTCCGCCCCGGCGAAATGGCTGCGCTGGCTCGTCGCGCCAATCTTGCTGGCTCTGATCCCGGTCGGCGCGATCATGGGGGATTTGCCTCGAGGGTCGCTCCAGGACCGGCTGTTCTTCCCGCACGAGTGTTCGACCTGACCGTTCTGGCCCTGATGGTCGCGCGCATCGCGACGCATCATGCGATGTATGTTCTATTGGCGTTAACGCCCATGCTCGGCTGGCTGGCCTTCTCGGCCCATGGTCCGCGCCCCGCCCTCTTCTGGCTGTTCGAACCGCCGGCCCTGCTCGCCAAGGACGAGCCTCTCTCCAAGCTGCTGTTCTCGCTGCACGGCCTCGCCGGCTTCACGCTCGCGGCGCTGGTGGCGCTGCATCTTTCGGGGGTCGCCCGCCATGCCTTCGTCAAGCGCGACGGACTCACGCGGCGCATTTTGCCGGAAAGGCGTTAAAACCGTCCCTCGAAAGTGAAGGGCTTGCGGCGATTGCCGTCGCGCAAATGGATATGCTTGGAGAAATCGGCGCGTCGGCGGTTGTAGTCCTGCAGCCACCAGCCGTCGCTGAAGGGATCGAAAACCGGCGCGTCGGTGCGACGGAACACCGCCGTCGAGCCGATGCATTCGACCTCGCTGAACATGGCGTCCTCGGAGATGAATTCGGCCAGCCGGCCGATGGTCGGGATCTGGATGTCGTCAATGACGAGCAGCCCACCCGTCTTCAGATGCGGATAAAAGTAGTAATATTCGAGATCGGGGAACGGAAAGCCATGCGGCCCGTCGATCAACACGAGGTCATAGGCGGGATGATCCTTGTATTGCGGTAGCGTCGCCTGCGTTGGACCGAAGATGACGTCGATCCGGTCCATCCGCGTCGCCGCGCAATCCATGAAATAGGCAACGCTGGAGGCGTCGCCGCTCTCGCGGTCGTCGAGACAGAAGACCTTGTGGCTTCGCGATATCCGCGAAAGGAATATCGTCGATTTGCCGCATCCGGTTTCGGCCGTGGCGGTTGGCGCCCCAGGCAACAACTCTTCAAGGCGCAGCAGCGTGCGCAGCGGAAGGGATCCGGCGGAATGCGCGTAGCCGGCTTGTTTTTCGTGGGAGACGATCTCGCGCGCGATCGTCGCGTCACCCTTCGACTTGGCGCGGAAAGGCGCGGGGACAACCGACAAGGGCGCCGCCCAAAGCCCGCGTCTCAGTCGGTTGACCTGTTTCTGCACGAATAGCGGCAACATTGATTCGCGCTTCTCTATCCCTGTCGGCGCTTCGACCCAAAAGCGCCCCTTAGCCACCATCCACGACTGCTTTAGACCAAAGAAAGCGTCGGGGCCAATGTTTTGAGCTCAACTCCCTCAAAACAAGGCCTCCCGACGGCTCTTATCCTGCAAAATCAGTTACTTCTAGGGTCACGGATTAACGTGGCGCCGCGATCAGGTCGGCGTCTCCCTTTCCAAGCCGCCATCGGCTGGCGCCGACATGAGCCTCGTAGCCGCGCCGCTCCAGCGTCTCCCGCGGCGCCGTGCTCGCGCGCGGGCCGGCGGCGGGGCGAAACCCCTCGTCGCCGAGCTGATGGCGATGGAAGGCCTCGAGCATGGCGGCGTCGACCCGACGCGGCGGCGTCCAGACCTCGCGCCCGTCACAGGCCAGAACGGCGTCGCGCGCCAGAGAATCCGCGCCCTCCCGCTGGGCGAACCACCTCACGGAAAAACCGGTCACGCCACCGCCGGGGCGATGGCGCGGGCGGCGCGGGCGACGGTTCGCGCCGTGTCGCGCCAGCTCGGCAATTGCTGTCCGGCCCGCCACGAGGCTTCGCTCAAGTCTCGGCGTAAGTCCTCGCTCTCGATCATCAGCCGCAACGCCTCGCGCAACGCGTCGACATCTCCCGGCGGAATTTTCAGCGCGGCGCCGTCCGGCGCGGTGTCGACGCAGGCGCCGCCAGTCGTCGTTACAATGGGCAAGCCTCGCGCGAGCGCCTCGGCCAGCGCCATGCCATAGCCCTCGTAAAGCGAGGAGGAGACAAAAATATCGCTTGAGTCGTAAATCCCATCGAGCGCCTCGGCGGAGACCTCGCCCAGCCAGTCGATGCGCGCGCCGAGTCCGCGCGCTTCTATCAAACGCGCCAGAGCGTTCGCGGTTTCGGGCGCGTGGGCGCCGCCAACGAGCCGCAAACGCCAGTCGAGATCCCTAAGACCCGCCAGCGCCTCGACCAATATATCGAAGCCCTTGCGCGCGATGATGGAGCCGACTGCGATCAACATCGTTCCGCCTTCCGAGCCCGAGGCGCGCGAGGCCGGCGCCGCGCCGGGCATCGCCACCGTGATGCGCGACGGCGAAACGCCAAAATCCTCGATCAGTATTTTTCGCGTATGCGCGCTGGTGACGATCACATGCGCGGCAAGCGCGAGAGCCGCCGCCTCGTTGCGGAGCAACGCCGCCGATCGCGACGGATCGAGCCCCTGTTCCAGCCCCTGCGGATGGTGACATAGCGCCAGCACCGGCGCCGCGATCAGGCGGATCGCGCTTTCCGGCATCGCGCCATAAGCAACGCCGTCGATAAGCGCTACGTCCCGCGGCGCCAGCGCGGCGTTGATCGCTTGCGCCGCGGCTCGCGCCTCGTCTTCGCTTGGAAAGGGGTAACTTCCCTTCAGCGCGACATGCGCGACCTCGACATGAAACTCAGGCAGGGCCGCGATAACCGCGCGATCATAGCCATAACCGCCCGTGCGCGCGGATAAATCGCCCGGCGTCGCGAATATAATCCTCATCGGGCGACCGGCCCCTCGAACCAGGCGCGGGCGACGTGGGATTCATGCAGCGTCACGCGGATGCGCTCAATTCCGTCGCCGCCCGGCCGCATCGCGCCGGAGCGCGCCGCGCCCGCCATCGCGTCGAAGACATGGCGCGACAGAAATTCGGTGGTGGTCTGCTGGCCCTTGAACTCCGGAATATCGTCGAGATTGCGGTAGTTGAGCGGCGCCAATGTCGTCTTCAGCGCCTCATGGGCGCGGCCGCTGTCGACCACGACATTATCCTCGGTGAGCTCCGAGCGGAAAAACGCCACGTCGACCACGAAGGTCGCGCCGTGCAAACGCCGCGCGGGCCCGAACACCTCCCCGCGAAAACTATGCGCGATCATGATGTGGTCGCGAACTTCGACGGCGTACATGCGCTTCCCCCTTCAATAACGCACGACGGTCGCGAGGCCGAACGCGCCGGGCGCTAGAATACGCGGCGGTTCGCGCGGCATGTCCTCGAACTTCACCTCGTCCGTGATCAGCGCGTCATAGCGCGCGTTGGCGAGCAATTCGAGCGCCTTGTCGAGACGCCGCGCGAAACTCCAGCGCGGACGGCGCGACGGCGACACCCGTCCGACCCGCGACGAGATCAGCCGCAGCCGTTTGGCGTGGAACGCCCCGCCAAGCGGCGCGGCGACATTCGCGTCTCCGTACCAACTCGTCTCGATAACGCTCGCCTCGAGCCCCGCGCCGCCAAGCGCCAGGGCCAGCCCTTCGGGGCTCGCGCTGGCGTTGAACAGGATATCGGCGTCCGCCTCCCCGCGCGCGGCGAAGTCGGCGGCGGCGAGAAAGCGCGCGCCAAAAGATTCCGCGATCTTCGCGCGCGACGGATCGATGTCGACGACGATCACCTCCGCGCCCGGAAGCCCCGCGCATAGCGCCGCGACCAGCAGTCCGACGACGCCGGCGCCGATCACGACGATTCTATCGCCCGGCCCGGCCGCGGAATCCCAAAGCGCGTTGAGCGCGGTCTCCATATTGGCGGCGAGAGTCGCGCGCCGCGCCGGAACGGCTTGCGGCACGGGCCGAAGCCTATCGAGCGGCGCGACGAAACCCGTCTGATGCGGATGAAGACAGAAAACCGTCTTTCCAAGCCACGCCTCCGGGCCGGCCTCGACGCGGCCGACCGCGCAATAGCCGTATTTGACCGGGAAAGGGAAATCGCCCTCCTGCAT
>JBAUVQ010000446.1:0-2408 GCA_049583305.1 Methylocystis sp.
GCGCGTGGCGGCTCCGCCGGTCCGCCGCTCGCCGCGGATGAGCCGCCTCCGCCGCCTTGCCCCAGCCGGCGCATGGCCTCGTCCAGCGTCGGCATGTCGGCCGCGTGAGCCAGCCGCACCAAGACCATGTCGGCGGCGGCGAGCGGCATTTGCGAGACGCGCAGCTCCTCGACGCCCTTCGAGAGGATCTGCCAGGCGCGTGAGAGCACGGGGATCGACAGTCGTTCGGCGAGCGCCTGTCCTCGCCGGCTTTCCTCCGGGGTCAAGGTCGACGAAGCCGCCGTGTCGGGCGCCACCTTGACGCGGGTCACGAGATGGGTGAATTCCGCCAATTCCAGGATGATCCGGGCCGGATCGGTTCCGCCATTATACTGGTCCTCGAGCTGTGCGAGCGCCCGCGCGATCTCGCCGGCCATCACGGCTTCGAACAGGTCGATGACCCGCGCCTTGTCGGCGACGCCGAGCATTCGACGTAAATCCTCGGCGGCGATCTCGGCGCCGCCGCCGCCGCCGCCGTGTGCGATAGCCTGATCGAGCAGGGACAGCGCGTCGCGCACGGAACCCTCCGCGGCGCGCGCGATCGTCGTCAGCGCCTCGGCTTCGATCGCGACGCCCTCGAGATCGCATATCTTGCGCAAATGGACGGCGAGCGCGCCCGCGTCGACGCGGCGCAAATCGAACCGTTGGCAGCGCGAGCGCACGGTAACCGGCACCTTGTCGATTTCGGTCGTCGCGAAGATGAATTTGACGTGCTCCGGCGGCTCTTCCAGCGTCTTCAGCAGGCCGTTGAAGGCGGCCTTGGAGAGCATGTGCACCTCGTCGATGATGTACACCTTGACGCGGGCCATGACCGGACGGTAGCGGGCGTTGTCGATGATGTCGCGCACATCGTCGATCCCGGTGTGCGAGGCGGCGTCCATCTCCAGCACGTCGACATGGCGCGATTCGATGATCGCCTGGCAATGGACGCCCAGGTCCTCCATGTGGATGGTCGGACGGTCGACCGCGGGCCGATCGTCTTTCGCGGGCAATTGGTAATTGAAGGCGCGCGCCAGAATGCGGGCGGTCGTCGTCTTGCCGACGCCGCGCACGCCGGTCAACAGATAGGCCTGATGAATGCGGTCGAGCTCGAAGGCGTTTTGCAGCGTCCGCACCATCGGCTCCTGGCCGATCAGATCGGCGAAGCCGGTCGGGCGATATTTGCGGGCGAGCACGCGATAGGCCGCTGGCGGCGGGGCGAGGTCGAGCCCGCCTAGCGCGAGGCTCGCGCTCTCCGGCGCGGCGGCCTTCGATTGGCGCTGCTCGTCCATCTTTAAAGGCTCGCTGACGATCGAGATGAGCGGCTCGGCCACGCGGACCGCGGCGGCGAAGGCGTCACGGTGGGAGGTTGGACGAAGACCCGCCCGTTCTCGTTAGGGCTGCTTCCTTCCGGATCTGACCCGGTTGGCGAGTGGAACGTCCACCGCCAACCTCCCGGGCTCTATTTGGCAAAAGACGGGCTTCGACGCAAGGGCGAGACGATCAAGACTCGCCGTCCGGCGCCGGATGACCGAACCAACTCGGCAGGGTGGAGTGTTGCCGCGCGCCACAAGCGGGACAAATGAAGCTGCGCTTTTTCTCGATTTCGGGAAGGGGCGTCGAAGGATCGAGCGACAGCGTTTCGAAGGCGATCGGCGTCGAATGCAGGCACATCGGATTGGAGCAGGTCACGAAGAAGCCCGGAACCCCCTGTGATTGGAGCGACGCGATGGTGGGAGGCTGAATAGCCATGGGACGACCCGTTTCGTTCATTGGCCAAGTTCGCTTGTATTCAGCAATAGTTAGGCCACCCGCCCGCTCACGGCCCCGCGCGAGGTTTTCGCCCCGGCGCGCCGGCCCGACGGCGCGGTTTTCGGGACGTAGCGCCTGATGCGGCCGCCGCGGTTTCGCGAGCACGTGATGATGTCGACTTAGGCGCCTTGCGCGCGAAATCATCCGCCCGCGTCCTTGCATCTTCGTCAAATCCCGCTATAGACAGCCCTTCGCGACGCCTCGGCCGGGGGCTGAACGGAAGCCTGGGATTTAATCCCGGGAGGGAGAAGCAGCCCGTCTTCCCGTGTTCCCGCCTTCGAACTTCCCTTGTCGAGCCTTTCCCATGAAGGCTCGAAGGGCTCCGCGCCGGGGCGGGCCGCGTGGTTTTTTGGAAAGGCCAAGACAAAATGGCTCTCTACGAGCATATCTATCTTGCGCGTCAGGATATTTCGCCACAACAGGCGGAAGCGCTGACCGTGCAATTCAAGACCATCATCACCTCGCTGGGCGGAACCGTCGGCAAGGTCGAATATTGGGGCGTCAAGTCCCTCGCCTACCGGATCAAGAAGAACCGCAAGGCGCATTTCACGCTGATGAACATCGACGCCCCGCCGGCG
>JBAUVQ010000447.1:0-13276 GCA_049583305.1 Methylocystis sp.
CCAAATTCGTGCCGCTGTGCGAGGGGATGCGGGTGCGGCGGCGTACACAGGTGGGCGAGGGGATCGAGGTCATCGTCGCGGAAATGCAGGTCGGCTTTCGCGCGATCTGCGAGCGCTACACCAGCCGCGTCACCTGCAACGCGCAAAGGCTCGAAATCCTCGTCGAATATATCGACGGGCCGTTCAAAAAGCTCGACAATCGCTGGTCTTTCCGCGACGAGCCGCCGGGGCCCAAGGGCGAGCCGCGCTCGGTCGTCGAGTTTTTCATCGCCTATGAATTCAAGAGCGTCGCGCTCGGCTTGGTCATGGGCGCGATGTTCGACGCGGCCTTCCACAAATACAGCGACGCCTTTGTCAAGCGGGCCGATCAGGTTTATGGCCGCGTCTGAGCTGATTCTATAAGCATTTCCAAGGCTTGAGCCACCGCAGCCGCGCGAATTTCATCGCGCGTCAGCGAGCCGAAGCGCCGCTCGACATGCCGCGCGCCGTCCGGCCCCGCGCAAGCGAAATGCACGAGTCCAACGGGTTTTTCGGGCGAGCCGCCGTCGGGCCCGGCGATTCCGGTGACGGAAACGGCGAGGGTCGCGCGCGAATGTTTCAGCGCGCCTTGGGCCATCTCAATGGCGGTCTCGCGGCTGACGGCGCCGTGGGTGTCCAGCGTCTCCGTCCGCACGCCGAGCACCTCAACCTTGGCCGCATTCGAATAGGTGACGAAGCCGCGATCGAAGATTTCCGAGGCGCCGGGGAGGTCGGTGATGGCGCCCGCGACGAGGCCGCCGGTGCAAGACTCGGCGGTGGTCACGACATGCCCGCCAATGCGCGCGACATCGAGCAAAGTGCGCGCCAATGCGCGATTATGCGCGTCGCGCATTGGTCTATCCCGGCAGTCGAACGGTCGCGATCGCCAGCGCCGCCATGCCCTCCTGGCGCCCGGTAAACCCCAGGCGCTCCGAGGTTGTCGCCTTGATCGCGACGCGGTCGAGATCGATGGCGAGGAGCTTGGCGAGGCTGGTCCGGATCGCGTCGCGGTGCGGACCAATTTTGGGAGCTTCGCAGACGATTGTGGCGTCGATATGAGCGATCATGCCGCCGCGACGGCGCACGAGGCTCGCGGAATGCTCCAGGAAAATCCGAGACTTAGCGCCCTTCCACTGGGGATCGGAGGGCGGGAAATGCGAGCCGATGTCGCCCTCGGCGATGGCGCCGAGAATGGCGTCGGTGATCGCGTGCATCAGCACGTCGGCGTCGGAATGGCCGGAAAGTCCATGAGTATGAGGAACTTGCACGCCGCCAAGCCAGACATGGTCGCCGTCCGCGAAGGCGTGAACGTCATAGCCCTGACCCGTGCGAATATCCGGTAAGCTATTGAGAATCAACGATTCCGCGCGCAAAAAATCCTCCGCCGTGGTGAGTTTGAAATTGCCGGGATCGCCCGCGAAAACGTGGACGGCATGTCCCTCGTGTTCGGCGATCATCGCGTCGTCGGTGAACTCCAGCGCCTTCGACGCAGCGGCGCGATGCGCCTTTAAAATCAAGTGGAAATTGAAGGATTGCGGGGTCTGCACCGCCCGCAGCCGCGCCCGCTCCGGCGTCGCGACGACGTTGCCGAGGTCATTGATTTCCTTGATCGTATCGGCGAGCGGCACGCCCGGCGCCGCCGCGCCGTGGTCGAGCGCGGCGTCAATGGCCCGCGCGACCAACGCCGCGTCGACAAAGGGACGGGCCGCGTCGTGGATCAGCACGGTTTTCGGCGGCTTTTCAAGCGCTTGCAACGCCTCAAGCCCGTTGCGCACGCTGTCCTGGCGAGAAGCGCCGCCAATCGTCGGCGGCAGCAGTTTTTCGCGCGTGGAATCAGAGAGTTGGGCGACGCTCGCGTCAAAAAATTCGCGGTCGT
The DNA here is from genome assembly GCA_049583305.1 of Methylocystis sp. Lineage (GTDB taxonomy): Bacteria > Pseudomonadota > Alphaproteobacteria > Rhizobiales > Beijerinckiaceae > Methylocystis. Next base: position 1,895 of record JBAUVQ010000447.1, read on the forward strand.
CGGCGTGAATGACCGTCGCCAGAACGGCTTGCGGCGCCGCCGCGTGCAGCGCCTCCAGCGTGCGGGCGAGCACGGTCCTGCCGAGCAAGCCCCGGTATTGCTTGGGAATTCCCTCGCCGGCGCGAGAACCGCGGCCGCCGGCGACGGTGAGTATGGCGAGTGAGGAGGAAGGCGTCATGGCGCCGATGTGTCGCGTTTTGGCGGCGGCGTCAATCGCGGGCGCCCCGAAAAAGCTTGGCGCCGGCGTTGGCGCGGTTAAGCTGCTTTCGTATTCGGATTTTCGCGGAGTCGAGCGGCGGCTATGGCCGAGGTTTTCATCAGCTATAAAAGCGAACGTCGTAGCGCCGCGCAGCATCTCGCGCGGGTGATCGAGCTATACGGCTATTCCGTTTGGTTCGATTACTGGCTGATTTCCGGCAAGGATTTCGGTCGCCAGATCGAGCGCGAATTGACCGAGGCCAAGGCCGTCGTCGTGCTGTGGTGCCCGCTGTCGCGCGAGAGCGAATGGGTGCTGGAGGAAGCCCATCTCGCCCAGCGCCACGGCAAGCTGGCGCCGGCCTGGCTGGAGCGCGTCGATCCGCCGCTGGGCTTTGGCCGCGCCGATACAATCGACCTAACCGACTGGACCGGCGCGCCGCGCGGCGGGCATGGGTTTGATCGCCTGCTCGACGAACTGGCGCGGATGGTTGGGCGCGAGCCGGTGATGCCGGGGTGGAAGGAAGTCCGCGATTATGAGGCGACGTGGCGGAATTTTGGGGCGCTGCGGCTGGCGCAATTCCCGCTGATCAACCCGTTGCGCGAGCGGGAAGATGCCAGAGGCTTGGACGAGAAGGCGCGGCGGGAAGAGGAAGAGCGGGTCGCGGAGGAGCGGCGGAAGGCGGCGGAAGCGTTAGTCCAGCGGCTTGAGGCGGAGCGACGAAAGGTCGAAGAAGCGGAAGCACGACGAGTCGAGGAAGAGCAACGCAAAGCGGATCAAGCGCGACGGCATCAATTTGAAACTGAAGCCGCGCGACGCGCCGCAGAGGACGCGGTGCGGCGGGACACCAACACTGAACAGAAGACAAAACATGGCTTGGAGAATTTCAATACCTCTGTGAGCAATGGGATTCTTGCGACTGTGGTGCTGACAGTTTTCGGCGGGTGGTTGTGGATGGAAGCGTCAGCAGAACGCCCCCCGGCTAAGAACGTTGTTGTGGAGCAGAAACTGCCAATTCAGGGGGCCATCGAGCCCTCCAACGAAATCGGATCGACCCAGTCAAGTTCATTTGAACAGCCTCGAGTCGCGGCAAACATAGAGACCTCGGCTAAAGACTCCCCGCTAAAAAGTAGTATATCCCCCTCTGTGGCTCAAGCAGCAGAAATGCAGTTCATCACGGGGCTGATGTACGAGCAGGGACTGAATGTCCCGCAGGACTATGCTAAGGCTATGTCATATTATCGTGAAGCTGCCGATATGGGACATGCGAAAGCACAATATAATGTCGGTTGGCTTTACGAGACTGGAAACGGCCTTAGGTCAAAAGACCTCGTTCAAGCGAAAATTTGGTATCGAAAAGCCGCTGCTCAAGGTCATGAAATAGCAAAAGCTGCCTTGGAAAGGCTTACAAACACCGATCCACCACTTACTGACCAGGACAGGCTCAATTCAATGCTTTCGGGAACAAAACCCTCGCGGCGGCGCTAGCCTGACATGGCGGTGGCTTAACCCATTGTCAGCGCAGTACAATGTGGTCGCTCTGGCGCGCGGCGAATTCTAGCGCCGCCAAAATGTCGGCTTCCTCCAGCACCGGATAGTCGGCCAATATTTCGTTATGCGCGGCGCCGGCCGCAAGAAGATTCAAAATGTCCGCGACTCGAATGCGCAAGCCGCGAACGCAAAGGCGTCCGCCGCATTGCGCGGGGTCGGTGGTGATGCGATGTAGCTCGCTCATAAGCTCCCGCCTCTCATGGCCTCGTCGGCAATGATAGACGCTTCTTCGCGAAGGCGACAGCACGTTGGAAGTCCGCTCCCCCCGTGCGGTATCGCCGTGCTCCCCGCCAAAATGCCGCGCCGCAACAAACATTGCCAGCGCGCCAAAAACTGCTTATGCTCTAGGCAAGATGATAAATGCTGAAACTTTGGGCGCACCTCTCGGCGCCCCGCCGTTGACAATCGGCGGCCTCGCGCTGTCCGGCCGCGCGTTTCTCGCGCCGATGGCCGGGGTCACCGACGCCGCGATGCGCAATATCGCCGAGCGTCATGGCGCCGCCGTGACGTTTAGCGAGATGGTCACCGCCGCCGGCGTCTCCAGGGGGGATCGGGAGACGCGGCTGCGGCTTTGCTCCACGGCGCGCGAGTCCGCCGTGCGAATAATCCAAATCGCCGCGCGCGATCCTTCGGGGATCGCCCTCGCCGCGCGCCACGCCGCCGAGGCCGGCGCGGCGTGGATCGACATCAACATGGGTTGCCCCTGCAAGAGGGTCACCGGCGGGCTTGCCGGCTCCGCCCTGATGCGAGATTTGGACCAGGCCAGCCGGCTGATCGCCGCGGCCATCGGCGCGGTCAACATTCCCGTGAGTGTAAAGATGCGGCTCGGCTGGGACGACGCGTCTCGCAACGCGCCGGAGCTGGCGCGCCGGGCGGAGGCCGAGGGGGCCGCGCTCGTCACCGTGCACGGCCGCACGCGCCAGCAGTTTTACAACGGCTCGGCCGATTGGGCGGCGATCAAGGCGGTCAAGGACGCCGTGCGCATTCCCGTGGTCGCCAATGGCGACTGCGACAGCCCGCGCGCGGCGCGGGAGATGTTGCGACTGTCGGGCGCGGATGCGGTCATGGTCGGGCGCGCGGCGATTGGCCGCCCCTGGCTGATTGGCGACATAGCCTATTATTTGGAAAACGGGCGCCATCGCCCTCCGCCGTCGCGCGAGCAGCGCGGGGCGCTGGCGCTGGAGCATTTGGAAGGATTGATGACGACGATGGGGCAGGGGCCGGGATTGCGGCACGCGCGAAAGCATCTCGCGGCCTACGCGGATCACGCCGGAATTGGCCAACAAGACGAAGACCGGGCGACGCGGCGCGCCTTGGTCGTCAGCGACGAACCGCGGGAGGTTCGCTCGCTGATCGAACGACTGTTCTTTTTCCCGGAACGCGAGGAAGCCGCATGACCGCCAGGACGACCGCCAGGACGACCGCCGAGACGAGCGCCAAGCCGACCGTCAAGTCGACCGCCAAACCGACGGCGAAGACCGGCGAGAAATCCGCCGCGCCGCCGATGACCGCTCGTCTTCGGGTGATCGGCGACGACAGTCGCTCCTGCATTCTCGAGACGCTGCCTCATGTCATCGTGGCGCTGCGCAAGGATGGCGTCATCGTCGACGCCAACGCCGCCGCCGAGTCGTTTTTCGAGATCGGCAAGCCGTTGTTGATCGGCCAGACGTTGGAGCGGCTGCTGCCTTTTGGCTCCTCGCTGCTGACGCTGATCGGGCAGGTGCGCGAGCGCGGCGCCGCGATCAACGAATATAAAATCGACCTTGGACGCGCCGGCGCCAATGGCGACCGTAGCGTCGACGTGCATTGCGCCCCGCTGCCGCAAACCGAGGGCGGCGTGCTCGTCGTGCTGCAAGAACGTACAATTGCCGATAAAATAGACAGGCAGCTGAACCATCAAGGCGCGGCGCGCTCGGTTTCCGGGCTGGCGGCGATGCTGGCGCATGAAATCAAAAACCCGCTGTCGGGCATTCGCGGCGCCGCGCAATTGCTGGAAATGGGCCTCGGCGACGAAGACCGCGCGCTGACGCGACTGATCTGCGAAGAGACGGACCGGATCGTGCGTCTGGTCGACCGCATGGAGGTGTTTTCCGATCAGCGCCCGCTGCAACGCGACAAGGTCAATATTCACACCGTCCTCAACCATGTGAAGCAGGTCTCGCGTAGCGGATTCGCGCGCCATATCCGCTTCAGCGAGAACTACGATCCCTCGCTTCCGGCGCTCGCCGGCAATCGCGACCAGCTCGTGCAGGCCTTCCTGAACCTCGTTAAAAACGCCGCCGAATCCATTGGCGACGCGGTGGATGGGGAGATCGAGCTGTCCACGGCCTTTCGCCCGGGCGTCAGCCTTCGGGTGCAGGGTTCGAAGCGCCCCGTCGGGTTGCCGCTGGAGTTTCGGGTCTGCGACAACGGCCCGGGCGTTCCCGACGACATCGCCGGCCATCTGTTCGAACCCTTCGTCACCACGAAGTCCTCGGGAACTGGCCTCGGACTTGCACTGGTCGCCAAGATCGTCAACGACCACGGCGGCGTCATAGAATGCGAATCGCACCCACGAAGAACAATTTTCCGAATACTCATGCCCATGTATCGTTAAGCCCGCCGATGAAAGGTCGATCACCGATAGTCGCCGAAGCGTCGCAAAGACTCAACCCGCGAGAGTTCGCGTTGTTTGCCACTAAAGGACCGATCGAATCCGCGCCGGGACGACGGATTGCCGATCTAGGTTGGAGACAATGTATATGAACCGTGGTGAAATACTTGTGGCCGACGACGACGCCGCGATCCGCACTGTCGTGGCGCAAGCGTTGTCGCGCGCTGGATACGAAGTTCGCACCACCGGAACGGCGGCGACGCTCTGGCGCTGGGTGCAGTCGGGCGAGGGCGATCTTGTCGTCACCGACGTCGTGATGCCCGACGAGAACGCCTTCGAATTGCTGCCCCGCATCAAAAAGCTTCGGCCCGAACTGCCGATCATCGTCATGAGCGCGCAGAACACGTTCATGACGGCAATCCGAGCCTCGGAGCGGGGCGCCTACGACTATTTGCCAAAACCCTTCGACCTCAAGGAACTGGTCGGCATCGTCGGCCGCGCCATGGCCGAGCCGCGCAAAAACGGCGACGCCGCCGCGCCCGAGGAGATGGAGGGCATGCCGCTCGTCGGGCGTTCGCCGGCGATGCAGGAGATCTATCGCTCGCTCGCGCGCCTGATGCAGACAGACCTCACCGTGCTGATCAACGGTGAATCCGGCACGGGCAAGGAACTGGTGGCCCGCGCGCTGCATGATTACGGCAAGCGCAAAAAGGGGCCGTTCGTCGCGATCAACATGGCCGCGATTCCGCGCGACCTGATCGAGAGCGAATTGTTCGGCCACGAGAAGGGGGCCTTCACCGGCGCCGCCCAGCGCTCCGCCGGGCGCTTTGAACAGGCCGAGGGCGGAACGCTGTTTCTCGACGAGATCGGCGACATGCCGATGGAGGCGCAAACACGCTTGCTGCGCGTGTTGCAGCAGGGCGAATACACGACGGTGGGCGGGCGCACGCCGATCAAGACCAACGTCCGCATCGTCGCCGCCACCAACAAGGATCTGCGGATCCTGATCCAGCAGGGCCTGTTCCGCGAGGATCTGTATTTTCGGCTGAACGTCGTGCCGCTGCGGCTGCCGCCGCTGCGAGAGCGCGCCGAGGACATACCGGACCTCGTGAACCACTTCTTCAAGGTCGCGGTCAGCGAGGGCCTGCCGCAAAAATACATCGAACAAGCGGCGCTGGACCGCATGAAGCGCTATCGCTGGCCCGGCAATATCCGCGAATTGGAAAATCTGATCCGCCGCCTGACCGCGCTGCATCCGCAGGAAGTCGTGTCGGAACAGCTTATCGAGGCCGAACTCGATCAGGAACATCCACCGGCGCACGAAAGGCTCGCTCCGACCAGCCGGGCCGCGCCGGACATGGAGTTGGAGAGCGGGATGACGCTGTCGGCCTCGGTCGAGCAGCATCTGGCCAAACTGTTTCGCGACTGCGGCGACGCCTTGCCGCCGCCCGGCCTTTACCACCGCATTATCAGAGAGATTGAAATCCCTTTGATCACGGCGGCCCTTTCGGCGACGCGCGGCAACCAGATCAAGGCGGCGGAGTTGCTCGGCCTCAACCGTAACACCCTGCGAAAGAAGGTCAACGACCTCGACATCAGGCTGATGCGCCTGCCGAGGTAGCGAGGCGAGGCGCGCGGCGTGAACAAATTGTCAATGCGCCGCCGCCGGTTTGCTCGCTGCTGCTTTCATCGAATGTCAAGTCGCCATGCGCCGAGCATCGCGCCCTGCCGTTGATTGGCCTGCCGCTGCTTAAGGCGTCGCCGCACGCGCCCCGCGCGCGATCAAAAGCGACGGACGCCGCGTGATCCGCCCGCGGGTCGAGCCACGATTGCGACCGCCCGCGGCCCGGCTTATACAGACCTATGTCCATGTCGGGAGATCCAAGCGGAACGGCGACGACGCCCCCGGAGAAGCGATCGTTCAGGCCCTGGTTCGGCCCGATCGTGGTGGTGATCGCGGTCGGCTGCGCGCTCGCGACTTTCCTGGTGATGGCGGAATTCGGGCCGATCGCTCCGACCAGCGACACGCTGCTCGCGCTTTACGGCGTCGACGGCGCGGCGCTTGTCCTCCTGACCGGCATGGTGTTTGTCCAGTCGCTGACCTTGTTCAAGGCTTGGCGCGCGGGCGAGGCGGCGGCGCGTCTGCATGTGCGCACGGTCGCCTTTTTTTCGGTCGTCGCCTTGGCGCCGGCGCTCGTGCTGGCGGTGGTCGGATCGGTCAGCCTCGAACGCGCGCTCAATCCCGCCTTCATGGCCAATGTCAAAGGCTTCGTCCACAACACGGCGGAGGCGGCGCGGGTCTTCCGCGAGACGCAGTGCGGCGCGCTGTTGCAGGAAGCGCAGCTTTCCGCCTACGACCTCGACCGCGCCCTGACCTTCATGGTCGACCGCTCGAAATTCCACGAGTTTTTTGATTCGCGCGCGCGCTTTCTGGATTTCTCGGCGGCGGCGCTGATCAAACCTACCGGTGAAATCCTCGACCGCGTCGACGTTTCCGGGGCGTCCGCCTCGATTATCATAACGCCGCCTTTGTCGGAGTTCGAGAACGCTCGCAAGGGCGAGCGCCTGTGCCTGCTGATCGACGACGACAAGACCTTCGTCGCGCTGCGCGCGCTCAGCTCCTTTCCCGACACCTTCCTTTACGCCACGCGCGCGATAGACCCTTTCGCCGTTGAATTTCCGCAACAGGCGGAAGTCCTCATCAACAATTACGACGCCTTTGAAACGTTCGGCGCCGCCGTGAAACGCGCCTTCTTCACGATGTACGCGCTGCTTACGACCATCATGTTGCTGTCGGCGATCTGGGTGGGGCTCGATTTCGCCAACCGTCTCGTCGCGCCGATCCGCACGCTGATCGCCGCGACCGATCAGGTCTCCGGCGGCAATCTCGACGTGCGGGTCGACGTGGATCGCGCGCATGGCGATCTCGCGCGGCTCGGCGACGTGTTCAACAAAATGACCACCGAGTTGGATTTTCAAAAAACCCGCCTGCTGGAAGCCAATCGCATCAACGACGAACGCCGTGAATTCACCGAGGCGGTGCTCGCGGGCGTGCCGGCGGCGGTGATGGGGGTCGACGCCGATGGCGCGATCAATGTCGTCAATCGGTCGGCGGAGGCCATGCTGCGCGCGAGCGCGTCGGGAACGGACGCGCAGGCGACCACGGGCGCGCGAACCCTGGCGGCGATCCCGGAGATCGCGCCCATTCTGAAGGAGGCGGCGGAAGCCTTTCCGCGCGCCGTGCAAAAGCAGCTGACGATCAAGCGCGGCGTGAGCGAGCGCACCTATAATGTCCGCGTCACCTCCGCCCGGGCCGTGGAGGGACATCCCAATTTCGTCGTGACTCTCGATGACATCACCGATCTCGTCACGGCGCAGCGCAGCTCCGCCTGGGCCGACGTGGCGCGGCGCATCGCCCATGAGATCAAAAATCCGCTAACGCCGATCCAGCTCTCGGCGGAACGCCTGAAGCGCAAATACGGCAAGCTGATCCTCGCGGATCGCGATGTGTTCGATCAGTGCATCGACACGATCGTGCGGCAGGTCGACGTCATCAAGCGCATGGTCGACGAATTCTCGTCCTTCGCGCGCATGCCCAAGGCGCTTCTCGAACCGGACGACCTCTGCGAATGCGTGCGGCAGGTCGCCTTCTTAATGCGGGTCGGCAACGCCGACGTGGATATCGTGGAAGACCTGCCGCATCCCGGGCTTCGCGCCATGTTCGACCGTCGACTGTTATCCCAGGGGCTGCAAAATATCGTCAAAAACGCGATCGAGGGCATTTCCGCGCGGGAGCCGGAGCAGGCGGGCGACAAGGGCGTGGTGCGAATTGTCTTGCGCCAGCGCGATCAATGGGCCGAACTTGACGTGATCGACAACGGCAAGGGATTTCCCGCGGTCAACCGGCAGCTGCTGCTGGAGCCTTATGTGACGACCCGCGCCGAGGGGACAGGGTTGGGCTTGCCTAATGTCGCCAAGATCGTCGAAGAGCACGGCGGCAAGCTGGAATTGCTCGACGCGCCGGATGGAAAGGGCGCCTGCGTGCGCATGCTGCTGCCGATCGCCCCGACGCGGCCGGCCGGGACGCCGAAGGATGAGAACGAGAAACCGTCGCAAGACGGACGGCTCTCGCAAGTCGAAAAAAGTGGGGCGTGATGGCGAGCGATATTCTGATCGTCGACGACGAGGCGGACATTAGGGAGCTGGTCGCGGGCATATTGAGCGACGAGGGACACCGAACACGCACGGCCAAGGACGCCGACGACGCGCTCGCGGCCATCGCCACGCGGCGGCCCCATCTCGTTTTTCTCGACATCTGGCTACAGGGCTCGCGCCTCGACGGATTGCAGGTGCTGGAGGCGATCCAGAAGCTGCACCGAAGCCTGCCGGTCGTGATGATCTCCGGCCACGGCAATATCGAGACGGCGGTGACCGCCATCCGCATGGGCGCCTATGACTTCATCGAGAAGCCGTTCAAGGCCGACCGCCTCGTGCTGGTGGCCGAACGCGCGCTCGAAGCCTATCAGTTGCGCCGCGAGGTTTCGGCTCTGCGCATGCGCGCGGGCGCGCACGACCGCATCGTCGGCAGTTCGGCGCCCGCGATCCAATTGCAGCAGATGGTCGCCAAGATGGCGCCCGTCAATTCGCGCATCCTGATCACCGGTTCGCCGGGCGTCGGCAAGGAGCTGGCGGCGCGCTGCATCCACGAGGCTTCGCAAAGAGCGGGCGCGCCCTTCGTCGTCATTAACTCCGCGACGATCACCCCGGAAAACATGGAGGTCGAGCTATTCGGCCTCGAGGATCGCGCCGGCGGAAGCAGAGTAGGGGCGCTCGAGGAAGCGCACGGCGGCACGCTGTTCTTCGACGAAATCGCCGACATGCCCAAGGATACGCAGGCCAAGATCCTGCGCGTGCTGATCGACCAGACCTTTCTGCGCGTCGGCGGCTCGAAGCGGGTGGAGGTTGACGTGCGCATCATCTCCTCCTCGGCGCGCGACCTCGGCTACGCGATCGAGGAAGGCGCGTTGCGCGAGGATCTGTTCCACCGTCTCGCCGTGGCGACGATGCGCGTCCCCTCGCTGGTCGAGCGGCGCGAGGATATTCCCGAACTGATCGATTTTTTCATGGAGAGCATGTCGGTCGCCTCCGGCATCCCGCGCCGGCGCGTCCGCGACGACGCGATGGCGGTTTTGCAGATGTACGACTGGCCGGGCAATATTCGTCAGCTGCGCAACAATGTCGAACGGTTGATGATTCTATCGCCTGGCGACGCCGGAACCGAGATTACCGCCGAAATGCTTCCGGCGGATGTCGGCGAACTGGTTCCCGCGACGCCCGCCGGCGTGCGCGGCGAAAAGCTGATGAGCCTTCCGTTGCGCGAGGCGCGCGAAGTCTTCGAGCGGGAATATCTGATCGCGCAGCTCAGTCGGTTTTCGAGCAATATTTCGCGCACGGCCGAATTCATCGGCATGGAGCGCTCGGCGCTGCACCGCAAACTGAAATCGCTGGAGATCGAGTGAGGACTTCAGATCGAGCGAGGACTCCGCGCGAGGCGATCGGCTTTCACTTATCGCCTCGCGGAATCGAACGGATTACGCGTCGGTTTTGCAGGTTTTGACGCCGAACGGCACATAGGCCGGGCACCAGCCGACCAACGCGGTCGCGAGCGGCACCACGCCGATCCAGCCCCACGCCGGCAAATAGCCCGCGAGCGTCGCGCCAATGAGCGCCAATCCCAGCACGATACGAAGAATTCTGTCGATGCCGCCTACATTCCTTGTCATGACGCCCCTCTTGGCTTGGCATTGGAAACGACGCCATTCTGCCCAGGCCCGAGCGTCGGAGTCAGTGACATAATCACGAAGAAAACCCGTCGCCGGCCAACAACTTCAATTCGCCCTCGTTCAAGATGGAAATGACGCCGCGGCCAATCTTGATCCACCCCTTGCGCTCAAACTCCTTGAGCCGCCTGCTGACGACCTCGCGCGCCGTTCCAAGCTCCGCCGCCAGTTCGTGATGCGTCGCGGCCACCTCGGCCTTTCCTTTTCCCGAATCCAGCAGGTGAGAGGCCAAGCGCTGGTCGATGCTCCCGAACGCGACTTCCTCGATAAGCGCCAGCAGGCCCGTAATGCGCGTGCTGAAGGCTCTGAACACGAAATCGCGAAACGATTGCGAGCGCGCCAGCAGATCGCGAAAATGGGTCACGGGCAGAGCTCGGGCGATTATGTCGGTCTCCGCGACGCCTTCCGCGTCATAATCGACGCCCGACATAAGGCAGGCGGTCGTCACGACGCAGGTCTCGCCGGGGCCGACGCGGTAAAGCATGATCTCGCGGCCATTGACGCCTGTCTTTTGCACGCGGATTTGCCCGGAAATCAGAATGAGATAGGCCTCGCACGGCGAGTCCTCGCGAAACAAGCGCGTCCCGGCCGGCGCGGCTATGGGACGCGCGAGCGCGCTCAGGCTCGCTCGCGTCGCCTCGTCAAGAGTCGAGAGGGTGGGACAGAGCTTCGTCCAACTTTCCAGCAGCGACATGTCTCAAACCCTTCCATCCCGATCGACGCTCGACGCGCCGACAGCCATTTTCGCACGAATCCGCGCTCCGTCGACCAGTTACGGCTTGCGCCTCGCCAGCAGTCGCGCTCTAATGCGAGATTATGGCTTAGAGTCGAGGCAACGAACTCGAGGCGGCGCCTTTTCGCGTCGCTCAACTAAAAGAACAGGATAGCGGATGTCCGAACGCGCGCAGAACCTGCAGGATACTTTTTTGAACTTTGTTCGGAAAAACAAGGTTCCGCTCACCATATTCCTGGTCAATGGGGTGAAATTGCAAGGGATCGTCACTTGGTTCGATAATTTTTGCCTGTTGCTGCGGCGAGATGGGCATTCGCAACTTGTCTACAAGCATGCGATCTCCACCATCATGCCCGGCCACCCCATACATATGTTCGAGCCCGGCGACGAGGGCGAGGGCGGCGTCGGCGACAAGCGATAGCAGGCAGGCTTTGACGAAGCCACGCGCCAAGGAAAGGCATAGGACCGG